>JBBDNJ010000265.1:0-13068 GCA_040877705.1 Binatia bacterium | reverse complement strand
TATTCACGCGATGGGCGAAGTCACCGAGAACGGCTTTGTCTTCCGCATCGACTTGAGACTTCGCCCGTTGGGCGCCAATGGGCCGTTGGTCCAATCCGTAGACTCCGCCATGCTTTACTACGAATCGTGGGGCCAGTGTTGGGAGCGCGCCGCGATGATCAAAGCCAGACCCATGGCCGGCGATAGGAATCTTGGCGCCAGGTTTTTAAAGGAAATTGAACCCTTCGTTTACCGCCGTTATCTTGACTATACGACGGTGGACGAACTGAGGCATATGAAGATGCGGATCGAAAACGAGCTTTTGAGTTCACAAGGCAAGGAGAGAAACATCAAACTCGGCTACGGCGGAATTCGCGAAATCGAGTTCTTCACCCAGGCGCTGCAACTCGTAAACGGCGGTTACGAACCGGCTTTGCGGCAACCCAACACGCTGCGAGCGCTGTCCGAACTGGCGCGCTATGACTTCATCTCCATTAAGGAGCGAGACCAACTCACCGAAGCGTATCGCTTTCTGCGCCAGGTGGAACACAAAGTCCAGATGGTGCAAGAAGCTCATTCCCACTCGATTCCCGAGGGAGAAGAGGAAGAAAAGGCCTTAGCCCGCCGCCTCGGTTATCTCCCGGAAAAAAAACACAGCGAGCGCGAACGGTTTTGGCTGGCCCAAGGTACTCACAGCGCCAACGTACGCAACCTATTTGACCGGCTCTTCTATGGCGCGCAAAAAGAAATCACTCACGATGGCGCGTCGCTGGCCGGCACCATCTGGCATGATCTGGATCAGCAAGATGTCATCATCGGCGAGCTGCGGAAGGTCGGGTTCGCTGATGCTCACAAGGCCTACGAAAATCTTCTCGCAGTCCGCGATGGCGAGAGCTTTGCGCCGCCCAGTCCAAAGCGGCTCAAGGTGATGCGCACTCTTGGGCCGGCGTTGATATCGGAAATCGCCCAATCCGGCGCGCCGGATCAAGCGCTTTTGAATTTATCCCGATTCAGCCACCGAATCGGCGGCCGCACCGGCTTTCTCACTTTGTTGGCGGAGAATCCGCAGACCATGCGGCTTTTGATCGCACTCTTCAGCGATAGCCAGTTCCTCACGGATCTTTTTCTAACTCGTCCGGAACTCATCGACACCTTGATCCGGGTGGACCTGACCCGTATCGGTAAGACCAAGGAGGAGCTGCTGGAAGCTTTGCGCGAGGCTGTCGAGGGACAGAACGATCTAGAAGCCAAACTCAATGCTTTACGGCGTTCGAAAACCGAGGAATTTATCCGCATCGGCCTGCACGATCTGGGCGCAACCATCGAGATCGAACAGATCCTCGAACAACTCTCGGATCTCGCCGATGCTGTGGTTGAATGCACATTAGAATTGTCTCTTGAAGAGCTCCAGGGAAAATTCGGTGCCGTCTCCAAAGGACGATTTGCCGTGCTCGGTATGGGTAAGATGGGCGGCAGGGAGTTGGATTATAATTCCGACCTGGATGTGGTTTTTATCTACGATGCGCACGAGGACGCGCAGAGTAACGGCGGCTCCCAGGGTAAACTGCCGGCACATGATTTCTACGTGCGAGTCGGCCAGAAGCTTCTTACCTACCTTTCGGCGCCCACCGAGGAGGGTGTTGCTTACAAGATCGATATGCAGCTGCGTCCATCCGGCAAGTCCGGCCCGCTGGTCTGTTCTTTGGAAGGTTTTCGCGAGTATCACCGGATCAGCTCTCAACTTTGGGAGCGCCAAGCCTTGATCAAGGCACGCTATGTCGCCGGCGAGGCGAGCCTGGGAAAGGAAATAGAAAAAGCCACTGCGGCTTTCGCATACGGCTCGGGACTGTCCAGGGAAGGAGTCGGTGAAATTCATCACCTGAGAATGCGCATGGAGAGGGAGCTCGCCGGTGAAAGTGAAAGTCATTTTAATTTGAAAAAGGGCCGGGGCGGCATCGTCGATATCGAGTTTCTGACGCAAATGCTTCAACTGGCTCATGGCGTGCGCCATCCGAGCCTGAGGCGCAGAGAAACCTTGAAGGCCTTAACGGCTTTACATGATGAACGGATCTTGAGAAAAAATGAATACGCGATTCTCGCCGACGGTTATCTTTTCTTGCGACGCCTGGATCATCGTCTCAGACTCGAACGCGATCAGTCCATCGACGCCTTCGAACGCGATCCTGACCGGCTCGACGGCATCGCTCGGGCGCTGGGCTACGACCGCACGCACAAACGCAGGGCTAAAAGCGCTGCGCACGCAGGCCGCAAACTGCTTGCCGACTACGAATCAAGGCGCGAAAAGATTCGCGCCTGCTACGAGCGCTACTTCTTACCGAAGATCCAAGCGCTGAGAACTAAAAAACACAGTTAGTGAAGTCAAAACAACGACGCAGAGTATTATTTTATAAGTAGGTAATGGGACACTCCGTACGCATTCAATGTCGTGCGCGCAATTCGTTTAAGCAAAAACAATTTTTTATGTAAGTTTTTATAATATTATTATTGACAGTAACACAACTCTGCGGTATGGTCGGTGCCATGAAAACACAACTATTCAAGGGCATTGCCCTGGTTTCATTTGTGACCGTGATGTCAGCTCCCGTTTATGCTCAGACGGCAGGTTCGAGTGATCAAGCCGTCGAGCAGCCTATGACGGATGAGGTGGGTTACGGAATCGGATCGGCGCTCGCCAACGTTTTTTACATACCGGCCAAGGTGACTTATGCGGGACTAGGCCTGCTGACCGGTGGACTGGGTTACGTATTCAGTGGCGGTAGAACGGACGTGGCAACGAGCATCATCTACCCGGCCGTGCGTGGGCATTACGTCGTTACGCCCAACCATCTGAAGGGCAATGATCCGATTTATTTCGTGGGACCCGGGCCGGAGATTCCGGAGGCGGGAACCTACGCGTCCGATACTTCCGGAATAACTCGCTAGTCGCCGAAGCAGACGCCCCGCTTCGAAGCCTTAATAAACTCCAAGAGGGTCATGACATCGTCATTGGCCCTGGTATTCTCTTCTACCTCTTTGATCGCCATCGAAAGGTTGCGACCTTTGCGGAAGAGTACGCGAAAAGCTTCCCGGATATCCCGAATCCGGTGCTCGTCAAAGCCGGCTCGCTTCAATCCAATCACATTCACGCCACGAACCGTATGTTGCCAATCGATGATGGCAAACGGCGGAACGTCGCGGCTCGTGCCGCTCAGCCCGCGCATGAGCGCATACTCGCCGATCCGGATAAACTGGTGCACCACGCAGTTGCCGGAAATAAACACGCTATTGCCCACATCCACGTAGCCGCCGAGCAACGCGCCGTTGGCGATAACGATATCGTTGCCCAGCTTACAGTTATGACCGACGTGAGCAGTGGCCATGAGAAAGTTGTGGTCGCCGATAGTCGTCGACGAGCCTGCCGCCGTGCCACGATGGATTTGAACGTACTCGCGAAAAATATTGTGGTCGCCGATTCGTAAATATGTCTCTTCTCCCTTGTAAGCTTTATCTTGAGGCGCGCCGCCAACGATTGCGCCGGGATGAATTTCGTTATCCTCGCCGATCTCAGTCCAACCGGTTAAGAAGGCATGAGCCATCACACGGGTTCGACGTTTGATCTTGACCGGGCCTTCGATGACGACGTAGGGACCGATCTCGACTTCTGAATCGATTTCCGCCTTGGCGTCAATGACCGCTGTCGAATGGATGCTCATGCGTATTTTGGCGACTCAGTTTAGTGCTTCTTCTAGTTGTCTTCTTCTTCGTCGTCGTCGCCAAAGTTCATTTCCAATTCCAGACCGGGAATTCGATATCTCTCCTCGGTCCATGCACCCAGATCGATCAGTTGGCAACGCTGCGAACAAAAGGGCCGGTGTGGATTGTTATCCCAAGAAGTCTCTTTTCGGCAAGTGGGACATTTCACTCGCAAAGCCATGGCTTGCTCCTCAGCTATTTAACGTACTGCTTGCGAACAGCTCCTCCACGTCGAGTTTTTTGTTTATCAGGCCTTGATCGATGGAATAACCGATAAATCGTTCGAGATTGGCGCGGTTCTTTTTTATGCCGTGAGGCCACGGATCATCGCCGAAGGCTTTTCTCTCTTCTTCGAAAAGATGTCGTCCCCAGACAAACCGCGACCAGTTGGGATCATCGTAGTACGCCATGCAGGCTTGTTTCGCTTGGTCGAAGGCTGTCATGACGGCCGGCGCTAGCGCAGGTTCTCTTTTTAAGATCTCATTTTTGAAGGCCACGACATGCATGATCGGATAATAACCGTTTCTTTGAAAATAGTTCATCTCTTCCGTCTTTGGATCGGCAAACAGGCGGCGAATCTTCGGCGAGCCTCGCAGCGCCTGCTGCGGCGGATGGGGAACCATTAAGGCGGCGATTTCCCCCTGCTCCAGCATGGCGCCCATCTTTTTGCCGGGAGCGACAAGTTCGATATGAACGCCTGCTTCAGGCTCGAACGCGACGGCCTCCTCTTTGGACACCACCCAATCGATCTTGCGCCAAGGTACGTTGTATTCTGACTGCAAGTCGCCTTTCGCAAGCACCGACAGAGTAGTTTGGAAGGTGCTGAGTCCAACTTTCTTACCGATCAAATCGTCGGGTGAGCTAATTCTCGCATCGGCATTCACCCACATCTGCGACAGGCTGAACAGACGGCGCGGAAAAACCGGAATCGCCGTAAACGGCATAGCACGGCTCTTGGCCATCAAATATGAAGAAAGCGAAAGTTCGCAAATATCGAATTCCTCTTTCTGCAACATCCGCTCGTGCCGATCTTGACCGTGCTTCAGCGGATGGGATTGCCCCACCTCGAGCACTGTCAAATCGACACCTTCGGCCTGCACCGAGCCGTCCAACAATGGAATATGCCGATCGTAGTGGGACAGCGCCATGGTTAATTTCGCTTGCGCCATATTTCGCAACTCTCCTGCGTCAGGTTGAATTGATTCTTGCTTACTGATTTTTCCGTGTGTTGTCCACACCGTGCGGGGAGACTTGCGGGACCGGTGGCCGCTCCGGCAACTCTTCGGAGGATCACAAGGTTTTCCCCTTGTCATTTCGACCGCAGGAAGAAATCCTGGTTTGGGTTTCTCACATTTGCCTGACCTGAAATACTCTGCAGTAGGTAGACCCCGTCGCCGCTTACGTCTGTGGTGTTGTGGACGACTTCAACCGTTCGAGGAAAGCCTGAATCTCCGCCAGCCGCGACCGCGCTTCATCCTCGGCTTTTTGTATCTCCTCGCCGGCCGCGCCGCTGCTCACCGCGTCTTCGTACTGTGTTACCGCCACCCCGAACGTTCTCAGCAAACGGCGGGTTTCATCGCTGGGCATCTCTTTCTCCTCGGCTTAGATCGGTCATCAAGCTATGAAATTTTAAGCTGTCGCAACTTGTCATCGGGAACGAAACCGCGATTATCCCAGCCGCGCGCCAGATAATAGCTCTGGATCATTTCGCGCAACTCAGCGGCAGGCAACTCGACGCCCTGCGCCACTCCGTCGGCAAGCTTTTCGTGCAGCAGCCTTGGCGGCAGCCAATCATCTTCGGGCTGCCATCCTTCGCGGATGTTGAACAATTTCTTTTGCACGTTGATTCTTTCACCGGCTTGCCGCAGCTCAGCGCTCGAACACGGCCATCCCGTCACCCTGCCGAGTAATTCGGCGGCTTCCGCGTAAAAGTCAGTAAAGCACTTGCGCAAGAACTTGCAGACGATCAACGAATCCAGCACCGCGGCGAAATCTTCGGAAGCAGCCACCATCGAGCCGCGGCCGGCATCGCCGTGCAAACGATCGACTTCTCCGGAGAAGTCAAACTCGTAGGCGCCGGAGCGGTTATGACAGGCGCCGCGGGGACTGACCGCAAGGCCGAGCGCCATGGTTTTCAAGCTGCGCGGCTCGTATCCCGGCAACTCCAGTCCTTTGACGTGCATCGCCCAATCTCCGGCATCTTTGCCGATGAGACCAGACGCTCGTTTGGAACCTTCGGCCAGCAACTCACCCAATCCGCTGCGCCGGGCAATCAGCGGAATAATTTTTAAAAACGCTTCCGCTCGGCCGAAGCGCAGGCCAAAGAGGTCGGCTTGCGGCAACAATCCTTTCTCCGCGCATTCCATGGCCCACGCAATCGTCGCGCCGGTACTGATGGAATCCAGGCCGTAATCGTCACACAAACGCGCGGCCTCGAGCAGGATGCCGGGCTCGTCAATTTCACACATGGGTCCCAGGGCGAAGAGCGTTTCGTATTCCAGTCGCTGTTCCGCGCCGGCCAGAGATTTAAAGAGCCGTTCGCAGCGGATGGTACAGGCGGCGCAGCCGTTTCTGCGGCTAAAATTATTCTCCGTAAGGTGTTCGCCGCTCAAAGCTTCCGCGTGCGCGAAAGTGGAACGTTGAAAATTGCGCGTTGGCAAGCTACCGAGCCGGTTAAACACCGCGAGATTGGCGACGGTGCCGATCTGACGATACTTAGCCGTCAACGTGCCGATGCTCTTGTGCCGCATGGCTAGAGCCAGCGCGGCGACACCGCCGGGATCAGCCACAGCAGTATCGACTGCGCCGCGGATGGCAATCGCCTTCAAGCGTTTGGCGCCCATAACCGCACCGACACCGCCGCGTCCGGCGTGACGCCCATCGTTGCTGATGGTGGCGAAACGAACGCCATTCTCGCCAGCCATGCCGATGGCGGCGACACGCAAATCGTCGTTGCCGGATTCAGCGCGAAGGCAAGACTCGGTGTCTCGCGCGCTTTTCCCTAACAACTGGGTTGCCTCTCTCAAAATGATCTTGCCGTGGTCAAACGCCAAATAGACCCACGACGGCGATTGACCCGTAATCACCAGAGCATCGACACCGGATTTTTTCAGTTCTAAGGCAAAGTAGCTGGAAGACAGCGAGTCGGCGATAAAGCCGGTCAAAGGAGATTTGGTAACTACGGCGTACTTCGCCGTAGTCGTCAGACTTGTGCCCACCAGGGGCGCGCTGGCAAAGATCAGCGGATTTTCGGGCCCAAGCGGATCGGCTCGCGCCGGAGCATATTCATAAAGCAGACTGGTTCCCAGGCCGATGCCGCCTAAACAGGCCTGCAGGCGTGCTTCATCCAGGTTGTGCCAGGTAAATTTTGCCGAAGTCAGATCGACGTGAAGCAGATGGCCGTGAAAGCCATACATGATTACCCCCCAGCATCCGCAGAGAGAATGAAGACACTGTCGCCGTGTTTGATCTCGAAGTTCGGATCGCGGACAAATTCCAATCCGTTGACGTTACAGGCGTAGCCGGGAATGAGACTTTTCGTGCTCGGCTCGATCACCTTGCCCGCCAGTACCGGTAGTTTTTCAGCCAGTGCTGCAATGACATGGGCTAAGTTCGCCCGCGCTGGGATTCCCAAATCCAATTTAGAAGTCTTCGCCAAAAGCCGGGCAACCCCGAATAACTCCACCGAACAAAAAATTCCAGTGTCTGCCGGCGGGTGGAGATCCTGCCAGCGCTGCACAGCGGCTTGGTAATCCGCCGGCATGTTCATATTGATGAAACTCGATCCGTCCGGGTCTATAACGCGAATTTCTTGTTCGGAAATTTTTAATGTCGGGACCTTTTCATAAAGAAAGATAGGTCTCAGCTCGTGGCGTTCCAGTTGCTCCTTCAGGACGGGCACCACTCGCGGGTGATAAACAGCGTGCAAAGGCTGCAGCCGCTCCTGCCAAAACGGCACCACGACATCAAATCCATCCATGCGCGATACCAGATGACAAATAAGCGCAAGATTAAGGAAAGGCGCATCGCACGATGTGACAAAAGCGATCTCCGGATCGGCTGCTCTCAAACCGAAGTAGATCCCGCCCACCGGCCCCTGGTACGCCACTTCGTCGCGCACCAGTGTAGCGTCTAGATCCGGCAGTTCCTGCGCCGGCGCAGCGACGACAATGATGCGGTGAAATACCGTTTTGAGTTGGCGCACGACATGACTGATCAGCGGCTCACCGTTAAACGGCAACAGCGCTTTCGAGCGGCCCATGCGCGAGCTCTTGCCGCCGGTGAGCACCACGGCAGAAACAGCCGAAGTCTTCATTTGCATAACATCAGTCACTGAGCCCGAGTCTATACCCTCCTATTTAAGCCGCAAGGCATATGCCAGTCAATCCGAAGAAACCGACAAATTATCTACTCTGATCCGTCCCACTGTTGCTACAGATTAGCTTATAAAGCTAGCTCTCGACTGTCTCTCTATGCTACAAAGCAATTGAGGAATTGATCCGATCCTGAGACGCTGCGTCGCTGAGTTAGACATGTGTTTAGACGATAACCATTGCTGCCCCTTCGCGCTGATAGCAGGTAACGTCCGACAATGCCGATGAACGCTCTTCGTCCCCGCCAAAAACCAAGAACACGAATCTGAAAAAGGAACATTCGTAATTATATGGCAAAAACCGCCGGTAAAGATCTGCGCGAATGGATATCGAGCGTCTTCACCCGCGTCGAGGATGTGACGTACGTCGGCCTCGGCGTGTTGCTGGCGGTCAGTGCGTTATTTCTTCTGCTCGCGGCGGCTTGGACTTTGATCGAAGGTCTTTCATTCTCCGGTCCCGCAAAAGATCTCACGGTCGACGTGGTCGATCAGATTCTTCTGGTGCTGATGATCATCGAGATCCTTTCTACCGTGCAGGTATCGTTTCGCGAGCATATATTGACACCAGAGCCATTCCTGGTGGTCGGCTTGATCGCCGCCATTCGGCGCATCCTCATCATCACCGCCGAATTCTCCAATCCGTCTGAAGTCCTCGAAGCTGCTTTCCGTAACGCTATGTTCGAATTGGGCTTGTTAACCGTCTTGATATTTTCCCTAGTCTTTTCTCTGTACTTCCTCAAAAAGAATCGGCCGGCCAGCGTCGAACGCGAGTGATTCTCTTAGAGCTGTGCCGGCTGGCAGGCTTCGCTGCTCGCTCCGTGATGACCGCAACCCTCTCCGCCGACCATCGCATCACGGCGGCGCCTTGGCGGCGAGATTTCTACAACGGGTAAAGAATTTATTGGAACTGGGACTGGAGTAGCGTGGATCGGTTCCGCTGTGGTTTGAACGAGGCGAAAGATTTTTTCACGCAATCGCAAGTCAAGCGATGTCGCGGCGCGTTTTCATGGGTAGATAGCGGTCCAAGAGCAAACCCGTTTCCTTCATGGCGGTTGGCTTGGCGACGGATCGGTCGGGATATGCGACTGATGATTCTCTAAATACCACGACGCAATCCCCTCCCGGCTCGCGAACCACACGTTCTTGTGCGCAGCGGCGTACTCGATGAACTCGCGCAGCGCGCGGACACGAAACGGCTGGCCCATGACATGAGGGTGTAATCCGAAGTTCATGATCCGGCCGGTCTCCTGGCTTTCTTCATAGAGCTGATCGAAGCACATTTTGAGCGTCTCGAGACCGGCCGACGTCGACATGCCGCCGCGCGCGAACAGATTGAAGTCGTTAACGTCGTTCGAATACGGCACGCAAACGATCGGCCCGTGGCGGGTCTGGATCAGATAAGGCTGGTCGTCGTTTAAGTAATCGCAGTAAGCAATCAAGCCGAACTCCTTGAGAAACGCCGGCGTGTGCAAGGTGCCGCGGATTGCCGAAGAGAGCCATGCCTTGGCCGGACGCCCGACCACTTCCTGGTATTGATCGAGCGTGCGTCCGATGACCGCGCGCTCTTCGTCCGGCTTGTCCGCATAAAAGCTAAGCAGATCGTTTTGCGCCCAGTTGTGCGGCACCAGTTCCCAGCCGCGCTCGTTGACCGCATCGATGATGCGCCGCCGCTCGACCATGGTCAGCCCGTTAATGGTGCACGAAGGTTTGACTCCGCTCTTGTCGAACACGTCGATCAGCCGCCAGACGCCGATGCGCTGGCCGTATTCGCGCCACGTCCAGTTTGCCGTGTCGAAGACGTCGCCCGGCAGCGCGTGCGGTATCGTCATCGGCCCACCGGTAAACAGCGGCTCCATCTGGCCCGGACGCGATTTCTCCCAATACTCGATATTGATCGTCACGATGACTGCCAGTCGCGCGCCGTTGGGGAAACGCAGCGGCCGCCGGTCGGGCAATGCGACATAATTGTAGTAGGAAGGTGATTCTTCGTTGGTCATGTTGTAGATCCAGTGACCGATGGTTAAGAGCCAATCCTTCTCAGCAGCAGCCGACGTTGGCCGCATTTTTATCACAGGAATTGTGCTTTTCAATTCAACTAGTGTAGTGTCTCTTAAATGAAGGCAGTTATTCTCCGACAGATCAATAGAGAATTCCGGAATGAAATTCTATGCGAAAGAAGCTTTTCAATTCACCACGAAGCGCGCGAAGGACACGAAGAATGGACAGCCAAATTAGAAAGCGGCCGAAGATCAACAGGTTATTCTCTTCCTTCGTGCTCTTCGTGACCTTTGTGGTGATATACGCCGGATAAAGTACCAACAGCGTGAGACACACGACTAGTCTAGACCACTAAAGTACCGTCGGATCTCTCGACCAAGGCTGTCATTCGAACTTGCAAAAGAATTACGGGAGGCGCATTTCATTATCTGTATCAATTGTCGTATTGTCCGAAGGTGAAGTTAAACACTCGCACCGCTAGAGAGCGGGCACCGGACGAGCTTGGTTCCGTGTCGTTCGGCAAAGAGCTATGCTATAGTCTAAAGCACGTAGTCAATGAGGTAATTACGATGCAGGCCAAAAAACGAAGTCTAAAAACATCAACGAAGACAGGAAAAATCGATCGGAGTGAAATTCGAACTGCCATAAAGGCATTACATGTCATACCGCAATCCGGAGCGGGTTGGATAGTACGGAAAAGTGGAACTGAACGCGTTGCGGAGCAGTTTGCTAACAAGGAAGCGGCCGTAAAATTCGGGCAGTCCCTAGCTAAACTACAAAAGATTAACGTGATTATCCATGGGCGCGACGGGAAAATTCAGCGAATTAATTCGTCTGGATCAGAGCGCATTTCTTCTACAGGATCGAAGCATGGATCGGATCGTACGTCCTCTAGGGATCAGTGACAGTGCCCTCATACGAGGACAGTGCGTTTATCAATTGCCCGTTCGATTCCGAGTACCGACCTATTTTTAACGCCCTTGTCTTCGCGGTTCACGACTGTGGGTACTTCGCTCGGTGTGCGTTGGAGGTTCAAGATTCTGGCCAAGTGCGGATCCAGAAAATCGAAAACATCATCGCAGAATGTCGATTTGGAATCCACGATATTTCGCGCACAGACCCAGATCCTGATAGTAAATTACCGCGATTCAATATGCCGCTGGAGCTAGGATTGTTCCTAGGCGCGAAGCGGTACGGCAACAAACGTCAACGAATGAAAACTTGTAAGATCCTCGACTTAGAGCGGTTTAGATTTCAAAAGTTTTGTTCTGATATTTCCGGCCAAGACATCTCCGCGCACAACGGGGATCCAAACAAGGCTATAAAGGCGGTGCGGGACTGGTTGAGCAGCAGTAAACCTCGTGTGTTAATTCCAAGCGGCTCAAAAATCGCGGAACGCTACCGGCAATTTCAAGCTGATCTGCCTATGTTTTGCGCAACATTCAAATTAGACAGCGACGAGCTAACCTTCATCGATTTCCAAAATGTCGTGGTTGAGTGGCTCGGTGATAACCGATGGTGAAGAGCACCATCGAGTAGAACATTGGACGCATCCCTATTTCAGGCTCCCTCTTTAATGATCGTTCCCAGGTTGAGCCCCCACCAGGAACGCTTTCTACGAGGAGATTTTCCATGAGCCCAAAGCTCGACGGCACCGTCTTTGAACTGCTGCACGATCCAACAATTTTTGCCCAAGCGCGGGTCGTGTTGGGGGCTATCCAGTGGCCGAATGGCGCCGGTCTCGCTCCCGATGCAATGTATGACGCCATTCGCGAACATGGCGTGTGGGAAGATAAAGCTTTTTCGGACGCTCTTTAGAGGGAGAGAGGATGTCTATGCAGCATTCTGGTTCAATGAACGGACGGGAAAAAAGGGATATTCGCCGGCGTGCGAAGATCCATGGAGATCGAGGGAGGGAGAACCAAAGAAATATCTTCCTTTGACCGATGATGTTATTCGCAGCCATCTAACTGGAGAGAGAATCATCGGTGTTTATCCGCTCCTTCTATCTGGAACGATCACGATCTGGGCGCGATCTTTGCGCTTTGCCAAGGTTAATTTTTTTCTCCTTCTTGCGCCAAGAACAAAAAAATCATATTTGCTCAAAACGGTTTCGGGTGTCAGGGCCTCGTCTCGACTCAAACATTTGAGTGGAAGCCGGGGCAAGAAAACGCGCTCAGCCATGTTGAGGTCACTTCAGGACACACCTTCCGACAGAGAACTGCTCGTCATAGCCACCGGCCAGTACTTGGGCGAAGGCTTTGACTGTCCCCAAGTAGACACGCTCTTTCTTACCTTTCCCCTGTCGTTCAAGGGCAAGCTGGTTCAATACGTAGGCCGAGCTTTGCGAAGCCACGGGGACAAGAGTAGCGTGAGAGTCTATGATTATGTGGACACACAAGTGCCGGTCTTGAGAAAGATGTTTGGGAAACGCGAAAAAACTTACAGATCGCTTAGATTCGCTCCTGAAAACGATCGAACAAAGGAGCCTTCCAGAAGGGCTTTCGACACTCCAGGGATTCCACAGGATTTTTCATTCCGCTTCGTAGGTAAAGCCTCTCCACATTCGTAGGGTGGATCGTCCGCAGATCGCCTGCGCTGAGAGGTTATTCGCGGGGAATAGAATCTGACGTTAGTGTTCTGCGATGAATCCGCAGCCATGTGGGATCGGGCGTACTTCAGATTGGAGTTTCGCAAATCATTCAGCACGCTCGGAAAGCTGAGCGCATCCTACATACTAATTTCTCAAAATCCGCCATCGGTATTATCGCCCCAAGCGCGCCACTGCGGACTGCACCAGAGAGGTATCGTAGACGTCTTCAGGGCGAAGCTTAGCCGCCGAGGGAAAATCCCGCGCCACATACTTGATGGCGGCACGGAAGGCGGAAGGAGAAGGGATCGGACTGTCCGACATGATGCGCTTGGCGTACAAATCGTAGCTCTCTTCCAGCGACGTAATATCGGAC
>JBBDNJ010000264.1:0-13126 GCA_040877705.1 Binatia bacterium | reverse complement strand
GCTCAAACGCCGGACGCCCATCCTGACTCCCGGGTTCATGTAGAAGCCGTCATCGTCCGGACCACGATGTTTGATGATCTCGGTCATCCTGCGTACGGTCTCCGGATCGGATCCAGACTCCCGGTGAGCGAATGCTATCCCGCAAATACCACACATGATCGTTCGGCTTTCAGCAGATGTTCCAGGCCGGCCGTTCCAAGCTATTGAAATCACCGTGGGCACGGCAAAAACGCTTCGGGCATAGCAAAAGTCGGCCGAAGCTCTGGACAGAAATCGCAGATGATCGTCTTTCTACAATGCCTTTTCCAGCAGCCGATAGTGCCAAACTGAGCGAAAAAGATTCGTGAGAGATGGTCGGTAGCGCGTCCCCTCAAAAGCACCAAGTCACCGCTGCGCAACTCTGTCTTCAGGTATTCCGCCGCCGTCTGCAGGTCGGTAAATCCGTGAGCGCATTCGGGCTTCATTCCAGCCGCGACAGCCGCCTTGACCGCATAATGCGCATGGGGACTAATGAATACCGCCAGATCGGCCGCCTGAGATGCCAACTCTCCCATCTCCGTAAAGCGAACACGGGAAGACTTGGCCAGATCAGCTACATTGCTCATCACCAGGACTCGCCTGTCGGTATGCGCATGTTGCAAAACAGCCAGCGCAGTACGCAATGTGTCCGGTGAGCCGTTGTATTCATCCCGAAGGAAGATGGCTCCAGTCGGCGTCTGCACCGGCTGCATCCGCGCAGCGAACGGTTCGAGCTTCTCAAGTGCCGCAGCGGCGGCCTTTAGCGAAACTCCGCAGGAGTGCGCCGCCAAAAGCGCAGCCAACACAGAATTCACCCACTGCTCGCCGGCCAAATTCGTCTGAACCGTTTGCGCATTTGATCCTGTATGCACTCTCAGACTCAGCCTCGCCGGCCAGACGGAAAAGACCTCGTCGGCCCAAAGGTCGAGATCCTTGGAGCGTCCGAACATTTTTACATCGCCTTGACATGTGTCAGCCATTCGCCGAACTCGTGGATCATCGCCATTGAGGATGGCCAATCCGTCCGGCGGCAAAGCTTCAACGAGACACGCTTTCTCCGCCGCAGTATCTTCCAGTGTCTGAAAGACGTTGGTGTGAGTCCTCCCGATTGCCAGAACAACCGCAATGCGAGGCCGGACCAATCGCGCCGACCTCCTGATCATGCCGTGCCGGTCGGTGCCGATCTCGATGACGGCAAATCGATGCCATGGCCTGACGCGTAGAAGAGTGCGTGGCACGCCATAGCGATCGTTCTGGTTACGCAACGTCTTGGCACAGGAGTTCTCCGCGGAGAGAATAGTAGCAAGACATTCCTTCGTGGTGGTTTTCCCTACACTGCCGGTGATCGCAATGAAGGTCGTGCGAAACAAAAGAAAGCGCCAGGCGAATGCCAAAATATACAACGCTGCCAAATACCATCGCCAGAGGAGCTGTCTGACATCGAACATTGCCGCTAGGCTGTTCATGATCGCAGTTCTACAACCGAAACGAACGTGACGCGTCTGTTTCGGATTGCGCGAGGACAGCGGTTGCGAGCTCACGGCCGACGGGCACCCAGCGGTTGCCGTTTTTGACTGCCGAACGGCAAATCGTCAATCCCAACCGCTCGCGGATCTCATCTCGAGCCATGCCGAATCCACTTTCGTTTGCCAGCGCGCCGCTCAGCAGTAAAGGGGTTCGGCCATGACCCAGAGCACTGACATAGGCGTCCAGGTGGGCGGCAGCTTCATAGCTTGGGATGCCAGAGTAGACCAGCATCAGTGCTTGGTCGCGGAAATATTCCGATCTCAAGAGCATTGCGTTCGAGACATGAGCGATACTGTCGGCCAATTCTATAATGTGAAAGTCCGGTTTGACATGAGACAAAAAGGCTCGCGTGTATCCGACGCTTCGCTTAAGAAAGCTGTCCGGGTCGACACTCACGTCCGAAGCAACGCCCAAGCCGTCGACGAAGTCACGTGCGGGAAATTGATCGAGATTAAAGCAGGTTTCATCATTCTCGTTTTCCAAGACGCTGGTGGCCGGATCCGCAAAGCACCGCAGCCAATCTTTGCAGCAAGCCGTGCCTGTCTTCTTCTCCAATGTTACCTTGTAACCCTGAGATCGTAACTCACTCACGAGCGCCCATGCGCACGTTGTTTTGCCCGCATCTGTCGAACGTCCGGCAATTACAATCAAGCGTGCCCTGGTTGTGACGTCTTCGGCTGCCTCGGGTAAGATTTCTCGAAACAGCTCGAGGTTCAGAGAACGCTGCTCCGAATCGACCAGCACCCCTTTTACTTTGATGCGCACCCGCTCGCCCGGATCAACTTCGCGATTGACGAAACCCACCGCATTGAGACCAAAAAGGCTGTCTACAATAGTGTCTCCCGCTATTTCACCATTTGACCGGCCGGTAAACGGATTGTTAAGGCCGCCGATGATGTATGGAGGAGCGTAGCGATTACCGACAACGGCAATACACGGGCCGAGCTGGAAGGGTTCATTCCGTAACCTCACCCCGGTGTCGTGGGGATAGAATCGCTCCAGAATGTTAATTTTCAATTCACCGTACGACCGCGCTGGGACCTGTACGATCTCACCAAAAACCAGGTCGTTCAGACGGGCTGTGCGGAGCGGATCGTAACGGAGGGAACCGGACGTTAACAGATAGGGGGCAGCCCGTCGCGGCGCACCTCCTAGCATTACGTTGTCAGGATCTAATTGGAAGATATTCATGTCCGCATAGAACGTTGTGAACTCAGCTCATCTAAACCGGGAGGTTGCTAATCCCGGCAAGCATATGCAGCACTCATTTACCAGGCACCCTGGTAGTTTCATCATATAAAGAATTTACAAGGGAGCGCGATACCCTATACTTGCCGCTAGGTTCTATCGCTATTTCAGGAACTAAGAGCAACCGAAACTCGGTTGACGTTCCTAGCGCAGCTTTCACGGAATACTGCAGAAGTAAGACTTCGCTGTCGGTCGGTTGCCTGGAAGCGACGGCGCGCAAGACGATGAGGCTTTCCTTTTCCTGAACCAGCTGATACTGGCCAATCCACGGCGCGTTGTCCAACACTCGCACGACTATATCGTAAGGATGTATCATTCGGCCGTCGTCGAGCTGAAAATAATCGATCATTCTACCGCGAATCTCTCGCAGCGTTGGATAGGGTTGACCGCACCGACAGCTTGGCGAGCCATTCTGGACGAGATCGCCGAGTCGATAACGAATAAACGGCATGGCGAATGAGTGAAGATTGGTTCCCACGACTTCCCCCCATTCGCCCGGCGCGGCCGACCGGCCCTCCTTGAGCACCTCTAGGATAAGTCCATCGCTGCAGACGTGATACTCTCCGCTCTGCTTGCATTGCCAAGCAAGCAGATTGAATTCATGACTGCCGTACATATCGAATACCGGCGCCGCAAAAGCGCGCGACATCTGATCCCGCATTCTCGGGGTGAGCACTTCACCGCCGACCGCGACAAAGCGCGGATGAATCCCCCCACCGCCGCCGTCCTGGTTGAGTATTGTTGCGATGCGCGCAAGTACCCCGGGGTAGCCGCCCAGCACATCGATGCGAAGGTCCCTCAATGCGCGCACGATATCCTCCAGAGGTTGGCGGCAATCTACTTTGGTGGACCGGTATAAGCGCAGACTTTGGAGGAGCGTCAATGGAAGCTGGTTGTTTCGGGGATGATGAGCGCCCGTAAGCCCAATTGTTACTTGGCGGTCGTCCATTCGCAGACCGAAATAATGCATCGCGCGACGTCGTAGCACATTGAGCAGCCGCTCCTCCAGCCAGGTCCTCCGGATCGTGAAAGGTTCACCAGTGGAGCCACTGGTTGTGTGCTCGATGAGCTGCTGGCGAGCGGTGTCGATCGCCAGCAGCTCATCGATGGGCACTGCTCGAAGATCTTTCTTGGAGGTAATTGGAATCGCCGGAAGGTCAGCCGCGGTCCGGATGATGTCCGGCTTAATTACCGAGCGGTCAAAAAGACTACGATAGTAAGGAACCCGCTTGTAGGCGTGCATAACCAAGCGCCGCAACCTCGTGTTCTGGTAATCCTGGATCACGTTGCATCCAGCTTTTGAATGACGCAGCAGCGAAGGCAGGGCGAAAACGGTCTTCAAGGAATCATTCATGCGCAACTCTTAGAATTCGGAATGAAGTCTCATGCGAACAACCCTAAAACCCAAGACATCACTGCAAGTTAACATAGCGCTGAGGAGATCACTGTGGGTACGCCAAAGGACCTGCGGGTAGGTCTCGTTCCATACTCTGGTTGCTTTCAGATTGATCACCATTCGTTCCATTTGTTGTTCAACCGAAATTACGGGAGCGAGGCTTTAAAGTCGCAGACTCCGCCTCGAGTGCTGCCAGTCGCGGCGGTCCCCAGAAAGAATGCCAGTTGCGGTACTGTTCCGGATATCTTCTAACGTAAGACTCCAAGAGATCAGTGAATTGAAGAACAGTTGTCTCCAACGCCTCCTCACGTTGCAAATCGGACGGAATCCTTACCGGAGGTAAGATATTCAAACTGGTTCTCCCCTTCGCGTCTGCATAGCAAAAGAGCGGCATGATAGGGGCTCCTGAAACCTTTGCCAGGCTGGCTATTCCCGTAGGAATGGAGACCGTGCGGCCGAGAAACGGCACCGAGATGAATTTGTGTCCGCGCGGGCCATCCGCACTGATGCATAGAATGCCGTTATTTCTTAACCGATTGGCCATGGTTCTCGCAAAAATCAAGAAATCCGGATCGGTTAGATAGATAATCTCTCTGACGAACGACCTTTGGCGCTCATCGAAGAAAGGGCGAATGACGCGATCCCTTGTCCAGCTCTGAGCGTCTCCACTGGCAGCGAATCCTCCCATATGGTTACGGGCATGAACCTGATCTATGGCAAAACCGTTTCGGTGTAGAATGTATTTTGCCAGGTTTCTTCTCCCGAAGTAGCTGCTCTCCCACAGGATAGCGCCCTTTCCCTGCTCCAAGGTGTCCTGCAGATGTTCCAGGCCGCAAATGCTAATCGTATCGGCAGCTTCCGGGCCGCTGGAGCACGGCATTGAAAAGATCTCAAGCCAGAATTGATAGAAAGAGCCTTTGACGATGTCCCGAGCTCGCTCTCTGCTTAATTTGCCTTCAAACGCTTGAACAACATTCTTTTCGCTCATGCGCCTTTTGCGTCGTGACAGCCAATACGCCAGGAACGCCACACCCCTTGCGAAAAGAGGTCTCAGCCTGCCTGAAGAAAGCCGGTTGGCGGCCTCTATGAGCGTAATGACGGAGAGCAGATAAAGATCTTTAGCCGTGATCAGTTTCAATGTGATCCACGATCAAACGAGCAGTTCCCTTCGAACCTTGCCGGTCGGGCTTTTTGGAAACCCGTCCCTGAATTCGATTAAACTGGGAACCTTGAAGTCGGAGATTTTTCCTCGGCAATGGTCGATAACCTCTTCCTCCGAGCAAGCGGCATTCGTCACTAGCATCGCCTTCAGCCTTTGATCACCGAAAGGCGTTGGCACACCGACGACGATAGCCTCCTCAACCTTAGAATAGCTCTCGAGCAGCTCCTCGACTTCTCGCGGGTTGATTTTATACCCACCCTTGTTGATGAAGAGTTTTTTTCGTCCGATTAGATAAAGCAAACCGTCTTCGTCTCTACGGCCTAGATCTCCCGTAAAAAAATAGCCGTTCTTGAAAGTGCCCTTGTCGAGCTCGACGGACCCATAGCTTCGAATCGCCGCAGGGCTCTTAACGGCGATTTCTCCAGTTTCATTGGGATGTGTCGCTTCTCCGTTATCGGAGTATATCTCGATTTCGACACCTGCAATGGGGCTGCCGACTGACTCTAACGATTTGTCGCTGCCAGCACTTAAATCAGCGCTGATCGTTCCGGTCTCGCTGGAGCCGTAAAGTTGTCGGACGTACACTCCAAATTTGCCTTGAAATTGCCGATTCAGTACAGCCGGCATGGGGGCACTTGCAGATATACAAAACCGCAAGGAAGAAAAGTCGGGCCGGCGTCCGTAATTCGTCTTCGCCATAACGCCAAACATGAACGGCACTCCGATAAAAATCGAAATCCGCTGTTTCTCGATCATCTCCACCACTGCGTGACGATCGAATCGAGCAGCGGGATAGAGAGTCGCCCCGGCGCACAGACTTGCCATCATGCTCCGCATAAGCCCATTCACATGTGAAAATGGTGTTACTCCGATGAAGCGATCTTCCGTGGATATTCTAAACGTCTGGACCAGACTGTTGAGTTCAAAAAGTAAATTCCGATGCGTCCGCGAAATTCGTTTCGGCCGGCCCGTTGAGCCCGAGGAGAATTGATACATTACCGGGGCATCCGGGTCGATGTCGATGACATGTCCCGGAGATCCAGGCTCCGCGACTTGCGCGTGGTCCTCGACCAGGAACAACTGACAAGGGCGTTCATACGATCGCAAAACTTGTTGACATAGATTGCTGAAGGGCTGGGAAGTAATGACAAGGGAAGCGGCGGTCTCTGTGAGGAACCGAAGCAGCTCCGTTTGCTGGTATTGATCGTTCAAAGGGACGAGGATTGCGCCCAGGCTGACAACAGCAAAGTAGCTTATAACGAAATGCGAGCCGTTTGGGAGAAGTATAGCGGCGCGGTCGCCGCGACGGATACCTAACTCGTAAAGTTGCTTGGAGAGAGAGTGAATACGGTCGTTGAGCTCCGCGTAGGTTATTGTTGTCTCTCCTTCGACGATGGCAGCTCGCTTTGAATTCTGTCCCGCCACAATCGTAAGCATTTCCGTGAGTGTCCTCACAACCCATTACCTCCCGTGCCGAAATGAGATTTTGTCCGGCATTGCGTGACTTCGCATTCACGCTGACTTTTTACGCCCAGCCGGTTTTTTCGTGGTGAATTTCCTGTACAAGCTGGAGATACTGTTACGCTAAACTTTATCGCCGGTGTTTCACTTTTTTGATCCGTTTGTCGTCTCTAAGAGCGCACGCATAATGTAATCAGTTAAACTGCCGACGCTTTTGAAGAGATCCACCGTCAATTCGTCATCTGGTATGGAAATTTCAAACTCCTCTTCCAGGCTCACTACAAGTGCCATAGTTTCGACAGAGTCCAACCCAATCCCCCGCCCCAGCAGCGGCGTTGCCGAGTTCGTATCGGCAATGGTGGCGGGACTGACCTTGAGGTCAGAAATTAGCAACTGTTTGATTTTTTCTTCTATATGAGAGCGTGTATCGGGTTTCATCTACTAGAATACGGCCGATTAGCGCGACCTATACACAAAGTCGTCGTGAACTGATTAATGTGAAGAACAATCCGCGGTGGCCGAGTTTAGCTTCGCCCATGATCGTCACGTGCCACTGCAATTTGACCGATCAATCCCAAATAAGACCTTAAGTGAGCATCGGCGGTCCACTTTTCTTCGAGAGCTTTGTAACCACATGCGCCAAGCTGGTCGCGGCAGGAGGAATCGGTCAATAGCCGTTCCATCGCGGCGAGCAAATCTTCTTCGCTATTATAAATGAAGCCGCCGCCGCTTTCCTGAATGATCTCGGGCATTCCGCCGATATTTCTCACAATCGCGGGGGTTCCCTGCACGAAGGCTTCGAGAATGACCAAAGCAAATACCTCTAAAGAGAGTGATGGAGCGATAAGCGCCGTTGCATCCCGATAAAGTGCCTGCAGTTCGTCTTTGGTCCTATGGCCCAGGAAACGAACGTTGTCGCTGCCTTCAGCCAACAGACGTAAATGGGCGCCGTATGTGCCCTCGCCTGCGATCCATAGCTGTGCTTTCTCATAATCGCGAAAGATTGGAATAATCGTTTGCAAGCCTTTGATCTTTTCCAAACGTCCAACAAACAAAAAATAAGGCTTCTGTTCCGGCTGGTTTCGCCGCAGAGGCAACGGAGTCCCATTGCCGGCGCCTGGAACGAAATGAGGCACGTGGACAATCGGCGCTTTTAATCCCAACCGATTGTGGAGATCTTTACTGAATCGGCTCGGAGCAATGAAGGCATCCACATGTTTGACTGCAGATTGCATCATACCTGAGTGGCGCCACAACTGAGGCGGACGCTTATATGTCAATCCACACGTGAAGCAATGCGGCCGTGTACAGACTGCGCGATTGAACCTGAAGAGCACGTGGGTCGGACAAACCAACCAGTATTCATGCATGGTGTAGAGCTTAATAGCGTTTCCATACTCTAGAATCTTCGGTCCGCCGATCAGGGAAACGTTATGATAATGGATGACGTCAAATCCTTTCCCCAAGATCTGCCGAATGCGAGTTGATTTGAACAAAGGAAGACCGGTCTGTTGAGTCGCTAAAGGAGAAACAGAACCGAAGCGGGTTTTGAGCCCATGCACCGTTACATTAGGGTGGTCCCGATAGGTTTCGGCCGGCGCGCACCGTCCCATGAGACGGTACGCGTCAATGCAGTGAATGACGTCGACCTGATGACCGCGCCGTGCCAATTCGTTGGATAGTTGGTGAACGAAGATTCCATCTCCACCGAAGTTATATGGCGGATAGAACGTCGTGATCATGCAGAAACGAAGAGGCCGATCGTTAGTCATGAGCCTAGCTGTGCAGCGCTTCGAATCCAGTGTCAACATGATGCGGGACTTCAGTGGTCTGGCATAGTCCGGATAAAAATTATCTAGGGCGACGGGGTTTGCGATCGACGCTTGGCAGCCCGGACAGCCACAAAATAGCCCGTCAAATATCGCGTTGGCCAGCGCTCGAGCCGTTCGAAGCCCAATATGAAGCGCAGGAAGCTCCGTTGCGTTCGCCTGTCCACTCGTCCGTTAAGGTAACGAGCGAGTGCAACGGCCATCACACGGGGACAATGAAGAATCGCCGTTGTTTCAAGTACATCGAATCCGGCCTGTTTGAGGTAACGTCTGAGGCGACGCGGTCCACAAGTTACACCAACGTAGTAGGGCAAAAGCCCCAACCTGTGGAGCCATCTGAAAGGCAGCGCATTTCGGAGCCAAACAGCGGGGTTCGCGAGATTATCCATGGTAAGTAACAACTGACCGTTAGGCGCGAGGGTCCGGCTCAACTCTCGTAGGCTCTCGACGATCTGATCACGGGATGTGAAATGATCGAGGGTGGAATTGGAAACGACAATGTCGAAGGCACGATCAGCATAGGGTAGGCAGCGCACATCGGCCTTAACTGACTGCAACTCCGGATACCGAACCCGCGCCTGCTTTAACGTCGAGATGGAAATATCCATGTTGACCACGTGCTTAGCCTTCGATTCCAACATAGGATACAAGCCTTCGCCAAAAGCCTCGTCGAAAACATCCGTCTTCAATAAACAATCCACCCTGGCCTTCGGTAACCATCGTGCCAAAAGCGTAAGATTGACGGCATCGCTGTGATGGCGCCAGAGCGCCTGGTCATCTAACTTCCACCATGTCGCGCTGACCGAATCCCAATACTTCAGGTTTTCAATAGCCAAAACCTCAATTCCTTTCTTAGATTACGAGGCGACAGATGAGGCCTAAATTTTGTCCAAGGCGGTCCGTCTTCTCAGTCTTCCGCGCCGGATTAATGCGCTATGCGAGCAGGCCGCTGAGCTGTTCGGCCAAAACCCGGACGTGAGGTTCTTTAAGCATGGCGAGCTGATTACCGGGTACAATCCGGACTTCAAGTCCTCCAGCAGCTAGCCGTCCCCACCCTTTATCGGGCCTATGGGAGGAAAACAAAGGCTGCATCCGTGCCTTAAAGAGAGTGAGACGACCAGGGTAAACTTGCAGTTGGTATTCCCTTAATGCGCGACTCTGAGCTCGCGCAATTTTGTGATGCTGCTCCGAGAAATGGAAGAAACCACCCCATTCCTGTATGAGCTTTGCTGCGTGATTTTGCGAGTTATCATCTGTTCTACTAGAGACAGCCTTCTTCGCCTTTGCCATCCTGACCTTCAGCTTCACGAGATCTACCCATTGTGAACGGTTGAGTTCCAACGAGCCGATCAGCCAAGATGGGATATCTCTGAGAAGATCGCGGAAACTCGGTTTGTAGGCAAGCTTCTCATCTCTGGGAGGGCGTGCCTGGCTATCGAATAAGGCCACCATTGCCACATCCTCTCCTTTTGCACGGAGCTGCTGCGCCATCTCAAAAGCCACAATGCCGGCGGAACAAAGACCTCCCAAGGCGTATGGGCCTTGAGGTTGAATGGCTCGTATCTGTTCAATGTAGTAAGCCGCCATCGTCTTAATGTCGTCGAATGGCTCGTCGATGCCATTAAACCCCCGAGCTTCGATTGTATAAAACGGCTGGTCGGAGCCCAAATGGCGCGCCAAATTCATGTAACAGAGAACATCTCCGAAGAACGTATGCACACAAAAAAACGGCCGTTTAGTGCCTCGGGGCTGGATAGCTACTAGCGAAGGTGGTGTTGTTTTTGTCGTCGGATTGTTCTCGCTAATCAGGCTGGCCAAATGCTCAATCGTCGCTTCCTGAAAAAGACTCGCTAAAGGAGGACGTTTCTTAAAAGCCTTTTCGATCTCGGCAAAAAGACGCACAGCGAGCAGGGAATGACCTCCGAGATCGAAGAAGTTGTCGCGTATGCCGACTTGATTGACGCCGAGAAGCTTGGCCCAAATTGCCGCCAGGATTTGCTCTGCGGGAGTACGAGGGGCAACATAACTCTCATCAGATTCAGGTCTATTTTGATCCGGTGCCGGAAGCGCTTTGCGATCCACCTTGCCGTTAGGGCTAAGCGGCAGGCTATCCAGAAACACGAAGAGCGAGGGAATCATGTACTCCGGGAGCTTCTGTTTAAGGAAGCTCCTCAACTCACTGATTGTAGGAGCAGCCTCTTGCCTTGGGACAACGTAAGCCACCAGGCGCTTATCACCGGGATTGTCCTCTCGCGCCAGCACTGCAGCCTCCCGCACTGCAGCCTGCTGGCCGAGTACAGACTCAATCTCTCCTAGTTCAATGCGAAAACCCCGGATCTTTACCTGGTGATCAACACGACCCAGAAACTCGATATTGCCATCGGGGAGGTAACGAGCTAAATCGCCGGTTCTGTAGAGCCGGCCTCCTGGCTCGTTGCTGAATGGATTGGCTATAAACTTCTCGGCCGTGAGTTCAGGCCGATTAAGGTATCCACGCGCTAAACCATCACCACCAATGTAAATTTCGCCCGGCACCCCGACAGGAACAAGATGTAGATGAGAGTCCAGCAGATAGATCTGAGTATTAGCGATGGGACGACCAATTGGAACAGATTGCTGAAAATCCCCCTGCTCGCATTTCCAAAAGGTCGCGTCAATGCAGGCCTCGGTCGGACCGTACTGATTGTATAAGTCTGCTTCCAGCCGAGAATAAAAGCGCTCTTGAAGTTTCACAGGCAAATTCTCGCCACCGCAGAAGACGCGCCGTAGTGAATTGCATGCTTGAAGCCCGTCGTCCTCCAAAAAAACTTCAAGTGCCGAAGGCACGAAGTGAACAGTGGTGATCTTTTGATCAGCAATGATCTCAATAGTCTTAGCGCTGTCTAGATGTTGCCCTGGAGGGTTCATGATCAACCGAGCGCCAACCAGCAAGGGTCCGAAGAACTCCCAGACCGAGAAGTCAAAGCTGAACGATGCCAGCTGGAGAACTCGGTCTGCTGCAGCTAAGGGATAGGCCTCCTGCCCCCAGAGCAAGCGATTACAGAGCGCGTGATGCGCAATCATGACCCCCTTGGGTTTACCGGTAGAGCCGGAGGTATAGATTACATAAGCAATATTTTGGGCCGTTCCACCTCCCGCTGGATTTTCCTCTCTCTCACGCGCAATCAGGTCGCAGTCTGTGTCGAGATTAAAAACCCTAGCTTTATGATCGGGCAAATGATCAAACAGCCTTTGTTGGGTCACGAGCGTCGATAGATTGGCATCCTCAAGCACGTAGGCCAAGCGTTCCTTGGGATACTCCGGATCCAGCGGCACATACGCCCCTCCGGCTTTCAGAATTCCCAGCAACGCAACGAGCATTGCCAATGACCGCTCCACGCAGAGTCCCACAAGGACGTCCGGTCCGACTCCGAGTTTTCTTAAATGGTGCGCCAACTGGTTGGCGCGCGCATTGAGATCCCGGTACGTCAACTGCTGGTCCTCAAAGATCACTGCCACTGCATCTGGAGTCTTCTCCACCTGCTCTTCAAACAATTCATGGAGGCACTTGTCTCGCGGGTAATCTTTCTGCGTATCATTCCACTCTACCAAAAGTTGCTGCTTTTCGGCTGCGGTAAGAATCGGTAATGCCCAGATAGGCCGGTTTGAATTTGCAACTATGCTTTGTAGCAATACCTCAAAGTGCCCGAGCATCCGCGTGATTGTCTCTTGGTTGAACAGGTCGCTGCTGTATTGCAGCGATGCACGCAACCCTTCTGCCCCTTCGTGCATGAATAGTGTCAGATCGAACTTCGCTGTCTCTCCTCCGACCCTTACCGGACTCACCCGCAGGCCCTCAAGGTTCAGTGCCGTACTTGGTGCATTCTGTAGAACAAACATCACCTGAAACAAAGGTGAGTGACTGAGACTGCGCTCCGGTTTAAGCTCTTCCACCAGCTTCTCAAAGGGCAAGTCTTGATGCTCGTAGGCTGCCAAAGCTATTTTGCGTACGCGAGCCAAAACTTCCTCAAAAGTTGGGTTGCCCGGAAGCTCGGTACGGAACACCAAGGTGTTAACAAAGAAGCCGATCAAGTCCTCAAGCTCAGGACGAGTTCGACTCGCAATTGGTGAGCCCACAGCAACGTCTTCCTGCCCGGTGTAACGATGGAGCAGCGTCTGAAAAGCTGCCAAGAGAGTCATGAAAAGCGTGACGCCTTCTTTTTGACTCAGTGCTTTGAGCCCCTGAGTTAGTTCTCTGGATAGTTCAATGGATTGCCGTGCTCCTCGGTAGGTCTGAACGGCTGGCCGTGGATGGTCTGTCGGCAGGTTCAGTACTCCTGGAGCTCCCTCCAACTGCTTCTTCCAGTACGATAGCTGCCTCTCTAATTCGGGCCCCTTAAGCCACTCCCGCTGCCATAGCGCATAGTCCGCATACTGGATCGGTAACTGTGCAGAGCTACAATTAAAAAGTGTGGAAATAGGAATTAGGTAGGCGTACCCTTTCGT
>JBBDNJ010000263.1:0-13309 GCA_040877705.1 Binatia bacterium | reverse complement strand
AACACAGAGAATAGCCTTGTCCGACCCGTTGAAACACCAATCCGTCTCCGTAAGCATGCCTTGAACACAGCCGGCCGGTGGAGTAGTTATAAGTAGACCAGAATTTTGGTCTAGCAGGAGGAGGCGTGCCATGTCCAAAACGCTGCCTATTTCAGAAGTTAAAACACGGTTGCCCGAGCTCGTCTCCGGCGTCGAAGAGCGGGAAGAAGAGATCGTCGTTACGCGTAACGGAAAACCAGCGGCTGTGCTGGTGAATTACAACGAGTATGAGCGCTTGAAGGATACGCTGGATGTTTTGAGCGATCCGATATTGATGAGGCAGATCGCTCAGAGCAAGAGTTTCTACGCCAAAGGGCGAAAAGGAGAATCCTTCGAAGCTGTCTTTGGCGAATCTCTCGTTGCACATAAACGTCGGAAGAAATAATGGCCGCCTATCGGCCCGATATCCCACCGCACGTGGCGGAAATCGTTCGCCACTTACCTCCGGAATTAAAGCACAGCATCAAGCGAGCAGTCCGATCTTTAAGCGCCGATCCGTTCGCGGGTGCGCCTCTTCTCGGACAATTATCTGGACTGTGGAAATTCAAAGTCAGACGATTTCGCATTATTTACGAATTGGATCGCAAAGCGCGGGTTATCAAAATCTTCGCCATCGGCCACCGGCGAGAAATTTACGAACAATTGGCCGACCGAGTGCGCCAGGGAACAGAACGTAAATAGGATGAGTGTTTGCGTTCGCGAGGTCATAGGTAAAGATTTGACCCCAGGCTGACCCAGAGATGCGATCTTGCGCTTCAAGCTAAGACAGTAATTTTTTAACGGTCTTTGCAATTAGCGTATTTGTAGGCGTATGGCCGCCCCAACTTGTTAGGCAAGTGTCTCTCTCATTTGCTGGGAAATAGCGAGCGGAATACAGAATGGCGCCGCGGACGTATGGCGATCCTTCGTCAGTGTACCGCATTTTGAGAATGCGCCTCTGTGCTGCCGTACCGTGTGACCCAACGTAAATAGCAGCGAGGGCCCGGACTGTCTCTGAAAACGTATCCGTTCGAAGGATAGTGAGGGTCAAAGCCAGAGGGGTCTACCATGAGTTGTTGACTTTTGACGAGCTATTCCCATCTTTGATTGCCGCGTTTGCCGCGCTACGCTGCGAAACTCGGAACTTCCAGGCAGACGCTTGGACTCGAAATCAAGACTCTCTTAACTAACATGCACCGCTTCACAGCAAGCTTGAAGTTAACCGCAGCCCGGCCTCAACCCGAAACCAAATGGACTCGTCCGCGATTTACTTGCGATTCCAGACCTGGTTCTCGCCTCGCTCTGTCGTCAGCATCACGCTGTTCCCGTCAACGTAGTAGCGGAATTCTGAATACATATCGTCCTCGTAGTTGAGCGTGAGAACGTCGTGCGTTGTCTCCCATGTTCCGCGGTCACCCGGGACGACTTTCGAGCGCAATGTCTCCATCCCCGCCCATTGTCCACTGCTGCCAGACCTGACAAAGGTCGAAAAGGATTGGTCACCCTCTGCAAAATGGCCATCCGCGGTGAGATAACGGAAGCGGAAGGTAACCCTTGAGGCCGAGCCGGAACGCAACGTGGGCGAATAGTACCACAGCCCGATTAGCCGCCGATCCCGCAGCGGAGCGATAGGAGGCGGAGCCGATGGCTGTACGGGGACAGGAATGGGCGCCGGGATAGGCGCGGGCCAGGAAGCAGGTTCGCCACGATGAAGCGAGGAAAGAAACGGTTTCAGAAACTTGGTGAGCCGATCAGCCTCGGATTTAAGCGCGGCTGCTGAACCGTGCAAACCAGCTCCCTGCCGATTCGTTTTTTCAAATCTGTACGCAAGAATTTTGGCGCCTTCAAACGTCCGATACACGGTGTCGCTCTGCGCATGCTTCTGCTCGCCGGCGGCGACAAGCGTCTCGCCATCAAGAGCGAAGTTAACGGTCATCCAGTTTGTCGGAAGTTTCTTGCCCGCCCCGTGAACGAAGACAAAGCAGGAGAGCTTGCGGTCGGCTGAGAAAATCTTGAATGCTCCATTCGCGCTGAGCCGCCCGCTAAATCCCGCGGGAATTCGAAAGGCGAGATGGGACTGCGGGAGCTGAAGATCCATCTGCGGATCGCGGTAAATGTCGCCTGGAACGATGTATTTCAATGGCAGCACTTCCTTTCTACGCGCGACCGCGCCATCCGGCCAGCTTGGTCGTTCTGCACGCTGAAAGCGCAGGATAATACACGCGCCGCGTTAAATTTGAAACGTTGAGAGCGCCCTGTAGTTCTGCTGCTTTGCTGATATTTCGGCGAATGCCGAAAGCTCGGCAGGCATTTCCGCACTAATCGCAAGCTTTTCAAAAGCTTACAAATGGTCCTCTCATTGCAATCTCTTTGACACGGAGTAACCTCGTGGACGTCGATGTGGTTCGGTTCCTTGAGTGTCTGTGAAGAAAGTGGAGTCGAACTTATACGTTGCTGGCCCTATATAACGGAGTGAATGCTCCGCGAGCGAAACCGAAAAGGATAAAACGCTGAGTTCGACAAGGGAAATCGGCGCACAATCACAAAGGAGTGATTGCAATGCCATATATAACTGTCAGCAAAGAAAATTCTGGTGATATCGAGATCTACTATAAGGACTGGGGCAAGGGACGGCCGGTGGTCTTCAGCCACGGCTGACCGCTGAGCGCGGACGCCTGGAAAGACTAGATGGTCAGACTAACTATGATGCGCTGATGGCGATTCTCAAGGAGTATGCCGGCGCCTACGGCGTGGGTATCGAATACGCATACACGATGGTGCACCACGGCGCCGCAGTCGGTAAGGAAACCGCAGGTGGTGCCAACAAAATCCTACTGACGAGGAGGCAAAATGATCACCGCAAGACGAAGCAATCAAAGAGGTTCTTCCAAGTTCAACTGGCTCGACAGCCGCCACACCTTCTCTTTCGGCGATTACTATGACCCGAAACAGATGGGCTTTGGCGATCTCAGAGTGATCAATGAAGATCGCGTCATTGCCGCTGCCGGGTTTCCCACCCACTCACACCGCGACATGGAAATCATCACCTACGTGCTTGAAGGCGCTCTGGCGCATAAAGACAGCACGGGGACAAGCTCGACCATTCAAGTAGGTGACGTGCAGCGGATGAGTGCGGGAACAGGAATAAGCCATAGCGAATACAACGCGTCGCAAACCGAGCCGGTGCACTTCCTGCAGATCTGGATCATACCTAACGAGACAGGTTTGGTGCCCGGCTATGAACAGCGCTCATTTGAGATCCAGAAAAAAAGCGGGAGCTGGGTTCTGGTCGCTGCCCCGGATGCTCGCGACGGCGCTGTCAAGATCCATCAAGACGCGGAGCTATCGCTGGCAGTTGTGCCTAAAGCCAAGCAGCTAACCTATGCGCTACGGCCAGGCCGTCGCGCCTGGTTGCAGGTTGTGCGGGGAAAGGTAACGCTCAACGGGTCATCGCTGGATGCTGGGGATGGCGCCGCAATCAATGATGAACGCCTCCTTAATTTTAAGGCTCTAGCTCACGGTGAAATATTGTGTTTGATCTTGTCTGAAGCTCGTCTACCTAACATCACCCCGAAATCTCCAGATCAGACTTCAGGAATGAGACAGGTTCAAACGCTGTCCGTTTGCGGAATATGCGTACTGACGAAGAAAATGCGTTGAGTCGGCAGGCGCCGAAACGTGGGCGTTTAGCGGTGGGCGATCACGCTTTAGTTGAACCGCCTGATGCCTAATTTTTTCATCCGGTATTGAAGAGTTGTGCGTTTCATCCCGAGTCGAGCGGCGGCCCCAGAGGTGCCGCCGAGCACCCAGCGTGCAGCCTTGAGCGCCCGCAGTATATGCTCGCGTTCAGCTTCTTCAAGCGTCGTGGAGTAACTTGCCGAGCCGACCAGCATAGAAGACGGTTCTTTCCGCTTGGCCAACTCAGCGAGAGGAGGCTGCAGTTCAGAACCGTTGGAAAGGATGACTGCGCGCTCGATGAAGTTTTCGAGTTCGCGTATATTGCCGGGCCAGTGGTATTCCGATAACGCCCTCATGGCGCTGGTGGGGATCGCGTCGATGCGTCTCTTCATGCGACGCCCGTATTTTTGGACGAAATGACGTACCAGCAGGGTAATATCTTCCCGGCGCTCGCGCAACGGAGGAATCAAGATAGGAAAGACGTTGAGGCGATAAAAAAGATCACTACGGAATTGTTTCTCATCCACTCTTTCTGCGAGATTCGAGTTCGTGGCAGTGACCAGGCGGATATCCACACGCGTCGTTCGCGTACTGCCAAGGCGCTCGAATTCCTGCTCCTGGAGAACCCGCAAGAGCTTGGGTTGCAGCTCGAGCGGGATATCGCCAACTTCGTCGAGAAAAATCGTGCCGTGGTTCGCCAACTCGAAGCGCCCAATCCGTTGGGCTATAGCGCCGGTGAATGCGCCCCGTTCATGACCGAACAATTCACTTTCAAGCAAGCCCGTGGGTATAGCAGCGCAGTTTACTTTGACGAGGGTCCGCTCGCGGCGCGAACTCAGATTGTGAATGGCGCGCGCAAACAGTTCCTTGCCGGTGCCCGTCTCTCCCAAAAGCAAAACTGTGGAATCCGTGGGAGCGACGGTTTCAACTTGTTTCAGAATGCGCTTGAGAGCCTGACTTTCTCCGATGATTTCCTCGAAGTTGTATTCGGTGCGAATCTCATCTTGCAGGTAAAGTTTTTCCTCGCTGAGTTTGTCTTTGAGTTCTGCGATCTCGCGATAAGCCAAGGCGTTTTCGACGGCAAAGAGTCGTTAACATTATCAAAACAGAGGCAGTATACGGTTCCTAACGATCGCGTTTGCTGTATGGCAAAGCTGTTTGGCCTTTGGTAGGGCAAAAGAGCAACTATCACGCCAGAGTTATTCTGGCCGCGAAACCCAACAATTTTGTGAATGTCAACAAACCATATTTAGGAAATGCGTAATTATTCACCACGGCTGTCTAAGAATGATGCATGCTCATGTTTTGGCTGACAATTTCGCGTGCAGGTTACAATCACAAGTCGGCGATTGGAGCGTTGTTCGTGCGAGGCATTACTGCAAATCAAAAGTCCCTCCCTAACGGCTTCAATGTAAAATCATCATACATGCTCAGTTAAACGGACTGCTCAATAAGAGCTCACGCGATGGAGCGCAGCAGACCACCTTCTACACGCACCGCCGCCCCGTTTGTGGCCGACGAGAGCGGGCTGGCAAGATAAGCCACCGTCGTAGCGATTTCTCTCGCTTCAATGAGCCTTTGGAGGAGTGATGCCGAACGGTGCTTCGTGAAGAATTCTCTTTCTGCCTCCGCGTCGGTAGCCTCTGGGTTCGTCGACATGCTGTGGAGGAACTCGACGATGCCTTCCGACCTAGTCGGTCCCGGCATAACGGTGTTCACCGTCACTCCGGTGCCTTTGGTGGTTTCGGCCAAGCCGCGTGAGATAGCCAACTGTGCGGACTTAGTCATCCCGTAATGAATCATCTCCGGCGGCGTCTGGATTCCAGACTCACTACTGATGAAGAGCAGGCGGCCCCAATTCCGCTCCAGCATGCACGGTAGATAGTGACGGGCGAGGCGCACGCCGCTCATCACGTTGACTTGAAAGAACCGAAGCCAATCGTCGTCAGTGATATCCACGAATTCTTTCAGTTCGTAGATGCCCAAATTATTCACCAGGATGTCGACACGCAACAGGCGCGCGAAGAGCGGTTCGGTGCCGGCTGCGTTACTGAGATCAGTCACAATGCCTTTCGCGCCGTTGCCGATGGTGTCAAGGGCTGGGTCGATTTTGTCTTGCGCGCGCCCGGTGATTGTGACTACCGCGCCTTCTCGCGCCAACTCTTGCGCGATTGCCATGCCGATGCCGGCGGTGGCGCCAGTTACCAGAGCTGCTTTGTTCCGCAGTTATAAGTCCATTCGATTCTTCCTTGCTTATTCGATCTCAAGTGAACGATTTTTTTGGCTACATTGTCATAAATGGCTCGCGAACTGTTGGCGGTCAGCCTTTTTGAGACAATCTGTCGAACGTTGCCGCATTGTTGCGATGATTGCCGAGCAGAATTAAACGTTTAAATATCTCATCATCTGTTCATCGTATCGCAGGCCGCTGGCCGCGCCGCGTGGCGCGATTTCTTCGATCCGCCTCATGTCATTCGAGCTGAGCGTTAGGTCGATCGCTGCGGCATTCTGCTCCAGATAGGAGCGTCTTTTTGTGCCGGGAATCGGAATCACGTCCTCTCCCTGAGCCAGCACCCAAGCAAGTGCCAGTTGTGAAGCCGTGCAGCCCTTTTCTTTGGCGATCGCTTCAATGCGTTCGACCATCTCCAGGTTGCGCGTAAAGTTCTCACCCTGGAAGCGCGGATTAGTGCGGCGCCAATCGTCCGGCGCGAGATCCTCGTATTGTTTAATTTGCCCTGTAAGAAAGCCGCGTCCCAATGGACTGTAGGCAACGAATGCAATGCCTAGTTCCCGCACGGTGGCCAGGAGTTCCTCTTCGGGATCTCGGCTCCACAGCGAGTACTCTGTCTGCAGCGCGGCGATCGGATGCACCAGGTGCGCGCGCCGGATGGTTGTGGGTGAGGCCTCCGACAAGCCGAGAAACCGAACTTTGCCTTCCCGGACCAAATCCGCCATGGCGCCAACTGTGTCTTCGATGGGAACTTCTGGATCCACACGATGCTGATAGTAAAGGTCAATGGTATCCTGCTCCAGCCGTTTCAAGCTTGCCTCACATGCCGCTCGAACGTACTCCGGTCGCCCGTTGACTCCAAGGAAGTCTCCATTGTCGCTGCGGATATTGCCGAACTTTGTCGCGAGCACAACCTTCTCGCGGCGGTTTTTGATAGCCTTGCTCAGCAACTGTTCGTTGGCCCCCATGCCGTACATGTCGGCGGTATCAAGGAAGTTGATACCAAGTTCCAGAGCGCGATGGATCGTTGCGATGGACTCTGCTTCGTTATGATTTGCATAGAAATCAGACATTCCCATACATCCGAGACCGATGGCCGACACCATGGGTCCGTTCCTGCCTAGGCGTCGTTGATTCATTTTGTTTCTCCTTTTTAATATGCCCAGTTAAGATCGCAGTCGACAATTCACATTGCCAGTTACGAGATAAAATAACGGTGGCTCAATATTTCTTCGACGGCCGAAATCCTTTAACCTTCTTTTTCCGGTCCGCTTCTGAGCACTGCTTCCCGGGCAAACGACACTTCTTGCAGTGTCGATTGCACCGCAAGACGAGCTTCGCGAAACCAGTAACAAACTGCCATAGAGCAAGGCGCAGCGCCCGCGAAACCCAGCACTACGGGTAACGAACTATACTGCCACTGTAGCAATGCGACGACGCCGACGAGTATGCTCGTGCCCACTAGTAGTCCGATCGCGCTGTATAAAGCCGTCATGGCCGAGCGAAGAAGGACCGCGCGCGCCGACAGTTGAGCGAGCTGATCCGCGACGTGCTTACGCCGCGAAGACATTTTCTGACTTGGCGTCGAGAAACTCTCGGGATGCATTTGCAAGCGCTCCACCTCGGCCGCGAGAGATCGGACCCGATCTACGGTTCGACCGACGCGGTTTGAAGTAGAGAGAACCAACACGCCACAGGCCGAGATAAGCACCGCCGGGGTAATCATCGCCCCGAGAATTTCGGAGCTTATAGGAATGCTGGTCGGCACAAAAGGAACTATTTTTTTGGACTCAAATCCCGCCTGTTGAGGTTGAGCGAGCACACCGTCAGTGCTTGTCGTTAACCTTGCTGACTCAGCGACAAACCAACCAGTGCTCACTAGCACAGCCAATCCAAACAGCAAAAACCACCTTCGCAAAAACCATCTTCGCTTCGTCATTTGTTACCTCGCCATTTACAAATCTTCACTCAACCAGCTGACGGCATTGGGGAGAGGCGTCACCTCTCCCCCTCACACCGTTCAGGCGACACTCACTCCCCGTCACGACTTGACTCATGCCCTAGCTGATCTTTCTGAGACCTGATTTCATCGGCTCCCAAAGGATCATGGTCGCACGATCCATAGAAGTCGATGATGTCGCCTTCGCTAGGATCCTTAAGAACTGGACGATCCCAAGATAGTGTCTCCTCACGAACCGCAGGAAACGTCAAATGACAGTAACAACCCGGAGTAAACGTTGCGTTGGAGATAACACCCTCAGCGGCTGCAAGCGCACCAGTCGTTCCGAAGCTACCGACTAAAAGCAGAGCCGCCAAAAATGATGTTGTGATTTTCACTGAATTCACCTCCTTTCTATTTTTCATGGAAGACCTATTCGGCAAGCCGTGTGCCAGCAGCGCGCGGAAGTGTAGAAAACGTTAAAGGTCGGGAATCACAGGAGTTACAGATGACCGCGCTTGCGCATGAAACGAACAGTGACGAAAAGTTCTGCCGGACTATGGGCAAGTGCCGCAATACGGGCGATGCAATGCTCTCGCGAAATGGCGGCGACCTCGTGTGGGAATTAATCGTCAACGAGCAACCTTGAAAACCCGTTAAGTAGAATGCGAGTGTTTCGCAATCGTGTGACTCTCATGAAAGCCGATATTCCGGCATCTGCCGAAATATTGTCGCTTTCGTCTTGGATCGGCCGCTGGCCGTGAAGAAGTAACCCGCTCGATTTCTCTTTTAGCAGCAATCGCTTTCAACAGATTTGCCGTGGTGTGGAGGCGCGCACTATAGATGGAACGGCGGTTGCTTTTATCGAGGGAATTGCATCGGAATTCAACGCGACGAGTCCGGCGAAAACAAGCCTGAACATCTTGAAGGTTCTTCGCGGCTCGTCGCCAAAACTTTTCATAAGAAGAGACACGGAGTTTACATTGCGTCACGTCATCTTACTGTTACTCGCTGCCACGCTTGCCCTTCAAACAGGTTGCGAATCGAAGGACAAGCCCCCCGCTGCGCCGCCGAAGGTCACTGTAAGCCGTCCCATTGTGCAAGAGATAATCGAATGGGACGAGTACACGGGCCGCCTGGAAGCAACCGAGAATGTAGAAGTTAGAGCGCGCGTCAGCGGCTATTTACAGTCCATCCATTTCAAGGATGGGGCGATGGTAAAAAAAGGCGAGCTCCTTTTTGTCATTGATCCTCGACCCTATCAGGCAGAAGTGGATCGAGTCACGGCGGAATTACATCTTGCTCAGGCGCGTCTCGAGCTCGCCAAGAGCGATTATGCAAGAGCTCAAAAGCTGCTGCAATTCCACGCTATCTCGCAGGAGGAGGCCGACACGCGGGCGGCAGCCGAGCGACAGGCGCAAGAGGCGGTTGAAGCCGGGCGAGCGGCTGTTAAAGCGGTAAAACTCAACGTTGAATTCACCGGGGTCACCGCGCCCATATCGGGACGCATCAGCCGCCGGCTTGTCACCGAAGGCAATCTCATTAACGGCGGGACCGCCGAATCCACTCTGCTGACGACGATTGTGTCGCTGGATCCTATCTACGTTTATTTTGAAGCAGACGAGCGCTCTTATCTAAAATACGTGCGCCTCTCTCAAAACGGCAAACGCCCCAGCTCTCGAGACGCAAGAAATCCGGTCTATCTCGCTCTCGCCGCCATCGAGACGGGACAAAACGTCGCGCACGTTCAAAAGCGCATAGTTTCCGATGTAGATCTCATCGTAACGGTTTTCCGGCGACAGCAAGTGCACCACCATCAGAAGATCCGGGGAAGCCTTTTGCGTCGTGATACCTCCCTGTCGAACTTCTGCGGGTAGCCGCGGCTCGGCGGGGTCCAACGCCCTGGCGACTGCCACGGCCATTCGAAAGACCATGGCAGATCTCAGCGAACGATTTCCCGAAGGATTGGAGTTCAGGATCATTTATGATCCGACCATTTTTATCAGCGAGTCGGTGAATGCCGTCGTTCACACCTTGCTCGAAGCTTTCGTGCTCGTGTTCATCGTCGTTCTGCTGTTTCTCCAGGACTGGCGCGCGACCCTTCTGCCCATGATCGACGTGCCCGTGTCGTTGATCGGCACGTTCGCGGTAATGGCCGCGCTCGGTTTCTCGCTCAACCAACCTATCCCTGTTCGGCCTGGTACTGGCCATCGGCATCGTGGTGGACGACGCCATCGTCGTGGTCGAAAACATTGCCCGCTGGATGGCCAAGGGACTGGATCGGCGCGAAGCTACGTTGAAAGCCATGGATGAAATCACCGGCCCGGTGATCGCCATCACGTTGGTGCTCAGCTCGGTCTTCATTCCGACGGCTTTCATTTCCGGCATCAGCGGACAGTTCTACCGCCAATTTGCGCTTACGATCGCGGTATCGACCATCATCTCGGCTATCAATGCTCTAACCATGGCTCCGGCGCGGGCGGTGCAACTTATCAGACCCCACGCTCCCGGACATGAATCGGAAGCACGCGAGGCGCTGCCTCGCCTGGGCGTTGTCTTAATTTTTGGGCTGATGGGCTATGCCTTCCTCGCGCCGCAATTGGCGCCTCTATCCGGCGTGCCTGGGGGCATATGGATGTGGGTGATCCGCGGCGCCGCGTTGGTGGCGGCCGGTATCGTGGGACGGCGACGCGGCGCCGGGATTCAGCTCGGGCCAGGCCATTGCGACAATGGAAAGGCTTGCCGCTGAAACGCTGCCGAGTGGTTTTGGATTTGAGTGGACCGACCTTGCTTACCAACAGATATTGGCGGGCAATACCGCGCTCTTTATTTTTCCACTTTGCGTTCTTTTCGTTTTTCTTGTCCTCTCCGCGCAGTACGAAAGCTGGTCCTTGCCGCTTGCGGTGATCCTGATTGTGCCCATGTGCCTGCTTTCCGCTTTCGCGGGACTATGGATGCGTGGAATGGATAACAACATCTTGACGCAAATCGGTTTCGTGGTTCTGGTTGGTCTCGCCAGCAAAAATGCAATTTTGATCGTCGAGTTCGCCAGATCCCAGGAGGAATCGGGAAAGGACCGCTTCGCGGCTGCGGTGGAGGCCTGCCGGCTCCGCCTGCGGCCTATTCTGATGACGTCCTTTGCCTTCATCCTGGGCGTCTTGCCTCTCGTATGGGCCCAAGGCGCGGGTGCCGAGATGCGCCAGTCCCTGGGCACCGCGGTATTCAGCGGAATGTTGGGAGTTACTTTTTTCGGGCTCTTTTTGACGCCGGTATTTTATGTTGTGATCCGAGGCGTTATCGAACGGAAGAGAAAAAAGCAAGCACGCTCGGTTCTCACGAGAACCCCGACGATCGCCGGGGTTGTGCTGCTTTTCTTTCTCACGTTGACGGGTTGCATGGTTGGGCCAAATTACCGCGAACCGGTAACGAGCCTACCAGGTAAGTTTGCGAATCTGGACCACGCAGGCTTCTCAAATGCCGAGGTGGAGACCCATTGGTGGCGCGGCTTCAATGATGAAAAGCTCAATCGGTTAGTCGATCTTGCCATTACGGAAAATCATGACTTGCGCATTGCCACAGCTCGTCTACGCGAAGCCCGCGCCCTATGGTCGGAGGCTGAATTTGACCGTTTCCCAACCGTGACCTCACAGGGTTCTTATAGCAGAGAAAGACAGAGCGAAGTCCGCGCACCAGGCGTTCGGGATCGAGACCTTGATCTCTACAATGTTGGATTCGACGCAACCTGGGAACTGGACTTTTTTGGGCGTGTGCGCCGCTCTCTCGAGGCGGTGTCGGCTGACGTCGATGCTCAGGAAGCATTCCGGCGCGACGTCATCGTCAGTCTGCTCTCAGAGATTGCCAGGAACTATCTTGAGTTGCGCGGCGCACAGAACCAACTTGAGGTGGCGAGTCGCAACGCTGATAATCAGCGTGAGACCCTGAACCTGACGTTTGTCTTGCTTGAAGGGGGTCGCGGCACCGAGTTGGATACATCCCGAGCGCAGGCACAGCTCACCTCGACTCTAGCAACCATTCCTCCGCTGGAGACCAGAATCAAAAGCGCCATATACCGCCTCGGCGTGCTTACAGGCCGCCAGCCAACCGGGTCGAACAAGAGTTATCGGAAGTTTCGCCTCGCCCTGACTTGCCGCAAATCGTTGCTCTGGGCGAGCCGGAAGATTTACTGCGGAGACGCCCCGACATACGCATCGCCGAACGCGATCTTGCGGCCGCGACCGCGCGGATCGGGGTAGCCGTCGCAGATCTTTTTCCCAGGATAACTTTCGTCGGCGGCGTGGCTCTCGAAGCCGGATCTTTTTCTCGTGTAGGTTCAAGCGGCAGCGATACTTTTTCTTTCGGGCCGCGAATATTTTGGGCGGCGTTCGACCTCGGACGCGTGCGGGCGCGGATTCGCCAAGCCGACGCGCGCGCCGAAGCTGCGCTGGCACAATATGAGCAACGGGTTTTAATCGCTCTCGAAGAGACGGAGAGCGCGCTGGTCAACTTTGGCCGCCAGCAGTTCCGCCGCGATTTCCTGCGTGAATCAGCGCAGGCAAGCGAGCAGGCCACCAGCCTGGCACGGCTCCGTTATCAATACGGAGTTTCGGATTTTTTAACGGTGCTCGACGCTGAGCGCACATTACTGCAGGCGCAAGACCAGCTTGCTCAAAGCGAGACGACCACGGCCACGGCTCTGGTTGCGGTCTACAAAGCGCTCGGAGGAGGATGGCAATAGTGGGGGTTCGAGGAGTCGTAAGTGGAACCTTCGAGAATGAATTGTGCTGATGTCTGTCAGCTTAGGGGCGAATGTCACCGTCTTCGAATCGTGAACTCATCATCTGGCAAAATTATTCGGAGCTCATGCCGCACAAGATGCATGACGTCTCCGAGCACAACTTCGTGCTGTGGGGTCGGAACCCCGGCGATGGTCGTACGAAGCCACGGAGCCATGCTGAATTTGTCCAAAACGTACGCGCATGGGTTGAAAAAAGCGCCGCCTGGGCGGAATGAAGCGCAATGGTTTGCGGTCGCGGAACCACAATTCGGCTTGCGGCGGAGAATGAGCGCAGGACGATACCAGGTTTACTTCAGAAAGAACCTGCTTGCTTTTCGTCGATCCCTGCAACTATTTTCGTGGAAGCTAACCGAGGAAGGGACGCCTATCGTAGGATGACGCTTTTCTTAGCGTTTCTCATCGGGTTCTTTACGGGGTTGCGCGCGCTGACAGCGCCCGCCGCGACGGCGTGGGCTGTTTACCTGGGCTGGCTGAGACTTGATCGCCGACTCTCTCTCCTTGGCTCGCTTCCCTCCGTTGCGATTTTTACACTGGTCGCAATCGTGGAACTCTTGGCCGACAAACTGCCGAAAACACCGAGCCGCGCGTCGCCTCCGGGCCTGATCGCGCGTATCGTGATGGATGGGTTGACCGAAACGTGCGTTGCACT
>JBBDNJ010000262.1:0-13393 GCA_040877705.1 Binatia bacterium | reverse complement strand
CTCAAGGGCAGCACCGTCATCGCCACCGTGATGAGTAATCTTGGCTTGGATCTGGCGCTCAAACCCATGGGCGTGCGTTTAGAACGTACCGAGGTGGGCGATCGTTACGTGGTGGAGCGGATGCTCGAAGGCGGCTACAATCTCGGCGGCGAACAATCCGGCCACATTTTATTTTTGGACCACAATACCACCGGCGATGGCGCCATCACTTGCCTGCAGGTGCTCGCGCTCATGGTGGAAAAAGGCAAACGTTTAAACGAGCTCAAGCGGGTGATGACACGATTGCCGCAAGTTTTACTTAACATTCGGGTGAAAGAGAGAAAGGATTTTCAGGCGATGCCGAAGGTGAGTCAGGCGATTGCCGCCGTCGAAAAATCATTGAACGGCCGTGGCCGCACGCTGGTGCGGTATTCCGGGACGGAGATGCTCGCCCGCATCATGTTGGAGGGCGAAGACGAAAACAAAATTCGTGTCCTGGCGCAGGAGATCGCCGATGAAATTCACAAGGAAGTAGGAGCCATGGAATGATCCGTTTAGGGATCAATGTCGATCACGTCGCCACCTTGCGCCAGGCGCGGCGGGCGAAAGTGCCGGATCCCGTCGAAGCGGCGTTGTTGGTGGAAAAGGCCGGTGCTGACGGTATCACCGTTCATCTCCGAGAGGACCGGCGCCATATCCAAGAGCGCGACGTGGAGCTCTTGCGCCAGCGCCTGGGAACCAAGCTCAATCTTGAAATGGCGGTAACACCGCCGATGGTCTTATTTGCCGAGAAGCTACGGCCGAACGACGCCTGCTTCGTGCCGGAGAAACGCGAGGAGCTGACGACCGAAGGCGGGCTGGACGTTGCCGCTCATCGGCAGAAGATTCGCGAAGCGGTGCACCGTCTGCGCAGTGCCGGTATTCACGTAAGTTTGTTCGTCGACCCCGAGCGGGTGCAGATCGAAGCCAGCCACGAAGCCGGCGCCCACGCCATCGAAATCCACACCGGTATGTATTGTAACGCTGTGGGGAGCGAACGTGACAAGCAGCTGGAGGCCGTCGTCGCGGCGGCTAAGCTCGCCCAGAGTATGGGATTGGAGGTCCACGGCGGCCATGGTCTCAACTACGAAAATGTTTTGCCCATCGCCGAGATTCCTGCGATGGTTGAGCTTAATATCGGCCATAGCATCGTCGCTCGCGCTGTTATCGTCGGTATCGAGCGGGCTGTCAGCGAGATGAAGGATCTGCTCAAAAAAGCGGTAAGGGCGCAGCATGCTGCGCCCCTACCCGATAAACCATGATCGTAGTAACTACCGAACAGATGCGCGAAATGGATCGTTTGACGATCCAGAAATTTGGCACTCCGAGTCTTACGTTGATGGAGCGCGCCGGCAAAGGAATTGCTCAAGCGATTCTGCAGCGATTTGCACGGTCCGCGAAAAATGGTGTTTTGATCGTCGCCGGCAAAGGGAACAACGGCGGCGATGGTTTGGTCGTCGCTCGGCTGCTTAAGCAAAAGCGGGTACCTTGCGAAGTGGCTTTACTCGCAAAACGCGGCGAGCTTTCGGCCGACGCGGCGCGCAACCTCAAGGCTTATGTGAAGGCTAAAGGTAACCTCGTGGAAGTCGACTCCGCCGGCTTAGATTTGTTGCGCGAAAAAATCAACCACATGGGTTTGCTGGTCGATGCCATCCTGGGAACCGGCATGAAGAGCGAGATTCGCGGTCTCTATGCCGAGACAATCAGTCTTATGAACGCATGCGGGCTGCCCATTGTCGCCGTCGACATACCTTCGGGACTCGATGCCGATAAAGGAACGCCGCTGGGCGTATGCATTCAAGCCGAGATGACCGTCGCCCTGGGTTATGCCAAGCTTGGCGAGGTGACGTATCCCGGTTTGAACTACACCGGCGACCTTGTGGTCGCGGACATCGGTATCGCACCAGGAGCGGTAACCGAGGTTGGCCCGGCAACGGAAATTTTGACTGACAAGGAAGTGGGCCGGATGGTTCCAATCCGCGCGCCGGATTCGCATAAGGGCAGCTATGGCCACGTCGTCGTCATGGCCGGCTCGCGCGGCAAGACGGGCGCGGCCATTCTTGCCAGCCGCGCGGCGATGCGCGCGGGAGCGGGGATGGCGACCTTGGCGGCGGGGCGCTCGCTTAACGATATTGTCGCCGGCGCTTTGGTCGAGGTGATGACCGAGCCCTTGCGCGATAATTCGGCCGAAGAAATCGAATCTTTGACCGACGATGAGTGGCGCCGGTTGTTGGAGCGCAAGACGGTCATGCTGTTTGGCCCGGGCATAGGCGTCTCCGACTCGACACGGAGCAATCTGCGCTGGTTGATAGACAATTTAGATATGCCTTGGGTTATCGATGCCGACGGATTGAATAACCTGGCGCTTGATTTGGATCGTCTTAAAAGCGCTAAAGTAGCGCCGATTCTTACGCCGCATCCGGGTGAAATGGCGCGTCTTATAAATAAGGACACGGTTGCCGTAAATAAAGACCGCATCGGCGTGGCGCATAGCTTTGCGACGGGGCATCGATGCTACCTGGTCCTCAAGGGCGCGCGCACCGTGATCGCAACGCCAGACGGTAAAATCTTTATCAATCCAACCGGCAATCCCGGCATGGCCAGCGCCGGCATGGGTGACGTTCTTGCCGGGATATTGACGGCGCTGCTCGGCCAGCGGCTGTCACCGGAGGACGCCATGAAACTCGGCGTTTATTTGCACGGTTTCGTTGGCGATCGAGTCGCCGCGGAAAAGGGCGAAACTGGCATGATCGCCTCCGACCTTATCGACGACCTGCCGGCGGGGCTGCGAAGTCTGTCCGCGGCCGCTTAGACTCGAAATCTGCCGAAAAATATATTACTTGTGCGTATGGAGCGCTGTTCCTTATGGAGTCTTGGGCGGTCATTTCTCGCTCCGATAAACAGACGCGAAAGTGGGGGGTTAAATTAGGTAAACTGCTCCAAGGCGGTGAAATTATTGGCCTTGTCGGCGAATTGGGATCAGGCAAGACCTGTTTCGTGAGGGGCTTGACGGAAGGGTTGGAGGTGAGCCAAAAAGCGTGGATTCGCAGTCCCACGTTCACACTCGTTAATGAGTATCACGGCCGGTTACCCATCTATCACATCGATCTTTACCGTCTACAAAGCACAGCCGAGCTGGAAGAACTAAACCTCCGAGATTATCTTTACTCGAGCGGTGTCAGCCTGATCGAATGGTTCGAGTATTTTCCCGCCGATGAAGTGGATGATCATCTCGAAATCAGGCTGGTCTACGGCGAGGGGAGCGAGCGTGAGTTGAGGTTTACACCCCACGGTGAGCGCTACGACCAACTTGTTACGAGCTTGAAGCGGCAAAATCAAAAGCGCTAAAGGGAGAATGACCGAACGGCAAGAGGTTGCAAGTTATTTTTCTAAACTTAAACTCTCATCTTTGAGCTGATATTAACGATGACATTGCTGGTTCAGAAATATGGCGGAACGTCTGTGGGGACGATTGACCGCATCAAGCTCGTGGCGGAGAAAGTCCGCGCCGCCAAACAGGCTGGGTACGACCTTGTGGTGGTGGTGTCGGCGATGGCCGGCGAAACCAACCGGCTTTTGGCGCTGGCGCATGAAATTTCGGCAATACCCGACGAGCGTGAGAAAGATGTTTTGCTCGCTTCCGGCGAACAGGTTTCCGTCGCGCTATTCAGCCTTGCATTAAAAGAGTTGGGTCAGCCGTCGCGCTCGTTTCTGGGTCATCAAGTAAGAATCGAGACCGACAACGCGTACGGCAAGGCGCGCATTCGCAACATCGATTCGACGAAAATTCTGCAATCGTTGCAAGCCGGCGAAGTCGTGGTCGTCGCGGGATTTCAAGGCGTCGACGAAGATGAAAATATCACTACGCTGGGGCGCGGCGGCTCGGATACCAGCGCGGTGGCGCTGGCGGCGTTTCTAAACGCCAGCGCGTGTGAAATCTATACGGATGTCGAAGGAGTTTTTACCACCGATCCGGGAATTTGTGCCGATGCCCGAAAATTGGCGCGGATATCCTATGACGAAATGATCGAGCTCGCCAGCACCGGCGCTAAGGTGCTGGAAATCCGTTCGGTGGAGTTCGCCAAAAACTTTGCCGTTCCAGTGCACGTCCGGTCGACGTTTAGCAATGTTGAAGGGACGTGGTTAGTCAGGGAGGATGAGCCCATGGATGATGTGTTGGTTTCCGGGGTGAGCTATGACAAAAACGAGGTGAAGATTACGCTCCTGCGGGTGCCTGATCGGCCCGGCCTTGCGGCTCAAATCTTCGGCCCCATTGCCGATGCCCATATCGTCGTCGACATGATCATCCAGAACGCCAGCGCCGATGGAACGACCGATTTAACGTTCACGGTTGCCAAAGCGGATTATAAAAGAGCCTTATCGATCGTCGAGAAAACGGCCCCGGCGATAGCGGCCAAGGGAGTCAACGTCGATACCGATATTGCCAAGGTCTCCGTTGTCGGCGTGGGTATGCGTACCCATGCCGGCGTGGCGGCAAAAATGTTTCAAGTGTTAGCCGAAGAAGGAGTCAATATAGAAATGATTTCCACCTCGGAAATCAAAATCTCGGTCGTTATCGCGGCCAAATACACCGAATTAGCTGTGCGCGTGTTGCACGACGCGTTCATCGGAAAACAGGGGACTGTATGAAAGACGTCTTGATCTACGACACGACACTGAGGGATGGTTGTCAGGCGGAGGATATTTCATTCACGCTGCAGGACAAGCTCCGTATCGCGGAAAAATTGGCAGAGCTGGGAGTGGATTATATCGAGGGAGGCTATCCCGGCTCGAATCAAAGGGATGCCGACTTCTTCAAGCAGGTCAAAAAACTCAAATTGAAGAATGCCAAGATCGCGTCCTTCGGCACGACCCGTAAGCCCAGCGCGAAAGCATCGCAGGACTTGAGTCTGAAGCTGTTACTCAGTGCCGCCGCTCCGGTAGTCACCTTGGTGGGCAAAACCTGGGACCTGCACGTGCGCGACGATTTGCGAATCAGCAAGAAGGCGAATCTGGAAGTCATCGCGGATTCGATCGCCTACATGAAGCGCCGTGTCGATGAAGTGATTTTTGACGCGGAGCATTTTTTTGACGGCTTTCGCTCCAATCCGGAATACGCGTTGGAGTGCTTGCAGGCCGCTCAAGAAGGCGGGGCTGACTGGATTGTCCTGTGCGACACCAACGGCGGCCGCTTGCCGAGCGATATTCGCGAAGCCATCGCGAAGGTGAATGCGGCCGTGACGACACCGTTGGGGATTCACTGTCATAACGACGGCGAGCTTGCCGTGGCGAACACTATGGCGGCCGTCGAAATGGGCGTAAGTCAGGTCCAAGGAACCATCAATGGGTTCGGTGAACGTTGCGGCAATCTCAATCTGATCTCATTGATTCCCAATTTGCAGCTGAAGATGGGCAAGAACTGCATCAAGGCGGCCCAACTGAAAAAACTGCGCGAGGTATCGCACTTCTTCTACGAGTTGGCGAATATCCAGCCCAATAAGCGGCAGCCCTATGTGGGTGACAGTGCGTTTGCTCATAAAGGCGGGCTTCATGTATCCGGCGTCTTGAAAAACCGCGAGACCTACGAGCACATCGATCCGGTTTTCGTCGGCAACAGACAGCGTGTGCTCGTTTCCGATCTGGCGGGACGGAGCAACGTCATTTATAAAGGCAAGGAATACGGCATCGATCTGAAGGACCATGACGAAGCCATTCACGAGATTTTGCGCCGTACCAAGGAACTGGAGGGTCAGGGCTACGAATTTGAAGCGGCGGAAGCGTCGTTCGAACTGTTGATCCAGCAGGCGCTGGGACGTAAAAAGAAAAACTTTCGGCTCCTCGGTTTTCGCGTGATCGATGAAAAAAGACAGGAGGGTGAGGCGCCGCTTTCCGAAGCGACCATTATGGTGGAAGTGGAGGGGGTGATGGAACATGCCGCCGCCATGGGCAATGGACCGGTGAATGCTCTCGACCAGGCGCTGCGCCGGGCGCTGACGAAGTTTTACCCAAACCTCAAAGAAGTCGAGTTGTTGGATTATAAAGTCCGGGTGCTATCTTCGGGAGAGGGGACCGGAGCGTCGGTGCGGGTGTTAATCGAGTCCGGCGACGGCAAAACCCGTTGGGGAACCGTCGGTGTCTCCCATAATGTGATTGAGGCGAGTTGGCAAGCATTGGTCGATAGCATTGATTACAAACTCTACAAGGACACGCGGCATCGGGCCAATTAACCGTGCCGGGATCGATATCGGACCTTGTGATCATCGAAACAATTATTTCCGGCAAACTTCGGGCTAAACTATGTTTGATGTCGTCAAAGAAGATATCCGGATTGTTTTTGATCGCGATCCGGCAGCCCGCAATGTCTGGGAGATCCTATTTACCTATCCCGGATTTCATGCGCTTTTCTTTTACCGCCTCGCCCATGCGACTTGGCTCAATGGCTTCAAAGGGTTAGCTCGATTCGTCAGTAATCTCGGCCGCTTCTTTACCGGGATCGAGATTCATCCGGGGGCTAAAATCGGCCGGCGCTTTTTTGTCGATCATGGCATGGGCGTGGTGATCGGCGAAACCGCGGAGATCGGCGACGATGTGACTATTTACCAAGGAGTCACCCTCGGCGGCACCAGTTTAAGAAAAGAAAAGCGCCATCCGACCGTGGAAGACTGGGTGGTTATCGGCGCCGGCGCTACGGTACTCGGACCGGTGACGATCGGTCACAATAGCAGAATCGGTTCGGGGTCGGTCGTGGTCTCCACGGTGCCGCCGCATTCCACCGTTGTCGGAATTCCGGGACGGGTCGTCGAAGGCGAAGCCGCGCGACGCGATGCTCACGCGCATATCATCGATCTTGATCATGCGCGTTTGCCCGATCCCATCGCCAAAGCCATCGGCGCACTGGCTGACTACATGCAAAAGTTAGAAAAGCGCGTCGACGAATTGAGCGACCGGCAGGGCGGTCTTGAGGAACAGCGGGTGGAGCAGAGCGAGGTTATCGATAAAGTCAAAGAGCTATTGAAGAATTCCGGAACGTGAACCGGCGATAGACGAGACCTGTAGGGAGTGGTCGCCACCGTTCCCTGCGCTGTGTAGAGAAATCAATTGCGATGCTTAAAGAAAAAGAAAAAGTAGTCGTGGCTATGAGCGGCGGGGTCGATAGCTCCGTCACGGCGGGCTTGCTGGTGGAGCAAGGCTATGACGTAGAGGGCGTTTCGCTACGCATGTGGGAGGAAACCCTCGGCCCGCGCGTGTGTTCCGATCATCGCGGCGCCAAAGACGTCGCCGGGTTTCTCGGCATTCCGCACACGCTTTTGGACCTGCGTTCGCAGTTCGTTGAAACCGTGGTCAAACCGTTTGCCCAGGACTATATGCGGGGGCGCACGCCTAACCCATGCGTCGCCTGCAATCGCGATTTCAAGTTTGGCACTCTGCTGCAATGGGCAAAGCAGCAGAGTGCCGGTTACATCGCCACCGGCCATTACGCGCGGGTCGTGCGTAACGGCCGGACGCGGCAAAATTCGCTTCTCCGCGGCGTCGATCAGGGAAAAGACCAGTCGTACTTCCTGTTTGCTCTTTCCCAGGATCAATTGGCCCATGCAATCTTTCCTCTGGGTGAAATGCGCAAGGACGATGTTCGTCAAAAGGCGCGTCATTTAGGATTGACGGTCGCCGATCGGCCGGAAAGCCAGGACATTTGCTTCGGCGACTACAAAGCGTTGGTGCAGTCCTATGCGGGTGACGACGAACTCGGCGGCGACATTGTCGATCGAGCCGGCAAAGTGTTGGGCAGGCATGACGGCATTCATGGTCTCACGGTCGGGCAGAGGCGCGGGCTGGGGATTGCCGCGCCGGAACCGCTCTATGTTCTAGAAATCGAGGAACGATCCAAGCGCGTCGTTGTCGGCAGAAAAGATGAACTTGGCCGTCGTGGTCTCATAGCAGAACGAATGAACTGGATCGAGCGGCCGGTCGGCAATCCGATTGAAGCCGAGGTGCAAATTCGCTATCGTTCGCTGGCGATTCCATGCGTCGTGCGTCCGGCGGAAAATGACGTCTGCGAAGTGCGCTTCACCGAGACTTGCCCGGCTGTGACGCCGGGTCAGGCGGCGGTCATCTATCAGGGAGACCGGCTGTTGGGGGGAGGGTGGATAAAAAAAGCAATTCAGGATTAGCGGATTGAGATGTGAAATTTGAAATTCTGGGCGTAGCGAAGACATATGCGTGTAGCCATCACAACCCTCGGTTGTAAAATCAACCAATACGATTCCGCGGTAATCCGATCCCGCTTGGAAGAAAAGCATTCATTTGTTCCTTTCGATACACAAGCCGACTGCTACATCATCAATACCTGCACGGTGACCGACCGTGCCGATGGCGAGGCGCGCCAGCTCGTGCGGCGTGTTAAACGATTAAGCCCGCGCGCCAAGGTGCTGGTGACCGGATGTTACGCCCAGGTAAGTCCGCAAGAGGTGGCGCGAGTTCAAGGCGTCGATTTTGTCGTCGGCCTCAATCGCCTGGAGGATTTGCTGCGTTTGGTCGAAACCACGGACTCTGAATCGCTCCCCCGCGTGGCCGTGAGCGATGTCAAAAGAGAGCGCGGCGTGCCGGTGCTCGGAACGCGGGCTTTGCCGGGGCACACACGCGCCTTTCTGAAGATCCAGGAAGGCTGCAACTATACCTGTACCTACTGCATCATTCCGACCGCCCGGGGGCTTAGCCGCAGCGTCTCGCCGCGGCAAGTTTTGGACCAGGTTCGATTGCTCGCGGACGCGGGGTACGCCGAAATCGTGCTGACGGGAATTCATCTTGGCGGTTATGGCCAAGATTTAGCGCCAAAGATGGATTTGACGGCACTCCTGGAACTGCTCGTCCAGAGCCGGCTGGTTGCGCGCATTCGACTGAGTTCTCTCGACCCGCGCGAGGTGCCGGACCGGCTTTTGAATCTCATCGCCGGTTCGGACATCGTTTGCCCGCACCTGCACATCTGCGCCCAGGCGGGCGATGACCGCATTCTCAAACAGATGCGGCGCAACTACGATACGGCCTATTACCGCGACTTGCTCAATAAAATCCGCGAGCAGTCGCCCGAGGCGGCCCTGGGCAGCGACATTATCGTCGGCTTTCCCGGTGAGAGCGCTGACCAGTTCGAGAGATCATTGGAATACTTTGCTTCGATGCCGCTGACTTACTTTCATGTATTTCCGTATTCGGAACGCAGCGGCACGGCCGCTGCGTCTTTGCCGGAGCCGGTGTCTGCTCCGGTTAAGAAGCTGCGTGCGCAAACAATGCGGCAATTAGGAGTCGAAAAGAAAAAGCAATTCTGCCTGCGCTTTCGCGGCCGCCGCATGCCGGTATTGATCGAAGCGAAGATCGACAAGAAGAGCGGTTGGCGCCGCGGCTTCAGCAGAAATTATTTGCCCATCGTCGTGAGCGGCGGCAATGACCGGGTGAACCAAGAAGTGGAAGTACAAATCGACCGCTTCGATGGCGGCTGGTTGACCGGGGCTGTGGTCGACAAGCGCATCGGCTGGGTCGAGCGCGAAAGCCAAGGCGGGGCCGGCGCATAGCAGGCTACCTTGAAGGACAAATCGCAACTAGAACCGCTCGAGAAAGAGCTGGGCTACAGTTTCACAGACGCGTCGCTTCTAGCGCGTGCTTTAACGCACGTCTCATTCGACCGAAAGAAGACCGGCGGCAACAACGAAGTTCTCGAGTTTCTCGGCGACGCGGTGCTGGATCTGGCGATCAGCGATCTTCTCATCCGCCGCTTTCCTGAAAGGACTGAAGGCGATTTGTCGCGTATGCGCGCGGGGTTGGTGAACTCGGTTGTGCTGGCGGAGAAGGCGAGCGCGCTCGATCTCGGGCCGCTGCTGCTTCTCGGCAAGGGCGAGGAGCGCAGCGCCGGGCGCAGCAAAGCGTCGATTCTTGCCGGTGCTTTCGAAGCTCTTTTGGGCGCAGTTTATCAGGACGGCGGATATGAACCGGCGCAGCGCATCGTCGAGCGTTCCTTCGCGGGCGACATCATCGAAAGAACACTGGGCCAGCAGGATTATAAAACCCGGCTCCAAGAAATCAGCCAGATGCTCTTCCGAGCGCCGCCCACTTACCGTTTGGTTTCGGAAACCGGTCCGGATCACGAGAAGTGCTTCACGAGCGAAATCACCGTCGGTGGCAAAGTGCTCGGCACGGGTGAGGGGAAATCGAAGAAACAAGCTGAACAAGAGGCGGCCAAGAACGCGTTGCATGAACTGCAAAAAAGCGATGACAAGGCGGCGTCTTAGTAACCGCATCGTTTGCCAATCCGGCGGAAGGGACGGCCCTCCACAGCATCATGTCCGATATTTCCACTGATGTCCTGATTGTCGGCGCCGGCGGCGCCGGCATGTACGCGGCGATCTCAGCGGCGCGTAGCGGCGCATCTGTGCTGTTACTCGATAAAAGCTTAATAGGCCGCGGCGGCGCCACAGTCATGGCGCAAATGACCGTGGCCGCGGCGCTAGGGCACCAAGAGCCGGACGACTGCGCGATCCATCTTAAAGACACTCTCGAAGCGGGCCGCGGTCTCTGTAATGAAGAACTGTCGGCGTTGCTGTGCCATGACGGGCCGAAGCGTATCTTGGAGATGGAACAATGGGGTACCCGCTGGGCTCGGGAGAACGGCCACATCAAACAGGAGATGGCGCCAGGGCATAGCCGCAAGCGCTGTTGCTATGTTGACTTTCTGAATACCGGACCCGCGGTCGCAGCTACTCTGCGCCGCAAGGTGAGTGAGGTTGCCGAAATCCGGCGGATCAGCAACGTCGCCATCGTCGACATCTTAATCAAAGATGGACGCGCAATCGGCGCGATCGGGCTCAATCTGGTCAACGGTGAGTGGGTCACTTTCCAAGCTCCGGCAATCATTCTCGCCGCCGGCGGGTTGACCAAGCTCTACCAGCGCAATAGCGCTTCGGCCAACATGGGCGGCGAAGCTTACGCGCTGGCTTTATGGGCGGGCGCCGAGCTCGTCGATATGGAGTTCGTGCAATTTTTTCCTATCGGCCATCTTGCGCCGAGGTTGGTCGGCATGGACCCGATTATGTGGGATCCGTTCCGTTACAAGCTCGGCGGAAAACTCCTCAACGGCAGCTTCGAAGAATTCATCGATCGTTACGGCGGCATCGATTTCGGGAAATACACGGCGACTCGTGACATTGCCGCCTACGCCATTCTCAAGGAAGTCGAAGCGGGCAGGGGAACCCCGCACGGCGGAGCGTATCTCGACTTTCGCCACATTCCGGAGACGCAATTGCGCGCCGCTTTCGGCCCGGTGGTCGATCGCTTGCTTACCAATGGGATAGATCTCACCAAGACGCCCGTCGAAGTAGGACCGACCGCACACTATCATATGGGCGGCATTCGGGTGAACGCGCGCATGGAAACTCGCATCCAGGGGCTCTACGCCGCGGGCGAAGCTGTGGGCGGCGCCAACGGCGCCAATCGTTTGTCCGGTAATGCCATCACGGAAGCGCTGGTATTCGGTGATCGTGCCGGCGCATGCGCCGGTGAACAGAGCAAGCGTGGCTCGGCCGATGGGGACGCGAAACCGGCTGCGGTTGCCCTCCAGCGAATCAAGGCTGTGAAAGAACGGCGCGCCAAAGACGGAATCATGCCGATCGCACTGCAAACTCAACTACAGCAGATCATGTGGGATAAGGCTGGACCGTTTCGCACCGGCGACAAGCTCGCGGAGGCGTTGGCGCGTATTCGTGAGATGCGCGAAGAAGAACTGCCGCGTCTGCCGATCGCGGACGGAAATGCTTACGACATGGATCTGCAAGACTGGTTTGAGCTGCGTGCAATGCTGGCCACGGCGGAAGCGGTCGTCAAATCGGCGTTGGCTCGAACGGAAAGCAGAGGCGCGCATCAGCGGGAGGACTATCCGGACGCCGACGAAGCGTTTCTCAAGAACCAGGCGATCGAACTTAAAGACCGCGCATTGGTTGCTAGCTGGCTCCCGCCGGTTCAAGTAAGTGGGCGGCGGCAATAATGGCTGATTCCTCTATCATAAAGGCGACTCTCCATATTCGCCGCGGCGGCGCCGGGGAGGAGTCCCACTTCGACGACTTCGAAGTGCCCTATGAAGAAGGCATGTCGGTGCTCGATGCGCTGCGCTGGATTCGGGTTCATCTCGACAGCACACTAGCGATTCGCTACAGCTGCATCAACGCCAACGCCTGCAAGACCTGCATGGCGCTGGTGGACGGTGAAGTCGAATACACCTGCATCGCCAAACTGTCTCCCGGGATCGTCACTGTCGAACCACTGCCCAAACGCCCGTTGATTCGCGATCTGGTCACCGACATCGTGCCGGATGAGGAAAAATGGGCGACGCTTAAAAATGTGGAAGTTAAATAAAGCTTTCGATATCGGACAGAGCGTTAGGCTGTCGGATGCTTACTCCAGCAGAAAGACCATTTTGCCGCCCAACTCAGCACAAGATTCGATAATGCACGGGTTCGGACCGCCGGCGGTGATGTTGAGCGCGACGCTCGACCACAGTGAAACCTTCGTCTGTACGGAAGATAGAATGTAGGGAACGACGTTGAGGGTCGGCCACCAATGGATTTGAGAACCACGCCGCGGATGCCCATGGCCTCGGCTTTGGGGAGCCAGAGAAATTCCGGTTCGCGTTTCCGTTCTTTGGCGGAGAATTCAAAGTCGATATGGCAATGAACGTCAATGGCGTCTTCAATCATCTCGTCGTATACGCTCATAGGTTACAGCGATCCCGTCACCTGAGATTTGGATTTGGCCGTCCCGCAACAGCGCTTGTATTTCTTGCCGCTGCCGCAGGGGCAGGGATCGTTGCGGCCGGCTTGGCGCACAGAGCTTTTGGCGTCGGCGGCGCGGACGATTTGCATTAACTTCTCTCCCGGTTCCCCGGCCTCGACCAGCTCGGCGAATTTCTTCAAGTAGGGCTTGCTGTGGGTGAAGAAATCCTTCAGCCCGGCACAGAGGTAGTTCAGTCCTTCCTCGCCGTTCGGAGTTTTGATGAAACGGTCCTTAGGGCAGCCGCCGTTGCACATGTTGCGGACTTCGCATTCCATACAGTACCGCGGCAGGCTCGTCCACTTCTTCCTGCCGAATTCCTGTTGCGCGGGGTGATCGATCATCGATGCCAGAGTCTGTTGGTAAATATTGCCGATCTTGTGTTCCGGCTCGACGTAATGGTCGCAGGAATAGAAGTCGCCGTTGTGCTCGATGACCGGCACATCGCCGCAAGTCTCGCGGTAAATGCACAGCGCATGTTCCATGCCGAGAAATGGGCGCACCGACTCGTCGAAGAGCTGGATGAAGATTTTGCCGATGTCGTTGCGCACCCATTCGTCGAAGATCG
>JBBDNJ010000261.1:0-13401 GCA_040877705.1 Binatia bacterium | reverse complement strand
GAGATCGGCACTTTTGCCAAGACCGAAACAGAAAAAAAACTCATTGCCTTATGGCGCGCCTTCCGCGGCGTAGGTTCGCCTTACATCTTGCCTCCCGGAACACCCAAGGATAAGGTTGCGATCCTTGAGGAGGCAATGCGTAAAACCTTTAAAGATCCGGAGTTCCCTGCGTTTTTCAAGAAAATCGTTGCCGCGGACGCATCACCGCTGGGACCGGCGGAACTGAGAAAAGTGGTCGCCGGGATCCCGCGTGATGCGGAAACGATAGATATGCTCCAAAAGTTCGCGGGGCCAGGCCCGCTGCCGCCACGGTAAAAGTTTTTTACCAGAGAAGACACGAGAACACGCGAGAAAGAGTCGATATGGAAATTTCGCTGGTAGACGCGGCCTTGACAGGTTTTTTGAATATACTTCATCTCAAGGTGTTCTACGCCCTGGTGATCGGAGTCAGCATCGGCACCTTTACCGCCGTCGCGCCGCAAGGCTTGGGCATGCCGCTAGTCTATGCGATCATGTTGCCGGTCGTGATCAAATGGGAACCGATAACCGGCATCGCTCTGCTGATCGGCGCAAGCTCGGTGAGCGCGATCTGCGCCGCCTATCTTCCCGTGCTTTTCGGTATACCCGGAGGCTCCGGCTCCCAGGCGACGATCCTCGACGGCTATCCCATGGGCAGGCGCGGCGAGGCTCGTCGCGCATTGGGAGCGTCGTTCATGGCGGGCGGCATGGGCTGCCTCATCGGCACGTTCACCCTCGCGCTGGCTATTCCCGCGGCTAGACCGCTCATCTATCTCATGGGATCGCCTGAGCTTTTTGTCGTGGTACTCTGGGGGCTCAGCATGGTGGCGGTGCTGGCGGGGCGCCGCCCTGTCAAAGGACTCATGGCCGCCTGCTTCGGCTTGCTCCTGGCGACAGTCGGGCAGCAAGCGCAGAGCGGTATCATGCGTTTCGTTTTCGACGAACCTTATCTTTTGGATGGCCTTTCTATCAGTATTATCGCTCTGGGCGTCTTCGGCATTCCCGCAGCCATGGATCTAGCCGTTAAAAAACTCGGTGTCGAGCAGCAGCCCGCCCCCTTGACGGGAAAGCTCCTCGATGGAGTGAAGGATACGCTGCGCGAATGGTGGTTGGTGGTGCGCTGTAGTTTTATCGGCGTGTGGGTAGGAATTGTGCCCGGAATCGGGTCTTCCGTGGTGGACTGGCTCGCCTATGGCCATGCGGCTCAAAGCAGCAAAGACGGCGGCGCGCATTTTGGCCAGGGCGATGTGCGCGGCGTGATTGCTCCCGAGAGCGCCAACGACGCCAAGGACGGCGGCGATCTGATCACGACTTTACTGCTGGGCTTTCCCCAGGGAGTCGTGACGGCGCTTTTTATCGTGGCGCTCTTGGCGTGGGGGTTTCTGCCTGGGCCGGAACTGATCAAAAAAAACCCGGAGCTCATTTACAGCATAGTCTGGATTCAGGGTATTGCCGGTATTTTCGGGACCCTAATCGGCTTCGTTCTTTCCAGCCCGCTCGCCAAGCTGGCCCAAGTGCGCTACTCGTTCATGGTCCCTACCATTTTTGTTTTCGTCCTCATGGGAGCCTTCAGCGTCACCCGGGATCCGGCGGATCTTCTGACGGTCGTTATTTTCGGCATAATGGGTTACTTCATGCGGCGCTTTGGTTATCCTCGTCCAGCTCTGATTCTCGGACTGGTTCTAGGCAGCTTAATGGAAACCTATCTCTACCGATCCATGGCAAGCTACGGCTTTATCTGGCTCACGCGGCCTGCAGTCATCGTGCTGCTGATATTGGCTTCTACGTCGTTCTATTTCGCCGTGCGCGGCAGGATGAAAAGCGCGGCTAAACTACCAGCGGCCGCGCGCAAAGACATATTGAGGAATGAAGATGACAGCTAACTTTACTTTGTTCATGGTTGCCGCTTTTGCCGGCGCGACCTACTGGGGTTGGAATTGGCCTTATATAGCGAAGCTCATGCCGGTGTATGTTGTCGCAATACCCGGTCTGCTTCTCGCCCTATTTCAGCTTTACCGCGATGCAACGGGTTGGGAGACGCGCCGGGAGAATGCCGCGGAAGGAATCGACATGGACGAGGTCCACAATATCAAGTTGGACAAGAAAACTGAGCTCCGGCGCACCCTGGTATTCTTTGGTTGGTTTATCGGTGGCGCGTTGGGTATCTGGCTTATTGGCATCGTTTACAGCCTGCCGATTTTGGTTTTTCTCTATGGTCTCATCGATGGAAGAGAAAGTATGCGCACCTCTCTGATTATGGGCGCGTGTACCTATGCGCTCATCTGGGGTCTCTTCGAATATACCCTCGAGACGCGTTGGCCGCCCGGGGTTCTGATCGGCTATTAGGCTTTAAGCTAATTTTCCTGCGGACTCGTTCGTTAGCGACTCCTTTGCGAAAAGACAAAGTAAGGAGTTTTTAATTGCAAATTTACATTAACCCCGGTTGCTCCGATACGTTCTTCAAGTTACATTTGAAATTATAAAAACTTAAGAGGAGGAAACGTCATGATCAAAAAACAATGGCTTCTGTTGGGTGTCGCTTTGCTACCGCTGTATGCGACACAGGTTTCAGCGGCACCGAACCCGGATACGGGACCGGGTTGCGGCCTCGGAAAACTTGCTTGGTCGGAGTATCAGAATCAGAAGGACATCGCGCCGCAAGTGATGCAGTCGACGACCAACGGCACCTTCGGCAGCCAAACCTTCGGCATCAGCTTCGGGACTTCCGGCTGCACCAATAACGGCGTCATTATGTCGGAACACAAAACCAGTGTCTTTGCGGCGCTTAATTTTGAAAACCTTTCTCAAGACATGGCCAGGGGAGACGGCGAACACCTCAGCTCGCTGGCGGAACTGATGAACATTCCTCAGGAAAATCGCTCCGAGTTTTATGCTCTCGCACAACTGCAGTACCAGAGTATGATTGAGTCCGGCGAATCTACTCCGGCGGCGTTGCTCAAGGCGTTAAACAACGCCATGGCATCCCACCCGCTTCTTGCTAATAGCCAGAAGTAGTCCATCTACGAGCCCCGGCATGCTGCCGGGGCTCTTTGTTCCTTTGGTAGCAATCCTACGCATCGCTCTCTTGGTCCTGTGTTTTTTTCCAAACGCAGCCGGCGCCCAGGACGGCGCTCAGTCTTACCTTCAACACCTCATTCAGCGCGCTAAGGCGATGGCGCTGCACGATCAGCGCTATTGGCATCTGCTGCTGCATTACCGTTCAACCATAGGCGGCTTTGAAAGCGAAGCCGACGAAGCCGGATTTTTTCTAGCGCCCAATGGAAAGATCGATCCTGAAGCGGAGTTGCAGGCTACTCTGGCTCAGTTCTTCTCGACCGAACTCGTCGGTCGGTCGCGGCAGCCGGCGCGATGCGCGTTCATCGCCCGTTATGATTGGCTGAAGACAGCCCTGGCCATCGACGAGAGCCGTTTGCCGCGGCAGCCCTGCGACCGGTTTCAAGCGTGGCTTGCCGAGCTGAATCCCGCCTCGATCACGGTCATCTTTCCGTCCGCCTTTATGAATAACCCGTCGTCGATGTTCGGCCATCTGCTCTTGCGCGTCGATCAAAAAGGCCAAACCGAGCGGACAAGCATTCTCGCCTATACGATCAATTATGCCGCCGATGTCACCACGGACAACGGCATCATATTCGCCGCGTTGGGCTTGACCGGGGGCTTCAAAGGATATTTCTCCACGCATCCCTACTACATCAAAGCCAGGGAGTACGGTGATTTTGAAAATCGGGACATTTGGGAGTACCGGCTCAATCTCACGCCGAATCAAATACAGCGGCTGCTGATGCACGCTTGGGAGCTGGGCAACGCCTCCTTCGATTATTTTTATTTCAAAGAAAATTGCGCCTATCACATTTTGTCTCTTCTGGACGTCGCCGACGAGAAGCTTCGGCTGGCGGACCGGTTCTGGTTCTATACCTTTCCCTCCGATGGGATCCGCATGATCGCCGACAAACCCGGCTTAGTTAAGGAGGTGATTTTTCGGCCGTCGCGGAGCACGAGAATTCGCCGCGGCCGCGAGGCTCTTTCGACCGAAGAGAAGACATGGCTCTCAAAGATGGTCGTCGAGCCATCGTTGTCCCAATCCGCGGAGTTTGCGCGCTTGCCGCCCCAGCGCCAGGCGGCGGTCCTCGAGGTCGCGTCAGATTATCTCCTGTACAAAGCCGCCACCGAGAAGGACAGTGCGCCTTTTGCATTGCTCAACAAGACCATTTTACTTGCTCGCAGCAAGCTCAAGGTTGCGCCAATCCCGTTTAAGATCAACCCGGTTAGCGGGGCGCCGGATCAAGGACATAAGACTATGAGAGCAGGAGTAGGTGTCGGATGGCGTGAAGGCGAATTTTTTAACGAGGCGAATTTTCGCTTGGCGTTTCACGATCTGCTCGATCCGGAATACGGCTATACACCCGGCGCGCAAATTCAGGCGTTGGGCCTGACGCTACGGCACTATGGGCGCAGGAATCATACCAGAGTCGAAAAATTTGTCCTCTTGGACATTTTGTCTCTGTCGCCGGTCGATGCTCTCTTTAAGAGCCCCTCGTGGAAGATCAATACCGGGCTCGAAACCGTTCAATATAATCGATGCCGCTTTTGCCGCATCGGCAACCTTAATACCGGCTTAGGGCTTGCCGCCGAGAGCGCTTTGCTAAAGCGCGAAGTTTATTTCGGCTTTGCCGAGCTCGCGAGTGAGTTCGGCCCCGTCTTTAATGGCAACCACCGGATCGGCGGCGGCGCGACCGTTGGGGCGCTGGCCGACATTACCGAGCGCTGGAAATTCGCCGTTTCCGGCACCTATGTCAATTTTCCTTTGGGAGACAAATCGGACGAGTGGCGGTTCTCCGCGCAACATCGCTATACGTTACATCAAAACCTCGCATTGCGATTTGAATATAATCGGCGCCCCCGCAACCAAGAGTATGTGCTGAACCTGCTTGCGTACTTTTGAGACAGGCTTACTGCCATGATCCCATTGTAGCGCCACGCCGTTCGCTATTCTTGATTCGACAACAGAATTGTATAAAACAGGGAGCATCCTGCGGCATTGTTTCGGAGGCCATTATGATAAAGAAGAATCGTAGTTTTGGGTTGGCAATAGGATTTTCTCTCACAACGCTAATCGTCCACCCTTTACTCGCACCGGCCGATCTTCATGCACAAACGCCCTTCTACCAGGGAAAAACATTGACGATCATCAACGGCAACCCGCCGGGTGGCACTGCGGATCGGCGCATGCGCGCGTTCATTCCCTATCTTAAAAAATATATTCCCGGCGATCCGACCCTCCTCGCAGAATTTATGCCTGGGGCGGGCGGGCGAAAACTCGCCAATCACATGGCTCTGGTGGCTCGGCCCGACGGCCTCACTATCGGTTTTCCTCCCGGCGCTTTCGTTACCTCGGCGGTGATGAAAGAGACCGGCGTCAGTTATGATATCGACAAACTGATCTTTCTGGGCGCGCCGGAAAGTTCTACGCAGTATGTATTTCTGAGCAAGAAGGAAGTCGGACTCGACAATCTGGATAAGCTCAGAGCTAAAACCAATCTTCGCATCGGCGGCCAGTCCGTAGGACATACCGTCTACATCGTAGGGCGGCTCTTCGCTTACGTCTTGCGTTTGAAAGCGCCAAGTTTCATTACGGGATATTCGGGGCCACAGCTCGATGCGGCACTCATGCAGGGTGAGATCGACGCGCGAGCGAACATCGCCGATACGATCCCGAAACGAACGCCGGAGTTTATCGACAAAGGTCTGGTCAATTTTCATTCGATACTGGAGATTCCCAAAGGTGACAAGCATGCGCAGTTTGGCAATCTTCCGGAGCTCTCAGACCTCGCCGCGTCAGAAAGAGACCGCAAGCTCCTCGCGCTTTTCCGCTCTCTTCGTCTGGTTGGCTCGCCCTATATTCTTCCGCCGGCGACTCCCAAGGATCGAGTGACGATCTTGAGAGACGCGTTTGAAAAAGTTTTCAAAGACGCCGGGTTCCATAAGGATTATAAGAAGCTGGTTGGCGACGACCCGTCGCCGCTGACGGCCGAAGGGATCGATAAAGCAATCAAAGAGTTGCCTCGCGAAACATCGACTATCGAGCTGTTCAAGCAAGTCACCGGTGGCGGACCGCTTCCGCGGGATGAGGTAAGCGTTCGTTAGTGGTTCTCGGAAATTGAGACAGCCCGGATCATAGACGTCGTAGAAACGCTCGATGGGCTCGTACGAAGGCTCATAAAGCCCCATGTCGATCGTTAGCTGCGCTACCCGGCAACGAGTCGCTTCATTCGAACACCTCCATCGTTGTGCATCGATGTGGCCGCAAGGTTCTACTCTTTCTTCTGCAATGCCCAATAGACCTTTTCGGGCGATAGCGGCAGGTCGAAAATCCGCGCGCCGCAGGCATCGGCCACCGCGTTGGCGATGGCCGCGGCGGTGGGCACGTTAGGATTCTCGGCGATGGCTTTCCCGCCAAACGGGGTCGGTCCGGTCGGACTTTCGACCAGGACGGTTTTCAATGGCGGCACGTCGGCGATGCACGGCAGCTTCGACTCGCCCAACGTTAGCGTTGCGATCTTGCCGTCCACCATCGGATTATCTTCCATCAATGCAAAGCCCAGACCCGTAATGATCCCGCCTTCGATCTGACCTGTGAGCGTCAGATGGTTGAGCACGGTACCGGTATCGTGCACGCTGGTAAGATTGAGGACGCGCACCGCCCCCGTAGATGGATCCACTTCAACCTCCGCCACCTGCGCCGCAAAACCCGTCACCTTTGGCATGTCTTTGGGGACAAAATTCGCGAGGTGAAACACCGGGCCGCCGTTTTTCGCCACCTCGGCGGCGATGGCATCATCGATGGTAAGCGACTGGCGATTCGGTGCGACGAACTTGCTCCCTTGCTGCTGAATTTCTTCGACGTTATATCCCAGTTTGCGAGCAGCAACTGCCATCAGCTTGTCGCGCACTTCGCGCGCCGCCTGGTAAACCGCATGTCCGGAAGTGTTGGTTTGTTTACTACCTCCCGTGCCAGGATCGAAAGGCAGGCTGTCGGTGTCTTCGAACTTGACGCCGACCCGCTCGGGCGGAACGCCGAGCGTCTCGCAAACCATCTGTTGAATGACCGTGTAAAAGCCCGGCCCGACGTCAGGCACCCCGGTTAAAATATTGACTTTGCCGTCGGTTTCCAGCGTAATCGCGGCGCTGGCTTTGCCTTCCGGCGTACCGCGCTCGTACAACGCCATCCCCCAGCCGCGATTCTTTTTTGCTCCATTGGGTTTCCAACCGGAGGTTTTAACGGCGCGCTCGAGCACTTCGCCGATCAGGATATGATTCCACTTCTCTCCCAGAGGCGACGCATCGCCGTCGTGTAGAATGTTGCGGCGCCGAAACTCCACCGGATCGATACCCATTTCACGCGCGATAATATCCATTTGCGATTCGAAGCCGAAGACGATCTGCGGGCTGCCGGGAGTTCTTGTTTGCGTGCACGGCACCTGATTGGTGTATGCGCAAAACGTTTCGACGTTGATCGCGGGGCAACGGTACATGCTCGCCAGGCGCCGGCCGCCTAAAACGGTCACTTGCGGATTAGCTTTCTGGGAACCGTAGGCGCCGCCGCTGAAATAAATCGTCGCCTTGATTGCGGCAAGCGTGCCATCTTCTTTGACACCGGTTTTAAACGTCAGCACCGCAGGATGCCTATGGCCGCCGGCGAGAATCTCTTCAGTGGAATCGAAAACAAGCTTCACCGGCCGCCCGGTTGCTTTGGCCAGAAAATAAGCAACCGGCACGTCGATCAGCGATGCTTTGGCGCCGAAGTCGCCGCCGACGTGAACGATATGGACTTTGATTTTTTCCTTCTGCAGGCCGAAGTCTTCGGCCATCTGATCGCGCAGCCCCCAGGGTCCCTTGTTCGATGCCCAGACTTCGACTCGGCCGTCTTCATGCACCTGGACGGTGCAAGCATGCGGCTCGATATAGCCGTGGTGCGATAGCGGCGTGCGAAAAGTATGTTCAAAGACCCGCGCCGCCTCCTTAAAGCCCGCGTTCAGATCGCCGTTTTTCCACTGGACATAGGATTGAACGTTGTGCGGCGAGACGCCCTCGGGCAACTGCGGCGCGTTCCTGTAATTCAATCGATCCTCGTGAATCAAAGGCGCGTTGGGCTTCAGAGCTTCCACCGGATCGTCGACGTATGGTAACTCTTCGTACTCGACGTCGATCAGGTTGACCGCCTCTTCGGCAATCTCTTCGCTATCGGCAGCTACCGCCGCAACCGCATCACCGCTCATGCGGACTTTATCGTGCGCCAGGACCGGCTGGTCTTTGACGCGGGTGCCGACATAGACATTTGCCACATCGGCGCCGGTCAAAACCGCATGCACCCCTGCCACTGCCTGCGCTTTCGACGTGTCGATACTCTTGATTCGTCCGTGCGGAATCGGGCTGCGTAAAACTTTGGCCCATAACAAGCCTTCGAAGGACAAGTCCGCCGCGTACTTAGTTTGTCCTGTCACTTTGCCTTCGCCCTCGATGCGGGGCAGTGCTTTACCAACGGTGCGATATGCCAAGGTTCACCTCCTAATCCCATTTTCGATTTTAGATTTTGGATTCTTACTCGGTTTAGTCTGAGAATTTGTCTCTGAAATTTTTCGTCTCTGCCTAAAATCCCCCTTGATCCCCCTTTTTCAAAGGGGGAAATCCAATCCATTCACCCATCCTACCAGTGCTAAACCTTGTGCTGCGCAACTTCATAACGGATTACCCCCTCTTTGAAAAAGCGGGGCAGGGAAGATTTTCCAGATGAACCTCACAAAGACCGTCATGAGTCTAAAAATTTCAATTATCTTTGGCTAGATTTTAGATTGTCGGAGAGAGAATCCACGACCGCAATCCGATTTATTTGGTTCATAGGTTTGTCTTCCTTAATCCAAAATCGAAAATCCAAAATCACTTGATCACCTTATCCGCGCGCGCACGTTAGAGACCTTATAACGGACTATTATTTTTGTTACGGCGATTTCGCCTGATAACCGGCCGTTGCCATCAGAATCCCTCGCTGGCAGGCGTCTGGCTCAAGGTAAGCCGAGCCTTTCGCGGAAAATTGCGCGCACCTTTTTCATGGCCAACACTGCTCTCTGCGATTCCTCTCTTGTTGCTTCTTCACCGGGATAACGGAAGGCCACTGCATAGGGCAGAAGCTCACGCACATTGGGGCGAATGACCTCGAGCAGCGGATCGATTGCCAGAGCAATTTTGAGAAGCTCCACGAGGTCATGAGTTTTGGGAAAGCCTTTTCGGTGGTGCACCAGAAAGGCTTTGAGGTATTTTTCTACGCACTGCTGAGCACTAAAGCAAATATTGTCTGGAACCGGATCTTTACGTTTCCGAGCTAGCGTTCGGGCTGCTCGATAATCCTCTTCCGCCTTATATATCCATGGGCGGATATCAGGTTTGCGAACCATACAACATCTGACCCTTTTCGAGAACTTCCTCAAGGAAGGGGTCGAAGCCGCTTAGTCTTTGCCGTATCTCGCCAGGGGTGAGGACAATGAAGTCCATGGGTAGTGGGCGGGGGTCAAAAAGGTCGCTGACTTTTCTTATCCTTTCTGCCGGACGGTCTCGGCTCTCCATGACGATCAGCAAATCAAGGTCGCTATCGGATGTGGGCTTGCCGTAGGCGTAGGAACCGAACAGGATGATATTCTTCGGGCGAAACGCGTGAACGACCTTTTGAGCGATCTCGCGCAAGAGTCCTGGAGTGACTGGAGAAGCTGCCGCTTCAGTATTGTTTCTCGCTTTGACGCGCTTGGAATTTGGTTTGCGGATCTTCAAATTATTTCGCTATCCAGGATTTGAATGTCTTCTTCACACTTGCCCAAAATCTCCCCTAACCCCTCTTTTTCAAAGAGGGGAATCGTCGTCGTTGTGCAAATTCCCCCTTTGACAAAGGGGGATTAAGGGGAATTTTTTCGCGACAGAAGAGCAAAACATTACGAGTCGCCTCAATTCTAAAATACCAAATACTCAGAATTAACTTAACCAAGTCAATGCTCAGTTACGGAACTTGTAGCTAATTTAGCCAGCAGTGTGTCTTCTTATACAACTTCCGTAAGAATCGGAGAAGGGAAGCGATCATGAATCGCAGAACCGGGGAAGCCTCAAAGAGGAGTCCTTTTCTGAGTTACGCCATCCACCCGCTGGTTCTCTGTCTCCATCTGTTTGTCCCCAATCGAAAATCTGTCCTGAGCAAGGCCGAAGGATCGGCAATCGAGAATCTAAAACCTGTGGTGAGCGACGTCGAACCGTTACTTGATGACTTCATTCGCCTGCCGCCCGGCCGCGCCAGGCTGGCAATCAGACCTGCACCCACAGGGTCCCCAACGTTCGCCATCACGATGGGGATGGTAGTAGTCGCTTTCTTCGCCGCCAACGCCGGTGGTCTCCCTGCGACCACGATCAGATCAACCTTAAGACGAATCAAGTCCGCCGCTAGCTCAGGTAAGCGGTCATTTTTCCCCTCTGCAAATCGGTACTCGATGGTAATATTCTTTCCCTCAATCCAGCCAAGCTTGGTCAGCTCTTGTCGGAACGCCTCCACGAGGACCGCGCTACCAGAAGCAGTGCCTGACCGCTAATTCAAACCATACAGCCGCGCGCAGTTGTCCCAGAGAATTTTTCTCCGGCTCTCGTTCGACACGCCGTCCATTTCCACAAACTCCTCCACGGCGCGCGGGAAATCCGAATCGCCATGGGGATAATCTGTGGAGAAGACAATATTGTCATCGCCCACCAAGCTGATGATCATCGGCAGCTCTTTCTCGTGTTCCGTTGAGATCCAGCACTGGCGCTGAAAATATTCACTCGGTTTCAGTTTGCCCGCGGTGGGAAAGCGCCCCTTCTCCATGGCGTTATCCATACGGTGCAAGAGAAAGGAAACCCAACCGCAGTAACACTCCAAGAAAGCCAGCTTCAAATTGGGATGGCGCTCGCATACCCCGCCGCCAATGGTGTCGACCATCGCCACCATGTTCTCTAAAGGATGAGAAACCACGTGGCGCAGCAAAAGATTATCGCCAAAACGGTCACCGATCTGCGCCACTTCACCCGCCGCGGTGGCCGAGTGGAAGCCGATGGGCACGCCGAGTTCCTCCAGCGCCGACCACACCGAGTCAAAATAGCGCGAGTGCCACGGCAGATTGCGCAACGGCTCAGGCCTGGCGAAAACGCCGACGAACCCCAATTTGCCAACGACTCTCTGGGCTTCCTTGACCGCTTCGTTCGGGTCCTGCAGCGGCAACATACCGACGCCTTTGAGTCGTTTCGCATCGGTTTGGCAGAAGTCGTAGAGCCAGTTGTTGTAGGCACGCGCGATCGCCGCAGCCAGCTTCGGGTCCATTTCGTCGCGCATCATGATGCCTAACCCGATCGACGGATAGAGCGCCGCGACATCCAGTCCTTCCCGGTCCATGGCTTGAAGCTGTGTCTTGGCGTCGAAGCCGCCGGCCCGGTAGTCCGCGATCTCCTTGTCGATGCGGGTCGCGTCGAAGATGCCGCCGCGATAGGCCGGCTGGTAACCCTGCAATATTTTACCTTCGATCATGACCATAGCGGAGCTGCGCGCCGTCGAACTAAGGATCTTCGGCGTCCGATCGCGCCACTCCGGATCCATATATTTATCCCAGAGATTAGCGGGCTCGCGCAGGTGCATATCGGAATCGAGAATTTTGAAACCGTTTTTCATGGTAACTTCCCTACCGATGGCCAGGATGGCCAAACAGAAAATTTAAAATGGATTGAAAAGAAGTATCGTGTAACGGTTTGAGAAGTCAACCGAGTGTCAAAGCGTATAAAAACTCCGTTCATGTCGTCTGGGCTCGCCACGAACGGAGACAAGGCGGTTATCAAGCCGCGACAATACCCGTCGTGCTACATTAACTCTCTTATCAAGGACTGTGCGGTTTGCGGAGAAATTCCCAGCGCGCGGCGCGCGAGCGGGCCACCTTCGTCAAGCACCGGCTCTAGTTGATCCAGGGCGGGCAAATCCTCTCGTTTCCAGAATAATCCGATGGCAATTTCATCGCCCCATTCGTAACCATACTTCATAGCGGCGGCGAAGTCGGTCGGATCATGTTTCTTGTCCTCCAACTTGAAGGTTCGCTGTTTGAAAAATTCGTGGCTGTTTTCGAGATTGAAAGTCACGCACGGACTGAACGCGTCGATGAGCGCAAAACCTCTGTGCTGAATCCCGCCCTTGATCAGCTCAACTAAATGTTTGACTTGGCCGGTGTATCCGCGCGCCACATAAGTCGCTCCCGCGGCGATCGCAAGGGGGATCGGATTGAGCGGATTCTCGACGCTCCCGGCCGGCGTGCTCTTGGTCTTCATGCCCTTCACGCTCGTCGGCGAGAGTTGGCCGGTCGTGAGACCGTAAATTTGATTGTTCATCACGATGTAAGTCACGTCGACGTTGCGGCGCATGCTGTGCACGAAATGGTTACCGCCGATGCCGTAACCGTCGCCGTCGCCGCCGGTAACGATAATCTTGAGATTATGATTCGCCATCTGCGCGCCGGTTGCCACCGACAGGGCCCGGCCATGCAGCGTGTGCATACCGTAGGTACTGATATACCCTGGCAGATTCGAGGAGCAGCCGATGCCGCTGATCACCATCGCCTCGTGCGGGCGAACCCCCAACTCGGCCAGCGCTTGCTTGAGCGCCACCAGGACACCGAAATCGCCGCAGCCGGGACACCAATCCGGTTCCGCCTTGCCCTTGAAATCTTTAACCGTCAACGGCATTTGCGCGCGCGCGTGGCTGGCGCCTTTAGTTTCAAGTTCAACGGTAGATAGCGTCATCGTTCACTCCTTCTCATAATGCCGCGCAGTTGCAGCCAAGACTCGAAATATCGTCTTGCTAAACCATTATTTCATGCACCGGGACGTATTGCTGTGTCCTTCCCGCCAAGATTGCTTTAACCCCATCGACGATATGATGGGGCATGAACGGCTCGCCGTCATACTTGCGAATGTGACCGTCGGCGACGATACCGGTCTCCGAGCGTAAGTAACGGGCAAACTGGCCGCTGTAATTATTCTCGACGATGATCACTTTCTTGCCCTTCGATAGCGCCGACGTGATCGCGCTGCCGTGGAGCGGCACGATCCATTTGATCTGGAGAAGGTTAGCCGCGATATTTTCCTCATCCGCGAGCTTGTGGATCGCCTCGCGAATGACTCCTTCGGTAGAACCCCACCCCAAGAGCGTGACCTCGGCGTCGTCGGTGCCCCACAGCCCCGGTGGCTCGAGCAGCGGCAGAATCGTTTCCATCTTGCGCATGCGTTTTTCGTGCATGGCCTGGCGCTTGTGCGGATTGGTGT
>JBBDNJ010000260.1:0-13431 GCA_040877705.1 Binatia bacterium | reverse complement strand
GTATGTCCCTGTCCGGTGACGTCTTCGGCGAGAAAGACATCGCCGGGCCCGAATGTCTTGACCGTTCCGTCGCCGATGCCGATCTCTACCGAACCGGACAGGGTGATGCACCACTGTCGGCGCGGCGCATTGTGCCAGCCCAAAATCTCGCGGTTGTCGTCGTTTTTAAAAACCAGGGTTTGCACCGTCAGCGAGGTTAAAAAATGCCGGGAACCGTGGCTTTGTTCGAGGTCTTCGAAATGAGATCTGCCGTCTTCGCCGGTATACATTCTGCAAAATTGCATTGCTCCTCCTTTTCGAAGCCATTTATAGAATGCGGGGCATATCAGTATTGGTGAGCTTGTTTCAAGGGCGATCCCGGTTGCGACATCGGCGCAAAATGATTGCTTTGAAGCACCGAGGGTGCGCGCAGCTTGTACAGGCCGTGGTTCAATCTGAGAATGCCTTCGTCGGTGATGCAGGCAATCCTGCCACTATTTTTCAGCGTATACGCGGTGTTCGCACCGATTCCGATACGTTTACAAGCTGCCGATATTATACTAGCATGGCTCAATTTGATTAAAGGCGAACCGTCCAAGCATCAATGCCAAGCGAACTAATCAAGCAGCGGCTTCGAGCGAGCGGGATGCCGGTGGTTAGGACCTTATCAAGAGACATTGAGTATCGAGAGTTGAAGGAGACTTTAAGATGGCAGAGATGGACAAGCGGCTGTTTGTCGGCATAAAGATTTCGACGAAGTTACAACATGGATTGGATAGTCCGGCGCCGGGAACCGATCGCTACTTCAAGGAAAACAATACGGACTACCTTCAGATCATCAACCAGGGGGACGAGAAGCTTATCGGACGGTTCCTTAAAGATGGCTTTCCGGTGGGCGATCTGGATAATGTCAGCCGCAATGTCCGCAGTATCATTCGCATTATCGCGGGCGATCATCGGCTCGAGGAGGATTCAGTTCATATTTATGTCCGGTGAATTCCCGCTCTTGGCGCCGACTATCGGGCGTTGTTCAAGTACAGCGGATGATGATACAGTGAATGCTCGTTTAGTTAGACTGAGTCTTTATTCATTAGCAATGCCTCTGTGCTTTAAACGAGCCGGAGGCTTTTTTATTCCTGCTAGGAGGGCAATATGTCGAAGACCATTGAGCAAGTTCACATGAAGCTCGAAAACGGCACCGTTATTCGGCACAAAGTAGCCGGCTATGAAGGGCGCATTGACGGCACCACTGAGATCAAGGCCTGCTTTACGAAGGCGGGTCAAGTAGCTGATAAGCTTGTTTCAAAGGAAATTTTCCAGTATCGCGTCATGGTCGAGGGAGAAGCTTTGCGGCGAATCGCACCGGCCGAGGATTTCGAGATTCTCGAAGGAGTGGTGGATGTTATTTGTCCAAGTTGCCGCCACTCCTTCCACAGCAAGCCAGGCATCGGCAACAAGCCGGGAGGTCGCTGTCAATGCGGCGGATGGATTTGCCCGGTCTGTTTGTCATGCCAGGAGACGAAAACGGAAGCAGCCAACGGCCGGTCTCAATCCTGCTTGAAGCAAAGGGATCGTAAGGCGAGAAAACTTGCCGCCGAAAAGAAGAGCAAAGCTGGTTGACAAGAGACGGGATTAAATAGGCTCAAGCGAGGGAATCCCGGATAGCTCCATCAGACAGCGCTGAGGGGCGAGGTAACCCGGCAAGCAATCGCTGGTAGATGCAAAGGGGCAACGAGTCGGGTTGCTCCTTTTTTTATTTCCGATTACACGTTTTGGTGGTCGAGTGGTGCCGGCGTGATTTTCGTCGCCTGGCGGAGGTTTTATTCATAGGATGCTTGCTTTAACTTTTTACCGCCGCGAATCGTAGTCTGACGTAGTCCAAAGTCCAGTGCCGGTTGGCGTCCTGCAAAGCCGATCGGCTTTGTTCACAGATTTCATCAAGGAAGGACTCGCGGTCGTATTCCGCAATGGCGTTGCTGAAGGGTTGGGCGAAGATTTCCAGCCAATCGAGCAGGTCACCGGGAAGTTTCGTCGGTCGCTGAATGTTCTCCATGTAATCGACTCTAAAGCCCGAATTCGTGAGTAGAATTGAATACTCTGCGGGAGACGGGTAATACCAGGGATCGATGGCCACAGGATCGACGCCTCGTCGGCGCAGCGCGCCATGCAAAGCGGCGCGGATCGTTTCGACATTGCCTTGGCCGCCAAACTCTCCCACGAAGCGCCCTCGGGTCTTTAGACAATCCCAAACTTCATCAACGACACTTGCCGGCTGTTTCATCCAGTGAAGCGCTGCATTGCTGAAGACGGCATCGAACCGCGGCTTTAAGCAAAGGTTGTGGCCATCCATAACCATGACAGTCAGACCGCGGTTTTTCGCCGCTCGGATTTGGCCGATGCTGGAGTCGGTGCCAAGCACGGTAGCGCCCGAGGCCGAGATTTTATGGGTCAGGGCGCCGTCGCCGCAGCCTAGATCCAAAATAAGCTCGCCTCGCTTGGGCTCAAGCAATTGTAAAACCGGCTGGCCCAAATCGGCGACGAAGCGGGCATTCTTAGCGTAAGTATCGGGGTTCCACGTCGTCGACTCGCTCATAGGACGGCAAATTTATCACTTTGCCGTTGGCTTGAAAATCCGGAATTAATCGGCTTACTGTAAATGTTTGTTATGGCAACTAAAGACGCTGATTTGGCATCGTTGAGGATCGACCGGTCGTCACAAGGCGCCCATCCGCCACGGAAATCCCGATCGACACGAAAATTAGTTGTCGGGTCGATCGTCGTCCTTGTTTTGCTGGCCGGCATCATTTTTTTCGGAAATGTCTTTACTTCCGGATTCGAGGTTCAGCTGGCACCGGCTTCGCTTAGCTCACCGTCGCAGGCCAATGCAGTATTAACGGCAAGCGGATACGTGGTCGCGCGCCGCAAGGCCGCCGTTGCCTCCAAAGGAACGGGGCGTTTGGTTTTCCTGGGTGTTGAGGAAGGCGATCAGGTCAAGAAGGGCCAGACGATTGCTCGCTTGGAAGATGCCGATGTCGTTGCCGCGCGGGAGCGCGCGCGCCAAAACCTGCGGCTCGCCGAGGCCGACCTCCATGAGGCGAAAACAAATTACCAGCGCATGCGCATACTGCTCAAGCAGAATGCCATTGCACAGGCGGAATATGATGTCGCCGAAGCGCGCTTCAAACGGGTGGTCGCATCCATCGATGTCGCTCGCTTTGCTCTGCAGGAAGCCGCGGTCGCTGTCGAGAATACCCGTATCATCGCTCCCTTTGATGGCACGGTTCTAAAAAAGAATGCCGATGTCGGCGAGATTGTCGCACCCTTAGCCGGAGCGGTGAGCTCGAGGGCGGCCGTTGTCACCATTGCCGATATGTCATCTTTGGAAGTCGACGCCGACGTATCTGAAGCGAACATCACGCGCGTGGCGCCGGGGCAGCAGTGTGAGATCACCCTCGACGCCTACCCGCAACAAAGATATCCAGGCTTTGTGACGAAAATCGTGCCTACCGCTGATCGAGCCAAGGCGACCGTGATGGTCAAAATCAGATTCAAGGAATACGACAAGCGGGTGCTTCCGGAGATGAGCGCCAAAATCACCTTTTTGAGACTGGGGTACGAACTGAACGCAGCTAATTCGAAGCCGCTGCTCACCGTGCCGGCGGCGGCGGTGGCGACCCGCGGCGGTCGCCGGGTTGTTTATCAAGTCAAAGAGGAGCGCGCAGTCGAAGTGCCGGTGAGCACGGGTCAAACACTGGCCGGCCTACTCGAAATCAAGAGCGGGCTCAACGAGGGAGACAAAGTTGTCGCTAAGGTCGACGATCAGATCCAGGATGGGGTTAAAGTCATCCTCAAGGGACAATAGTTTGCCCCTGCATCATGGAACCTCCGCTTATTGAAATCGCCGGTCTTTTCAAGTCCTATCAGCGCGATAGTTTGGAAATCCCCGTCTTACGGAACATTACCCTCAATATATCGCAGGGCGACTTCCTCGCCTTCATGGGGCCGTCCGGCTCCGGCAAAACGACCTTGTTGAATTTGATCGCCGGCATCGACAAGCCGACCTCAGGTAAGATTTTGATCGCCGGCATGGATATTACCGAACTCAGCGAAACGGAACTGGCGGTTTGGCGGTCGCAGAATGTTGGTTTTATCTTCCAGTTCTACAATTTGATACCGGTGCTCACGGCTTTGGAAAACGTCGAGCTGCCGCTGATACTGACTCCACTGTCGAAGAAACAACGGCGCAGCCACGCCGAAACCGCGTTACAAGTCGTCGGTCTTGGAGAACGTATGCACCACTTTCCGCGCCAACTCTCCGGCGGTCAGGAGCAACGCGTTGCCATCGCTCGGGCGATCGCCACCGACCCGGCGATCCTGGTTGCCGATGAGCCCACGGGAGATCTCGACAAGACCTCCGCCGAAGAGGTGCTCGAGCTCATGGATCGATTGAACCGCGAGCTCAACAAGACCATTTTGATGGTGACGCACGATCCGCGCGCCGCCGAACGCGCCCGGTTCATTCGTAATCTGGAGAAGGGCGAACTGGCGTAAGGAGAATCATTGGAGCTGTTCAAGCTGCTCATTCGCAACACGTTGCGGCATAAGCTGCGAAGCCTGCTGACCTTAGTCGGGATCGGCGTGGCGGTGATGGCTTTTGCATTGCTGCGGACGGTGGTGACGGCATGGTACGCGGGAGTGGAAGCCTCGGCGGCGAACCGGCTGATTACGCGTCATGCGGTGTCGTTCGTGTTTTCTTTGCCTCTGGCTTACCGGGACCGAATCGCCCAGGTGCCGGGCGTCGATGAAGTCACTTATGCCAGTTGGTTCTCCGGTGTGTACATCGACAAAAATCAATTCTTCGCTCGCTTGGCCGTGGACTCCGAAACATTCTTCGATGTCTATCCCGAGTTCGTCATCGAGCCCAAACAGTTCGACGTTTTCAAACGCGAGCGCAACGCCTGCATTATCGGCATCGATATCGCGAATCGCTATAACCTCAAGCTCGGCGATATGATGCTCATCGAAGGAGATGTTTTTCCCGGACAATGGGAATTCGTCGTCCGCGGCATCTACGAGCCCAGGGACCAGACCACCGATCCCGCGAGCATGATGTTCCATTATCGATATTTGGAAGAACGAGTTCGCCAGGAGATGCCGCAGCGTTCGGGGGAAATCGGTTGGTATATCGTGCGCATCAACGATCCCGATAACTCCGCCTCTATCTCGCGGGAAATCGATCGGATGTTCGCCAACTCTCGCGCCGAGACCAAAACTGAGACCGAGAGAGCTTTTCAGCAGAGCTTCTTATCGGCGGCCAGCGCCGTCATCGCCGCGATGAATATCATGTCGTTCGTCATCATTGGAATTATTCTGCTGGTTCTCGGCAATACGATGATCATGTCGGCGCGCGAGCGGACGCACGAGTTCGCCGTGCTCAAGGCGCTTGGTTTTTCCGGCGGTCAATTGTTTTTTCTAATCGCGGGAGAGGCTTTAATCCTCTCCACGCTCGGCAGCGCGCTTGGGCTGCTGGTGACGCTTCCAGCGGTCGAAGGGTTTCAAGCGGCGCTGCCCAAAGGTTGGTTCCCGGTTTTTTATATTAAACCGGAGACGATTATATTCGGTTGTGTGTCGGCGTTTTTGGTGGGTCTGGCGGCCTCGATCATTCCTTTGCGGCGGGTGTTGACCACCCGCATCGTCGAAGGGCTGCGGCATATAGGGTAGATGTCCCAATGCAGATTCCACTCAAATATATTTTGCGCAGTTCCTCCTCGCGCCGGTTGACCACGGTCATTACTATACTCGGCATCGCCCTTGTCGTATTCGTTTTCACCGCCGTGTTGATGATGGCCCACGGCGTGCAACAGACCCTTCGATCGACAGGTTCGGACGACAACATGATCGTGGTGCGCAAGGCCGCGATGAGCGAGATCATGAGTATCTTAGATCGGGAGACCGCTGGTGTTATCAGTAGCATGCCGCAAGTGGCCAGATTTGCCGACGGCCGGCCGATGAGCTCGAAAGAGGCCGTTGTGATCATCAATCTGGACAAGATCGGCTCGGACGGGATCAGTAACGTCATCGTGCGCGGCGTTGAAGAGGCGGCGTTTCACCTGCGACCGCAGGTGAGAATCGCCGAGGGCCGGATGTTCCGCTGGGGTGCCCGTGAAGTCATCGTCGGCGCCGGCATCACCAACCGATTCGTCGGCGCCCAATTTGGCGAGAAGATCAAGTTCGGCGGTGATTTCTGGACAGTCGTCGGGATCTTCGACGCGGATGGCAGTGGTTTTGATTCCGAGGCCTGGGGCGACAGCGATCAGATCATGGATGCATTTAGACGATCCTCGTACTCTACGGTCACGGTGCGGCTCAAACAACCCGACGATCTGTCCGAAGTTTTAGCGGCTTTCGATTCGGACAATCGGCTGCAGTATTTCGCCGCCAAGCGAGAAAAGAAATTTTTCGAAGAGCAATCGGAAATGATGGCTGCATTCATTCGTATTCTCGGCATTTTCGTTACCGTCATTTTCAGCACCGGCGCGACCATCGGCGCGATGATTACCATGTACGGCGCCGTCGCCAATCGCACCGTCGAGATCGGCACCTTGCGCGCTCTAGGTTTTTACCGGCGCAGCATTCTCCTGGCTTTTCTGGGCGAATCTTTCGTGCTGTCGTTGGCCGGCGGTCTGGTGGGATTGGGACTGGCTTCGTTGCTGCAGTTCTTCAGTATATCGACTCTTAATTTCGGCTCCTTTTCCGAACTTGCTTTCTCCTTTGCGCTTTCACCTTCGATTATCGCGATGTCGCTGGGATTCTCCCTGCTGATGGGTCTGATCGGCGGCTTCCTGCCCGCCGTTCGCGCGGCCCGGCTCAATATCATACAAGCGTTGAGAGCCGTGTAGAACATTGCGAGTAGACTGCAAATGAACGTGTGTAGGCGGGCGGGCCGGTTGTCCCCACATGTGAGTTGGGACCGAGAATTGTCACCCCGCATGTCTTTAGTGGACGCCCATCCTACATGTCGCCTGGATTCAGGTAAAAGCCTGCGGAAATGCCGGACTTCAGTAAAGGTTGCAACTCAGTGACTTTGACTATAGGGAAGCAGCATTCGGCCTTTGTCGAATTGTATCAACACAGCAGCTTTACAACTCATTGTCTCCATTGTAAAAGCGGTCGAAGTGATAGCGGCGCGTACCGTGATATACAGAAGTAATGCCGTACTATACGGAACTAAATAATCTTGGTTAGGCCCCTGAAAATATCGCAATGTACGAATCCTCTTCTGTACTAACCGAGCCGACTCGTTCAAGCCAGCAGCTTTGGCGGTACTACACGACGGAACGGCTGCTCGACCTCTTACGAACGGAGGAACTCTTCTTCACGCACTTACCCGCGTTCTCAGATGGTCTCGAAGGCTCGCTCACTGCGAGATCACGCGAACGGCTCCTCCAATGGTTCTGCGCTCATGGATGTCCCACACACACCGCACGCGAGAAAGTTCTGGACTACGAAAGCGAACAAGGAACGTTCTTTGCCAGTTGTTGGCACATGAACGATTCGGAATCGTACCTGATGTGGAAAGCCTACGCTGATCGTGGCTTCGCGGTGCGTACGACTCTTGAGCGAATGAAGGCTGCGTTTGAGGTGTCCCCTTGGGTAGTTACAGGAGGGGTAGTCACCTACGTGGATTTTGAGCGCGATTTCACGCTGCTCGGGAACATCTTTAATCACGTCGTAACGAAAGATTTGCCTTACCGCGATGAACGTGAATTCAGAGCGCTTGTTTGGCACCGGGACCCGGAAAACCAAGGACTCAACCCACTCTCCACAGGTTTGCGTGTGCGCGTCGACCTTGGAATGCTTATCGAACGCATTATAGTGAACCCGATAACGAAGGTCGTCCCGGACGAACTTAGGGTGCTCTTGGAGCAGAGGGGCGTCGAGCGCGTTGCTTCCCTCATCAATCACCGAATTACGGGCGCTAAACAGCAGGAGCCTTAGGCCCCATATGTCTCCATCCTCTCAACACACGGTCAAAGTAGTAGCGGGCACCCTGCTTGTCATATCGCTTGCAGTCGGCTTTTTGGAGCGATGGTGCGCGCCCCATGCGCTTATTCTTGAAAGCTCGCCTGACTTTCCAGGATGGATTGGTCGGTTGGGGCTTTTCCTGGCTACGCTTGGTACGGTCGCCTATCTTGGAGTCGACATTGTGGAAGGTCGTAGGATGCGTCAGGTCCCGCAGGACGGATCGCCCGGCACAAAGGAGCGTCCTCCGGTGCCCGTAGACCCTGGTCCAGGGCAAGAGCGTGGGGCCTAACAATCGGCTTGAGACAGATCTTCGGATTCGCTCACAACGCTCGCGGGCCTCGGCTGCTCAGCCTCGGCGTTATGTTTACGAGGAATGATGGTACGGAAATGCAAACTCTGCGGCGAAGCTAAGAAGCTGTGCGAGCAGTCGCATATCATTCCAAACTTTATGTATCAAGACCTGTTCGACGAGAAGAATCGAATGCATGCGATTCGCATCAAGGAGAGCAAAATAAACCGGCTCGGCTCCCGGCAGACCGGAGAATTTGACAAATATATTCTCTGCCATTCCTGTGACAACGAGACGCTTGGGAAATTGGACACCTACGCTTCCTTAGTCCTTTACGAGGGATATCCCAAGATCTCCCGGCGTTGTGAAGGCCCGGATGGAATGAAATATACCTACTTTGCCGAGATCGATTATGCACGATTCAAACTCTTTCTTCTGTCGGTCCTTTGGCGGGCTGGTATCAGCGAGCGGCCGCTGTTTCACGAAGTCAAGCTAGGTCCACATGAGGAGCGTGTTCGGGGGATGCTTCTCAATGGTGATCCGGGTGAGCAATTGAAGTATCCTTGCCTGATTATGACCTATCGTCATCTGGAAGAGTACCCAGGAGACATCGTTACGCAGCCATCTCGGTCGAGAGTAAACGGCGGACACATTTACAAATTTTTGATTGGCGGGATGATCTACATATTCTTTATCTCCCAGCATGCTATACCTCGAACTTTAGTCGACGTGGCTATCAACCCGAAGGGAGAAATGAAAATCATTCACTCACCGCCACGTTTGGCGAGGAAGGCTCTAGGAAACATGATTGGCCTAAAGCTGGAGTAGCTGAACATAACATTCGGCTTGAGACAGATCTTCGGCCCCCGCTCGCAAGGCTCGCGAGCCTCGGCTGCTCAGCCTGCAAGTTAGGTGGTATCCAATAAATATGACAATATGAGCAGTAATCATCAGCAAGAAATTATTTGTTCGTCTTGTGGTCGTCTCCAATCATTCACAGCCTGGATAAGTGTGAATGTTACCATTGATCCTCAGCTAAAGGATATGCTTCGCGGTGGCCATCTCACAACTTTTCATTGCCAGCATTGTGGGTATGAAGCTCATGTCGAATATGATTGTTTATACCACGACATGGATCACTCTCTCGCGGTATGGCTAAAGTATAATGTAGATGATGGTGAATCTCAGATTGATCCTGCCGCGACAGCCATGTTTTCAACGTCCATCAAAGATTACACGAGTCGTCGTGTACGAAACTTTGATGAGCTTATCGACAAAGTTAGTGTTTTTAGTGATGGCTTCTCGGATTACCAAATAGAACTTTTGAAACTCCTCATCTGTATCCGTGAAAAAATTGATATATCACGCCCCTTTCACTATTCTTCTATCGAATCGTCTTTGTTGAAGGGAAAATCTATTGTGTTCGCATTACGGACTGATCATGGTTTTGAAGGTAAACGGTATCAATATAAACATTATATGGGTGTCGTCGAATCGCTTATGCCTAGAATACTACCTTTCTTGAAAAGTTCATCGAAAGAGTGGGATCAAATTGATCGTTCTTTCATGTTGCGAGTACTTGAAAAGGGTGGACTTCTTAAATCCTTGAAATGAGACGAATCTTTTTATTGCTTGAAGACCACCTACTAACAAGTCGCTCCACCGGACGCTGACGCGTCTGCCACGCGGCTTGCGATGTGGGGAACCAGGCAAGCCGCGCGCCGTTCGACCGCCGACGGCGAGGTGTTTCAGATGAACATTCCCTTCCTTGAAGCGCCACGCGAGGTAACGTTCGATTGGCACATTGTCCAAGCGACGAAGTGGATTGAGTTTGACGCCGGTCGAGAACTCGACAGTGTCCTCCTATACGCTGCGGTCGAGTTACGAGCGGCTATTGAGAGGTACATCTTCGAGGTTCTCTATCTTCTGAAGGAAGGCAAGCTCTCTGGGGACGAAGAGACGCGCTGCCGTAGCATCACGGGCATCTTTGCTTTGATGAAAGAGACCGATCCCTTCTATCGAAAGACAATCGAGTTCACGAAGTTAGTTATTTCTATCACGCCTGGCTTGCCGGAGATCACAGTTGTTGACACGGCCTATCTCAATAGGAAGTGGCAAGATCTGAGTGAATACTGCCATATGCAGTTCCGCCCTGAAGAAACCTTTAGGTCTCTGGGAAGAAAATTCCAGAAACAAGGCTTTGCGCTGCTTAGGGAGGTTCTCCAGAAGTTCCACGAGTGGAAGGTTGAGAGCAAGTGCGCTGTCTTGGCACGGTCCTCTTTGCCTGACGAGGTAAGAGACGTCTACGATAAGTTCATCCGCGAAGAGATTGATGTCAGCCAAGCAAAGAGAATTCTAGAGAAATGAGGGTCAGAGAACTATTTTACTTTTATTTGAGGGGGCGCGAGGGCGTTCCAAAGGTTGAAGCCGGTCGACGATAAAAAAGTTCTCTGACTTTCTCTGACCCCATTTTTTCCTCCCGGGATCTTCTGGAGCTTCGGTTCCGCCTGGAAATCGGCTTGAGCGGCTACGGGGTAATCGAGTCGACCAACACAGTACTCGAATCAATGAGCAGTATCGCGTGTGCGTTCACTGGGAGAATGGATATGCGGATCAAGTCGAAATCGCGGACTACCACTGAGCGGCGTCCACAACGTGGCAAATCGTCACAGTTTCGTGTGGTGCGGCGGCTGCCCACCAAGAGGCCGCCGACGCATCCTGGGGAGATGCTACTCGAAGAGTTTCTCAAGCCCCTCGGAATAAGCCAGTCTGGCTTTGCGGTGCGCCTAGGGATTTCCTTTCCCCGCTTAAATGAAATTATTCGGGGTAAGCGCGGTGTCACATCTGATACAGCGCTGCGACTGGCGCAAGTCCTAGGGATGTCGGCAGACTTTTGGCTTGGATTGCAGCAGGATTGGGAGCTTTGGCATGCCTTGCGGAGTACGAAAGCCGCAGCAATCGCTCGGCTTGAGCCACTTCGTCACGTAAGCTGAACGATGCCTAACCAACTGTTAGAGATTGACGCTCCTCGCATCGCGCAACTCAGCCTTCGACGTTAGACGCGAAGCCGGAGTATGGATCTCCGCGATCAAGCCGCTGTGATAACAGAGTGATGTAACCGCACGAGTTGCAATCATGAGCAGAGCGGATATTTCACCTTATTTGATTCACTTCACCAGTGGCCAGTCACATGCAGATGCTTTTACTCGACTGCGTAAGATCATTGCTGATCGAAAGCTCATTGCAGGATCGCGTTTTATCAAGGGTAATTACCGGTGTGTCTGTTTCTCTGAAGCACCGTTGGCTAGCCTGAAAGGCGGGCTTGTGAACGAGGACTACTATTCCCGCTACTCTCCGTTCGGCATCATGGTTTCGAAGCAGTGGCTCTTCGCGCAAGGTGGGCGGCCAGCCATTTACCAGTCCGACGAAGAGTATCACTCATTACCCGAAAGTAACCGATGGCGTCATGTTCTATACCAGCCACGCAATTCTAAGGAAACGGTTGACTTCACTTGGGAGCGCGAATGGCGTATCAAGTGTGACTGCCTGGCATTTGACCAGAGTTCCGCGAAGGTTATCGTGTTGGATAGGTTATGGGGGGATAGACTTATTTCCGAACACGACCAGGAAGAGGATTACCGAATCATGCAGTACAATTTAATTTTTGACGACGACATAATCGCCGAAGCGTACCGCAACTCATTTCAATGGACAGTATTGACACTAAGTTAAGTACGCGTCTGTAGAAAAAGTGCATTAGAGTTATAGTTCCCCGCAATCAAAGCGTTGCAAAAGCAATGCACACCCCTCAACAAAGGTTATTTCCCCCTCGATGGCACGTTACAAGACGTACGATGCTGGCCAGATCAAACTCATTGCAGTGTCGTTTACCGATCAGATACTTCCAGGAGTTTCGAATAAGCGCTCAATGAAATAGTCGATCAGGACCTCGACCTGCGGCTCTTTGAAGCTCGCTACAAGAAAAGCGTGGGCTGGGTTCTGATCCTTTGGTACGGGTGATCTAAACGCCTAAGCTCAGTAGGCGCTGTTGGCGAACCGCTGAAGTATAGTATTAGCTCAGTGCGAAGGTGCTCGGTCTGGCCTATGGTTTTGCGAGTTGCCGCTTTTTGCCGACTGGCACCTTCGTCAACTGGATGACTAACCGCAAAGCTTCGTTGACCGCCTCAGCGTCATTTGCGAAAGCCTCGGCTACATCCGGGGCTAGTAGGACCAAGTTTGTCCCAGTCCGATACCGCTCCGCGTATTTTCCTCTGACCCCACCCTTAAGCAGTTCGTGCAAGTCATATTCGGGACGTAGCTCGTCGTCCATCTCACTTTTGCGGTTCTTTTTTATACGCTTCTCTCTCAGCCCGGGTCAATTCCCGCGCGCTAATGACACGAATCCGTTCCACGCGCTCGATGTAAGCCACCATCACGAGACGGCGGCGATTGGAGATGCCGACCGTGATGTATCGATCCTCTGCCAGTGAATGATCGTGGTCAGGCACAGTGGCGCTCATGGATCGGAAGAAGAAAAAGGGGACATTCTGAATTTCCAGGTCCAACCCTATGCTTCAGAACGACCGTGAAATACGCGCCGCTTAACTTTGCATCCTACGCGCGCACTGCTAATCCACTTCCCTCTCTAAAAACAGGCGGTCGCAGGGAAGGTTATCCGCTGCGACCGCTTGATCAGATCGAAGAGTCTGGTTTTTAATACATGTCAAACATCCGTTGAATGTCGTCGGCGTCACTGGTTTTACTGAGCGCCAGAGAAAGCAACAAGCGCGCTTTCCAGGGCTGCAGGTTGTCGCCGGCGACGAAGCCGCGCTTGGCTAACCCCGGACTTCGAACCACCCGGCCCGAGGCGACGCGGCTGCAAAGGCACATGAGCATACCCTTTTCTTTGAAGGCTTTATCGAAGGCAGCATCTTCCGCCGGTGTCGGCCGCCCAGCGCCGGTGCCGGCGCTGACGATGCCTTTGGCGCCCGCGTTGGCGGCGGCTTCGATCATGGTGCCGTCGGCGCCGACGTATGAGAGCACCATGTCGACGCGCGGCAAGGATTGCAGGTTGCCGACATCGAACTCGGTATCGACGGTGTGTTTTCGTACCGGCTGATGGTAGTAAACGATCTTGC
>JBBDNJ010000259.1:0-13479 GCA_040877705.1 Binatia bacterium | reverse complement strand
GAATCGCGACGCCTTGAGCGTTCTGTACAGCGATTACCGTAAGCGCGAGCGGCAAGACCAGTTCGGCGGCTGCACTGACTGAAAACGTGGGCCAGAATATAATCGGATCGGCGAACTCGAAGGCGACACCCTGCCAGCTCGCATGTCCGAGCCATGTTGTCGTCAAAAGACCCACCGTGATGGCGGCCAGAACCGGGGGAAATCTCTGCGCTAGCTTAGGCATTAGCGATATGGCGAGAAACCCACTGAAAGTCGTCGCTGAAAGGAGAGGCATCTCGTGGAAAGCACTTATGATGCCCGTGCCAAAGGGCAGCAACACCGCTGCAACCATGGCCATGGTGATTGGCAGTGGCAGCCAGTCCGTTGCTTTCCTGACGGCGCCGCTCGCGGCCAACGCCGCGATGAAGACGCCGGTCAGCAGATAAGCCCCGATGATATCCGAGAAGGTCAAATGTGTAAGCGCGGTGCCGGTCAACACGCCTCCGGGGATCGTAATCGCCGCGAGTAACGGCTGACGGTAGTAAAGTGTCAGCAGCAGAGTGAGGAAACCACAGATAAAATAGCCGCCAAAAATCCAGGAATTAAACTCCGTCGCCGAGAGGTTTCCCTGCTTGGCCGCGTTCAAGTAGATCAGAAACGGTCCCGTAATGGCAAACAGCCAGGCGGTGGCGCCGTAGCTCACAGCGGCGAGCGTGAGATGGCGAGGTAGATCTTTGAGACTGGCGCGGAAACCAGGTCCGGATTCGATGGCCGCGAATGAAAGCACCCCTTTCATCTAGTAGCAGCGTGCTGCGCCACGATGACGCTAGCGGTCACCGGCGAAAAGGGCAGCGGCATTGTCCCAAGCGACGCGCTTGCGCACCGATGGGTCGACGTTCAACTGTGCAAGAGCGCGGCGAGCATAAGCCGCATCCCAGAAAGGGAAGTCGGTGCCCGTAAGGATCTGTGCTTCCCCGACCGCCCTTAACGCAAACTCGACCTCAAGATGGGAACAGCTGCTGAATTCGTAATACATCTGTTTGAGATAATGAGTGTGAGGATGAGACAATTCGTTTTCCGCCGGAAAGGTCTCTCCCACGATGTCGAGTCGGCCGTGGTTGAAGATAATCCCACCACCAAGCTGGGCCCAGATGATCTTGAGATTTGGATGGCGTTCGAGAACACCCGAGGCCACGAAGTCGAGCGCGGACATCCGGACGTCGTTGATGAAACCGACAAGCAAAGGCTCGTTTCTCCGATTGAAGCCGTCAACGTGGGAAACAACGACCGTGGGATGAACGACGATACAGACTTCGAGCTTGGCAGCCAGCACAAAGATCGGCTCAAACACAGGATCGCCAAGAAAGCGGCCGTCGTAGTGGGCCATCATGTAGATGCCGCGCATGCCCAGCTCCCGAATCGCTCGTTCGGCGCACCGCGCTGCATTTTCACCGCCCGCGCGAGATGGCGGAGGAATCGTGGCAATCGGGATGAACTGGGGTTTCCCCCGCGTCTGACCTGCCAGATAGTCATTCAGCTCATTTGCACGGCGAATCAACTCCGACTCGGTGGCGTCGTGGACGAAGTGGGGGAGGCAGTTGATCACCTGGACCGAATCCTTGTGGCTCAGGGCGGCGATGCGCTCCGGACCAGCGAGCGCATCGCCGCAAATGGCAAACTTTTGCGCGAAGCGCCGGCGGGTGTCTTCGGTTAGATTGTAAACGCGGTTGTAGGGAATCGGCAGCCGCTCGACGTCGTCCGGCGCGCAGATATGGGCGTGGACGTTGAATGTCGGCCCGGTGTATTCCAACTGAGTCACCGATCGCTATCTCCCGGTGCGCTGAACTTCTCTGATGCCGTAGCGCTCCCACATGGCATCGACCTTTTCCAGATGTTCCTTGGGAGGAACGGCGAGAGGCGGGAACGGGTGCTTTTTGGTTGCGTCGATACCGAGCTTTGAGCTTACTTGCTCGGCCGGTTTGATCTTCTCACCATCCTTCAAGGGCTGGGATGGGTCCAACGTGAGCGGATCAGTGTTTTTGACGACGTAGACGTCTTCCGCCGGTTGCATGCGAAAGCTGAGCGCCCATTTCACCTGAAAGGAATCGCGGATATCGATGTCGTCGTCCACGACGATGGTGATCTTGCCAAATACATCGTGGTGCGACCAGGCGCCCATCATCGCCTTCAACGGCTGAAAACGGTTCTGCTTTTTCATCGAGATAACGAGCATCCCCGTGGCGCCGCCGCTTTCGGTAAGATGAACGTCGGTGACCGGAATGCCTAAGTTCTCCTTCAGGTGGCGGCGGATGACGGCCTCTCGACCGACCGCCTTGATGCAGCTCGACTCGCTCGGCGGCATCTGGCTTAAGAATGCCTGGTAGATCGGTTTCTTTCTGTGCGTGATGCAGGTTACTTCGATAAAAGGGTGGTTGCCGCCGGTGCCCATGTAACCGCCATACTCGCCGAAGGGGCCTTCAGGCTCGCGGCCCTGGAACGGAATTTTCCCTTCGACGACGATCTCCGCATTTGCAGGCACGACGAGATCGACTGTTCGGCAGCGTGTCACCTCGATCGGCTCACCGCGGATGCCGCCGGCAACTGAAAGCTCATCGACGCCGTACGGAAAAGGTGTAACCGCGGTAAGCCCGATAACCGGATCGGCGCCGAAGACCAGCGCCACGTCGGTGCCGCGCCCCTGGGCCTCGTTTTTTCGGATATGATGATTCATGTTGCGCGGCGGGTTGATCATAAGGCCGGCCCTTTTTGGTCCTTTGACCTGGACGCGATAAACACCCATGTTCTGAATGCCGGTCTCGGGGTCGCGGGAGACCACAAAAGGAGAAGTATGATAGGGGGCCGGGTCCTCGCCTACTGTCCACACAGGCGCGGGCAACATTTCGAAATTCACCTTTTCTCCCGCATGCACGACCTCCTGACAAGGACCGCTTTCGACAAGTCGGGGTTTAACCGGATTCTTTTGTCCGCGCTCCCATTTATCCAGCGCTCCGTCCAGATCCGTTTCCAGCGCGGTTGCATAGATCGCGCGCGAGCCGCCGAGAATTCCCAGCACCAGCGGCATATCCGATCCTTTGATTCGGTCGAACATCAACGCGGGCCGCCGTTCTTCAGGGAACTTCTGGAAGACGCGCCGGCAGACGGCGGCGATTTCCCAATCCTTATCGACCTCGGCTTCGATGTGACAGAGAAGCCCGTGGTTTTCCAATGTCGCTAAATATTCGCGCAGGTCTCGGTAAGGCATAACCAACTCCTTCGATGCTGTTTTTATGTGCTCCTGGTGTTTTTTGTGAATAATCCCTCTACGGTGAGCGGCTGAGGCGTCAGGTGTTGGTCGTTGGCAAACTGCACCATGGTCTCGAGGTCGTGGCGATTGTCGTTCAGGCCTTGGTAGTAGGGGTCTTTACCGAAAAGCGCCCGTTCTTCTTCCAGATAGGATCTGGCAAAGGCGAAGCTCAAACGATGAGGTTGTTGCATGAACTCGCGGTACTGCCGTTGCGATTCCTTAAAAGCTTCAAAGAGACTTGTTGCAACCCACGGATCGCGGTCCAAAATATCTTTCTTGATGACGATCGGATGCATGATCGGAAAAATGCCGGTCTGTTTGTAATATTCCGGTTCCTGCTTCGTAAAATCAGGGAAGAGCCGCTGAACCTTTTTATCTCCGTTGAGCCATCCGCGCGGCAGGTCCGGTTCTACTTCTGCGTCGATCTCGCCGGCCGCCAGGAGATCCTCGAGCTTCTTTTTGCCTTCAACGTGCTCGACCTTAATGTTCGGAGGAAGCTTCGCTCCTACCAACTCGCGATTGACGCAGACCCAGGTGACCTGGTCGAGCGCCAAGCCATAGTTGTGCATGAACATGCCCTTCACGACGAAGGCCAACGTATTTTCGTAGGAACGAATGCCGAAGCGACTTCCCTTCAGATCAGCCGGTTTGTTAACACCTGAATCAGCCCGCACGAAGCAGAACTTGTGACCGAACATTCTGCGCGTGAAAAAGGGGATAGCCTGAAACCAGTCGATGCCGTGTCCCCGAGCAACAAGATAAGAACACATTGAAAACTCGCAAGCGTCGTATTCACCGTAATGGTACATGCGCTCATGGCGAATCCCGCTCTCCACTGTCACGAGGTTCAGATCAATCCCTTCAGGTTGGACCCTGCCTTCCCGTAAGGGCTGTAAATAATCATAGCTATCGCACGCGAGGGTCAATTTTAGCTTGGCCATGCTGCACCTCCTGAAAAAATCATTTTCTAAAGCTGATCAGCCGTGTCTGAAGACCTTTGATGCTCTACCCGTCAACCATAGCCAAAAACTTTTCGCTCCACGGTTCCAGCGTCGGCGTCATACCAGTTACGCCACATGGTCTCCATCTCGCGGCTCCGGATAACCACGCTCCAGTTTTCAGTCCGGGCAATTATCGCATGCGGCGCGCCAACTGGAATGACAATTACCTCCCCGGCCCTTTGGCGGATCGGGGACAATGGACTCAATTGAGCTCGCCCCGGTTCACCGCCATCGTCAAGGCGCCGGTAAATTTGCTGGACTGTTTCACCCACCAAGATGCCATAGACTGCCCATCCGAGCTCACCATGATCATGCGGCTGGCGGCTGGCCGTAGAGCGCTGGTGCGTCGGGCGGATGCAGAAAAGATGGTTCGGATCAGTGTAGAGCCTCCAGGAGCCATAACCATCCTGATCCACCGGCTGCCCGTATGGCACCGCCTGGCGGGCCAGAACACGGGCCAGCGACTCCTTGATCTGATCAAGGGAATCGGGCTTTGCGAGAAACCGTTCCAGGGACTCCTTGGTCCGGCCAAGAAGTCGACCGATCGTTGTCTCGGTTTCAAATGCGGAGCACACCTCGGCAATAAGGTCTTGCACCGGATTGGTTACTTGATTCATGGTTCTCGCTCCTTAGCTTTTTTGAATACGACCTGATGAGGTAAAGAATATTGCCCTGAGTCTCAGCAACTATCACATTGTAAACCTGTGCAAAATGTCACCCGCGAAAAATGATCAAGACCGGAAGCCATGTCACCACGATTAGCGGTGCATTACTTGAATGAGATTTTAAAAATAGCGCCACAGCCACCATTTCTCGAAGCCGACCTTAGCCCAATAGATTAGCCTCGATGGCTCCAGCGTTCTTGGGTCCGTTACTCCAAATGGCGGCCAGCCGGTCGGATAAGTCGTACGATTCGCCGCGGCGCGTCCAGCGCCGAATGCGAGCAGTCATATCGTATGGAGCCAAAGATCGACCGGTCGGCCTTTGCCGGTGATCTCCACGACTAGGTTGTGCGCCAGCACATCGGCTTCTTGGTGCGCCACGCCGCCGGCTTTTGACGCCGGCATATCGGCGCAATCGCCGATCGCATAGACATTGTCCCATTTGGTTTGCAGCGTGTCATAGTCAACGCGAATGCCCGTTTCCGTGTCGGCGAGGCCGCTGTCGAGCAAAACCTGAGCCGGCCGATGTGGCGGCACCATAACCAACAGATCGTATGAAATCTGATAATTGTATAAACCCTGGACGACTTTCTTTTCCGGATCGATGGCGCGGACGACGAATTCGTAGTTCTGCTTGATGCCGCGCCGTTTGCTCTCGGCGTCCATCCAGACGACCGGATCGTGGGCCTCGCCGGTGGGCTCGGGTTCGCGGGTGAAATACTCGATCTGAACCCGATCGCGAATGCCTTTGTGGCGGAAATAGCCGTCGAGCATCCACTGCGCTTCGTAGGGCGCCGGTGGACAACGATAGGGACCGAGCGGCACGCCGACCACCACCCTGCCGCCACGAAAATTCGCCAGGCTGTCGCGCAAGCGAACCGCTGACTCCATTTCCCAAGGATGCTGTGATGATTCGGCGAAGCCGGAAACCAAATCGGGCCGGGTCTGCAACCCGAGAGAAACGATCAGGTAGTCGTAACTAATTTTTTCTTTTTCCAGCACGACTTCTTGGCGCACGGGATCAATGCCCTTAATTTCCGATTGAATTATTTTAACATTGCGCTTTTCGAGAGTTTTAAGACTGCGGCTGATATCGCGCGGCTGACGCTCGCCGAGCATGACAAAAAGAAATGCCGGCATGAAAATGTGATCGGGCCGCCGGTCGATTAGGATAACGTCATGATCGGCGCCGAGCTTGCGACCCAACTGCGTCGCGGCCACGACACCGCCGCAGCCGCCGCCCAAAATGACGATTTTCTTGCGTCGCGATAAAAGTTGCATGTCGAAAATTACGCCGGTTTTTCCTTGTCGCCGAAGCGCTGCTTTGAGCGTTGGTTCAAGCCTTGCAGGTTTCTCAAGCGCTGCTCGCGCCAGCGCAGCTGCTCTTTTTTGCCGTCGGCGGTGAGCTCTTTGCCGAAGCCGGAAGTCGAGCGCAAAAGCCAAATAATCAGTTTATCAGAAAGGTCTTTAAGCCATTCCATAAATTTATCCGCACACCATCTCGGCAATTTTAAAATCCAGCAAGCATTAGTATTTAACTATCTGAGGAAAGTGTCTATTTGGCGAAGCTTTTCGCTGGCATCGAGCAAACCTTGCGGCGTTGGGCCCGCTTCGCCAATCAGTCCGACTTGACGTAGAAACTGACCGATCTGCTCATGGTCGCGCGGACTGACTGGCGTGTAAGGGCGGCAGGGATTACCGATATCGACGCCGAAATGTTTCATCGCCGACTTCATCACCGGCGGCAAGCCGTAGGCGCCCCACTTGCCCGGGAACAAGGCATAGCAGCGCGCCCAAAAGCGCGCCGTGTCCAGATCGCCGGCGCGAAACGCTTTGACGATCTGCGCGCCGATACGAGTGCCGGGAGGCGGCATGGTGGCACCCGATCCACCGAGCATTAACGTCACCAGCAACGGCTGCATAGTCGTGAAATAATGGCCGCGGCCAGCGAGCTCGATTTGCTCGATCAATCGCGAGATTTTCGTAATGTCCCGCGAGCTTTCCTTGAAGTATCGGATGTTGTCGATCTCGCTGATCTTGACGAAGGCATCCTGCGGCGGATCGGCGCCTGGCCCGGGATTGTGATAACACGTAACCGGCAACGGGCTCGCCGACGCGACTTGGGTGTAGAACTCCATCAGTTCAGCGATGGTCGGCTGCCCGCCCCAGGGGCGAAGCGGCATCAGCACTTGAATAAAATCGCCGCCCACTTTCGCAGAGTAGTCGGCCAGCTCGATGACTTCGCGCGGCGCCGGGCTGGAGCAACCGAGTATCACGGGAACGCGCTTGCCGATCATCTCGGTGGCGACTTTGAGGACTTCTTTGCGTTCCTCGCGCGACAACATCGTGTATTCCGCCGCCTCGACCGCGGCCACGGTGATCGCGTCGCAGTCGGGCACGAGAAATTCAATTTCCTTTTCGAGCGCCTTGTAGTCGACCCGGTCGTCTGCGTCGAAAGGCGTCAAACAGGCGCCGATGATGCCGCTGATGTGTTTTGTCGTTGCCATAACGCTAATTCAGAACTTCCGCGACAATGCGCGCGTGGCCGCCATCGCTGCCTTTGACGCGCAGCGGCAGCGCCATGATGCGCGTGCGCTTGCCGATGATGCTGCCGATGTTGGTGACGTTCTCCGCGATCAAAACATTATTGCCGAGCAGTGAGCGATGCACGGGAAAATCAAATCCCTTGGGTCTCAGCGGCGTTATTAGACGTTTCGTCTTCATCTGACGACCCCTCAGGTCTGTAATGCATTTTTTGTCATCTACGCGACCCGTTCCCATTTGTTAACGTCGGTTTCCCATCCCTTGTCCTGGGACAGATCCAGTCGATTACCCTCTGGATCCGTGAAGCGAAATTCCGCGTAGGGTCGCTCTTCTGGCCGCTTCTGAATCGCTACCGCGCTACTCAGCTCATCCATAACCTGCTTCATGTTTTCCACTAGAAAGCCGAAGTGGTTGATGCCATATTTCATCTCGTGGCCCGGGCTTCCCGAGTTATAAAACGGGTGCAAGGCGAGATTGGTATAGCCGTCCGCGACAAAACGGTTGAGTCTGCCGTCCCTGCGAAACACGTAGCTGCTTCCTACTTCTTTCAAGCCCAGGACCTCCGAATAGAACTGGCGCATCCCTTCCGGGTCGTGAGTGTTGTAGGCGATGTGGCGTATCCCTGGGAGCGAGCGATCGCTGGTCGGAACGCCGAAGCCGCTCTCCGCGATAGTGACCGGATTGCCGTCGATGTCATGAATGCGGATCTGGCCGTGATGGAGATCCGCCGCCTCAGGGATGATGGTGCCGCGCGGATTGAAATTTAGGTAGCGGTACTTGACTTCTTCGAGGCTGTCGACCTGGAACCCGATATGATTGAGGCCGACCTCCATCCTGGGCTCATGGAGGCTGGGCCGCCGCTTGAAGAAAGTGAGATTATAAAAGCCGTCGGTAATGGATACGTCTCCCTCGGCCGAGCGTCCCAGGATTTTGGTTTTAAGAAAGCGCTGGTAGAATTCCGCTTGTCCATCGGGATTCTCAGAAACAAGCGCGATATAACGGATAGTAGCCAACGTGAACCCTCCTTGTATGGATAACTGGAGCTGCCGGCGAACGAGTACGAGTGCAACCGTCACGCGGCCTTTTCCCACTTGCCGATATCGACTTCCCATCCCTTAGTTTGCGACAGATCTAAAGCATTACTCTCGGGATCGCGGAAGCGGAATTCGGCATAGGGACGATTTGATGGGCGCGGGGCGATTTTCAATACGTTGCTCAGTTCGGCCATCGTCGCCTGCATCTCGTTGGTTAGAAACCCGATGTGGTTGATCCCGTACCTCGCTTCATGGCCTTCGACCCGGCTGTAAAAAGGGTGAATAGCGAGATTGGTCTTGCCGTCGGCGCAAAAGCGATTGCCGAGACCCTGCTGGCGGCGTAGATAGCTCGATGGCACTTCGCGCATGCCAAAAATTTGGGTGTAGAAAAGCAGCATGGTGTCCGGGTCGAGGGCGTTGTAGGCGATGTGGCGCACCCGCGGAAACTGTTTCTCGTTGATCGCCGGTACGCCGAAGCTTTTTGTTGATACCGTGACCGGCCGGCATTCAGGGTCGTGGATGCGAATCTCACCGTGGTGGAGGTCATTCGGCTCCTGGAGGATCATGCCGCGCGGGTTGAGCTTGAGAAAGCGGCCTTTGACTTCTTCGAGATCGTCGACTTGCAGGCCGATGTGGTGCAGGCCGCTGTCCATGTGCATCTCGCCGAGGCCAAGGCGCTTCTTGAAAAAGGTTAGGTTATAAAATCCGTCGGTGATGCTGATATCGCCCTCGGGAGATCGGCTGAGTTCTTCGGTGCCGAGAAAGCGATGGTAGAAGTCAACGAGCTTTGCCGGGTCTTCGGCCAGGTATGCGATGTAGCGCAAGGTCGCCATGGGGAGTTCCTCCTTGAGACTTGAAAGTTGATTGCCTGTTCCTGAACGTGGCTCCGTGGAAACCGCGCAGCCGGAACGAGAGTGCTTCCAACACTCCCAATACGGCAGAGTCCCCGAGTTTCTTACCGCGCCAAAAAAGTTTCGCGAAACATTTTTATCAGATCGTTGCTTCTCGGCCCCCACTTTTCTCGATCGCCGATCACATAGCGGTAATTGGCTGGCACAGCGGGCAAGTAGCTAACTTCCTTGTGTGCCATGCGCCGTCCCCGCTCGCTCAAAAACTGTTGCGTCTCCTTGGCGAACAGGAAGTCGACGAAAAACGCTGCGGCGTGCGGCCTCTGGCTTTGTCGGGTCACCCATGAGGCATTGGGCGGCTCGGCCAACACCGGATTGAAGAACGCATAATTGGTCGGGCTGCCGGATTTTACCGCCCGGTAAGCGATGTGATCATACTGGTCAATCACGATCTTGAATTCGCCGGCAGCGACAAGTTGGCTTAAAAGCGTATGGCCCCGACGTACCGCAAGGCTCCGGCCGGCGAGCTGGCGCGCGAAACGCAAGCCTTTTTCTTCACCCAGGTGATCGAGAAGAGATGCGAACCATTCGTAGGATTCTTGATCGATAGCCAGTTGGTCCTTCCATTTCGGCTCGAGGAGATCGTTCCAGTCCTTCGGCAACTCCTCGCGCCGAACGTGCTTAGTATTGTATTGCAGGAAGAACGCCGTGTTGTAGATGCCGTTGAGCCAGCCTTCTTTGTCTGTAAAACCGTCGTGCAACTGACTTCTGACCGGCGGGCGATATCGCAGCACGGCGCCGGAGTTGCGCAGCTCGTCAAGGTATTGCGCCGGCATTGAGATCGTATCGGCCTCCAACTTGCCGGCCAAGGCCTCGGTACGGATTTTGTTCGCGAGACGCGCGTGGCCGAGACGAAAATCTTCGATTCTCAGATAGGGGTATTTTCGCTCGAAAAGCCGTTTGATGTCCTGGAGATCTGCGATGTTAAGCGTGGTGTAGAAAATGACACGCCCCTCTTTGCGGGCCTCGCGCTCCATCGTCGTCTGACGTTCTGAAGCGGGGAGCCGGTTAAGTTTGTCGAGCGTCTCCTCGACGGACGCCGCCATTCCCTGCGCGCTCGCAAAGATCGTCAACAACACCAAAGAAACCGAAGCAATGGGTCGGATCGCTACACGCATAGGAGTTCCTTTCCAGATTATTTCTGCCCCGCAGCCCTTATCGCCTAACGATGCTCGAACGGCGAGACCTTCCGCTCCGATGGCAATCCCGCCAGGCCTTCAAGCTAGCGATTTAGAGCATGGTTCGGATTTAATTCACCGTGTCTCTAAAATCTCTTTTAACGGACCGAAGGCGAAGATGTCCTCTACTCTTTTGTTTTTATGCTCCTCCATCAGGCCCACCTCGATGAACTTCTTCATTGATGTTTCGTTAAGAATCCCGTTGGTGGTGTGAACACTCTTGATGAAATGGTAGGATGCCTCCGCGGCATATTTCTCTAATTTGAAATAATTCATCATCAACTCAATGGTTTGATCCTTCTGCCGATCGTTCAAGAGAAAGGCGATTCCTTTAACTGTGGCGCTCAAAAATTTTCTAACTAACTCTCGATCTTTTTTCAAAATGTTATCGGACGTAAAAATGCCGGAATTCGGCATTTCGAGGATATCACCGAGATAATCGAGTTTGACCATACTGGCCTTTTCGGCTCTAAAGCTATAAGGCGGAAACAGAATCGCTGCATCCACGGAGCCGCTTTGCATTCCGGCGAGTAAATTAGGGACGCTTTTCAGCGGAATCAGGACTACGTCTCTCCCTGGTTCGAGCCCATGATGGCGCAGAATGGTACGCGCAGCGTGGTCCGTGGCAGTGCCAAATCCTGTAACTCCAACTTTCTTGCCTTTCAGATCCCTTGTCCGTATCACCCGAGATTCCGGCCGTGCGTACAAAGTGAATATTGGTTTTTGCAACATTCCTACGACAATTTTAACTGGCAAACCGCTAGCGGCTCCGAGAGCTCCGGAACTAAACGCCGTACCAAAAGCAACGTTTCCGGAAGTCACAGCTCTCACCATTACATCTCCTGGCATTCTTACAAGTTTTATCTCCAGCCCTTGTTCTTTGAAAAAGCCCTTTTCTATCGCAATATAAAATGACGTAACCGTCGCGCTCAAAATGTCGCCAACATAAACCTGACGCAGCGTTTGCGCATAGGCGACCTTGGAATAAGCCAGCAGCGAAAAGGCGATAAAAAACAGTCGCTTCATAGACCGTTTCTTGTTTTTCCCGATCCCAAACCGGACCATGCGTTCACCTCCTTTGAATACCCAGTTCGCCGTGCACCTCGCGTAAAATTGTTTCGTCCGCTATCTCGCGCAATGAAATCTCTCGGCGAATCTTCGCTTCATTCTTGGCTTCGTCCACGAGGAAGCGCAGTCCTTCGTCTGGACCGGAGCCGTCCGGACTGAAAATCTCGGCCGACGCGTCGTACGCGGCCATTGCGCTTTCCTTGTCTGTCTTAGCCCATTCCATCAGCACCTGAATGGCTTCCGCACGATTCTCGACTAGAAATCGTTGCCCTCGAATGAGCGCCTTCAATGTTCTTTTGATCTCTTGGCGACGCTGCTTGATTTTTGTGTCCGTCGTGCAAAGGCTGACCGTCGGGAAGCGAAATGCCTCGTAGGTTCTCAGAAGGATATTGAATCCCATTCTTTTTCCTTCCACGTCCGCGGGCGGAGACGCGAGAGTGGCGCTGATGAGATTTTCTTTCATCGCGGCAAGCCGGGCAGGATCAGGGCCGACAGCGAGCACCTTGGCCTCTTTTTCGAGATCGAGCCCGTTAGCCTTAAAGAGGGCGCGGGCCGCGAGATGCGTTGTGTCGCCGATAGCACCGATCCCCAAGGTTTTACCTTTCAAGTCGCGTACGGACTGAATTCCGGGGCGTACGATCAGCGCGTGGTTGCTTCCGTTCATGAATGTTGCGATGATTTTCAGAGGTAATACACCTCTTACGGCGGCGCGGATCGCGGAACCGCATATCATACTGGAATCGATCTCTCCGCTGCTCAAAGCAGCGACGGATATGGGAGGGCGCATTCGAATGAGCTCCACCTGAAGCCCTTCCTGTTTAAAAAATTCTTTCTTCTCGGCTATCCCAGCCGTTAGAGAGGAAACGTTGTAATTTACGACTGCGATACGAACCTTGTCGGCCGCGATTGATGCTTCCCTGAACGCGCCTAATAACAGCAACGTGGCCGGCAGCGTCAACGTCAGCAAAATACGTCCCATATCTGTCCTCCCTCTTTAGTTTCTCTGAGAGCGTGTCTTTCCCGTCAAATTGTTTTTCGCCGCTTCTTGAGCCGATCCCCAACATCCGCGGATCGACTCTGCAACGCTATTGAAGCCTCGTCTTGTTCCTCTTCGGACCAGTCTCCCAGATTATAACCGAACCAAGGGTTTTTGAGTGAACCCAATCGGGGGAGGCCGAGTTGCTGCCACTTTCGGAGCGCATTTTCCATGATCTCCTTAGAAGGTAGAGACAACGGGGGATACGGCCATTGCATTCGCGCATCGATGAGCAACGAGGAAGAATCGAACGTCTCTTCACCCTCAAGAAAGAAAGCGTCTCGTCGGGTGGCTGGAGGAGTTAAAGAGAAATCCAGCGTGATGGGATTGTCCGTTCTGAAAACCGAGCAGTCACGATGAGGTTGGCAGCGACTGGCGATCGCCCAGCGGACCATGTCCGAGTCATGAATATCGATGTCTTCGTCCACCAGAATGTAAAACTTTCCGGGCCATAGTTTGGCGAAGGCCTCCATTGTATTGCGAATTTCTAAAAATCTCGGACCGCTGGTTTTCCCAACCTTGAACACCGCCCACCAGACGCTGCCGACCATTTGGTCAAAGTAGACCTCCCGGAGCTCGGTTAAGCCGTGTTCCTTTTGCAATAACAATTGTGTGATTTTTTCTCGGCTGATTTTCCGGATCAAACTAGGAGTTTGTCCGAGAAATCGTTTTTTTCTTGATCAGAGACAATGAGATCCGTAGTGTAGCGTCATGGCTAAGCGCTATCGTTTGTATGAACCCGATCAACTGTTTTTGATGCCTCCG
>JBBDNJ010000258.1:0-13596 GCA_040877705.1 Binatia bacterium | reverse complement strand
GGAAGCAGCGTAATCGCCAGCGACCGATGCGATGAAGTCCGGCCTTCGGGCTTAGTGCAAAGATACAAAGACAGTAATGCCGCCGCCAAGCCGATAACCTTCAGCAGATTCACCGAGTCGCCATAAATAAGAAATGCCAGCAACGAGGGTATCGCTACCGACAACCGGCTGGCCAGGGCCGCCACGGATACCCCCGCGCGCTGGGCCGTGTAAGCCAACAGAAAAAAGTTTACCGCGAGAATCACCCCTTGCAGGAGCGCGAGCCCAATCCATGGCTGGGAAGGCAGCTTCACAATATCCAGCATCTGACCGCCCCAGAGGCTGCCGACGACGACACAGATCAGATAGTTGATCGGTATGGCCCAGAAGACATTGACACGCCAATCCGCGAAGGCGCGAAACAACACGGGAATCAAAGCCGAACCCAAGATCGCGAGGAGCAAGTATTTCATTCGAGCCTACGTGTCAAGTACCCGCCCTTACGATTAGCCAAAAATGACATCGATTGTTGAACGATTTTTTCGGACAGGACACTAGGCTAGAACGACAGAGCGCTTACCCGTTCCATTAAGTCGCGATTGGCGGCCTTTGCGCCGGCGATTATTTCCCGCTCATCCAACAGCATGAGCTTACGCGCTCGCATCAGGACTTCGCCGTTGACGATGACAGTGTCGACGTCGCTCGCCTTGGCGCAGTGGACGATTTGGCTGAAGACATCGTTGATCGGCTGCATGTGGACGGTATCCAGATCGACCAGGATCAAATCCGCCCGCTTGCCCACTTCGATGGTCCCACACGCCGAGGAGAGCCCGAGCGCCTTAGCGCCGCCGGCCGTCGCCATGCGTAAGACGTCATAGGGTTTAATGATACCGGCGTCCTGGTGATGAACCTTCTGTAAAAGCGACGCGACCTTCATGGTATCGAACAGATCCTGCGAGTGATTGCTCGCTGCTCCGTCAGTGCCCAGGGCAACGTTGACGCCTTGACGCAGCATCTCCACCACCGGCGCGACGCCGTCACCCAACATCATGTTGCTGACGGGGTTATGCGAAACCGATGTCCCGGTTTCCTTGAGAATTGAGATTTCATCCTTTGAGACGTGAACCGAATGCGCGAAGATGGAGTTTGATCCTGCCATTCCGAACTGGTGCAAAAATTCCACCACTCCCCGCTTGCCGTGGTCCTGGACCACGCGCTCGACCACCGCCTTCGATTCGGCCACGTGAGCGCTGATGCCGATAGACTTTGCATCGGCAAACCGGCGAATCTCCTTCAGCAGATCCGCCGTCGTGTTGATCGGCGGCGTGTTCGGGCCGGTCATAAACGTCAGTTGCTCGCCGGTCTTATTGGCGGCAAGGATATCTTCGATCCGGCGAAACGCGGTTTCCGCCGTCTCTTTGGTACACTCGGGAACGATCTCGCCGGTATCCATAATCGTCCGCGCGAACACACCCCGAAGGCCCGACTCTCGAATCGCTCGGATCGTTTCAAAGCCGCATTGCGGATGAGGATTGAGAAAATTGTGCTCGCAGACCGTGGTCACGCCACTGCGAATCGCCTCGATACAACCCAGCAAACTTCCCGCATAGAAATGCTCCGGCCGCAGCACTTGCGCGGCGCCATAGATCCGCTTCAGCCAAGGCATCAACGGCAGATCTTCCCAAACCGCGCGCAGCAGCACTTGATAAAGATGGGTATGGGCATTGATGAGACCGGGCATCAGGACGCAACCGGCGGCGTCGATCACGTGTTCGGCCGCCATCTCCCCCGGCGTGCCTGCGCTGACTTCCAGGATCGCACCATTTTTAACCCGGACATAACCGTTGAATGAATTTCGCTCTTCAGTCATGGGAACGATTAGCGCATTGATGATCGTTAGCTCGCTCATTCTTCTTTTCTGTCCCTTCGTTTTATAAAGCTGATTTATGAAATCGCTCTTTGAATCGTAAAATTTTTTGTAGCGAAACCCACTGGCCGAAAGTAATACAGCGGCACAACAGTCGTCAACACAGACGATCCTTGCCTATTTCCAGCCCCGCTAAAATTCACCTCTTGACGAGCCGTCGGCGACCGGAATAAGCTTTGGTTCAATTCACCAGGCATCCTGATCCCGCGCGGTTTTAAATATTGGTTCGAAAGCTCAGCCAAGGAAGCGCTGGAAATTCTTCGTGTCACCGCTAAGGATCAGAACGTCGAAAACAAACGGGTCGACCTCTCGCCCAAGAAGGACTGGATGGTCGAACAGAATACTTTCGGCACCCGCCAATAGCTGCCGGCATCTCGGTAATATAGGTTCGCATCAGTAGGGGACGGTCATGACCGTTCCCTACTTTTTTAAAGTGCATGCGCAAAAAGCTTGGCAAAGTCGACGAATTGCGGCGGAGGCCTCGCGGTATTTGTGGTTGCTGGAAAACAAAAAGACAGGAGACGCCAAAAATGATTAATCGGCTGGTGAGGATATCATTGACTGAATGGGGCGACCCTGCGGGAGAGTTGCGAAAAAGATTCTTAAATGACAGAGCGCATGTATTTCAAGCGTCTCGAACATGACACATCGCGAGAGCTGATATTTCTTACGTATGCAACACACGACGGAGTTTCAGGTTACAAGTTGTCCTCGCCGGTAATTTGAGAGGCACGTTTTTATGGGTATGCAGCTTGCTAAACAATGACACATTATGGAATTCATTTGCCAACATTGCGACAAAATCGCGATAGGCGAGAAATATAGAGTCATCAGCGAAGAGCATGGCATAACCTTTCTCGATATGGTCGTCTGTGATCCATGTCATGAGCAAGCAAGACGGCTCGGACTGCACGCGGAAAAGGTAAGGCACAATCATCTAGCTCATTCGCGCACTCGATTGAACCATTCCAGTGCAGTGACGATCGGCCGCTAGCGAAGCACTTCCCCGGCTTCGCCCGACGACCTTTGCCGGCAACGTCCTTGGTGTTAGTGTTCAGATCAGATTCTTAACCAGAGATGCTGTCCTGAGCTTTCCGGCCCGCGGATCCTGCAGCGCCGCTTCGCCTAGTATTGATCCGAGCGAATTCAACGAAGGCGTCAAGGTTGGCTCGAAATGCGCGGCGAATAATTCATAACATCTCTCCAGAACCGCAGGCTTATTGGCCAACGCGGGAAGCCAACGCTTGATTTCCCTCAAAGTCGCCTGCGGCTGGCTCTTGAAAAGGCGAATACTCTCTACATAGATGGAAGCTATTTTCGTGACCAACTCGGTGTTGGCAGCAAGAAATTGCCGGGTAGTCGCAAGAGGAACCCAGTGACAATCCAGATCCAGGCTATCGGCTACCAGATTAAAACCCTCTTCCTCTGCCAGAAATGCTTTCTCCGGCGGCAAGAGAGCGGCGTCGATCTGCCCCGCTCGCAGCGCCTCGAGACTTTTGTCGTTTAGACCGAGGTCGACCACTGCAAGGTCGCTCTGAATGTCCAGACCCCATCGCCTTAACAATGCCAGCATGACCATGCCCGCCATGCGCCGCGGCTGATTGATCCCAATACTTTTGCCCTTGAGGTCGGCGATACCGCCGATGGTTGTGTTCGCTGCCAGGTAAAAAGCCGGACGATTCAGAATTCCGCCAACGATCACTAAATCATTACCGTCGAGCAGCGAGAAGATCAGGGACGGAGCATTGGGGGTTCCGACCGGTGTTTCTTGCGTGACTATGTCGTCAACGATCTTCTCCTCGTCCTGCTGATTCACTACCTCGACAGAAATGTTTTCCTTCTCGAAAAGACCGGCCGCTTTGCCGATCAGCGGAAGAAAACGGCCGATACTCGATACTCCGATACCTATTTTTATTTGTTCCATTTGCCACCATAAACCATAAATTCTATCCTGTCCCCGGTAAATAAGTTCAACAAAGCTCATTCACGGCCACTTTTAGGACGGGCCGATGCTGCTCGCCTTACGAATAATTCGGAGTTTAAAAGTTCAATGATTTAAGGACCGAAAAGAGTTCAAGCTGTTCAAGACATCCTGCCGTTTAGCCGCCCCAGAACACAAACCGGTTCAAGTGTTCAATGTAAATCTGCAAGGTGTCGAAGTCCCTGCGGATCGCGTGGCGCCGGGCCGCCCTTTGTGCGCACGCCGCCTCTGACGTTGAATCTTGAACCGTTGAACTTTTGAACGGTCTTCGCTCGCGCTGCGCGAGCTAAATCTGCGGCTCGAGAATCTCCAGTCCGTCATAGCGGTCCATGAGATAGAGTTTGCCGTCTTTGTCGTGGAAAACGTCATTGCTCATGACTACCGATTGTCCGTTGCCGGGCGCCGGCACGTAGTAGCCGACTTCTTTCGGGATGTACGGGTTTGAAAAATCCACCGCCCGCAAACCACCGGCGAACCAGGTGACATAGAGCGTATTGCCGTAGACCTGCTCGGCGGGCTGATGCGCGCCGAAACGGTTCTGGTGCGTCGATTTGCCTTCGAAAGGCACGATAAATGTTGCCACCGGTAGGGGCAGCTCTTCCTTGGTGATATCCACCACCCACAAGAAGGCATTGTGTGTTTCGTTGAGTTTCTCGCCGACCTCTTCGTCGGTGACGATCATCCAGTCTCGCTCCATGATTTTGTTCAGCATCGGCAGTGTGGTGTGGGTTGGGCAGGGGTAGGGTGGGCTCCAATCCAGCGTACTGATCGTTTTCGGCTTGCTCATCTCGGTGATGTCGACGATGGCGAATCCGCCATGCCAGTAACTGATGTAGAGCCGGTTATCTCTTCGAATCGGATGATGGCAGCGGGTGTCGGTGCCTTTCCAAGTCGGCGTTTCACCACCGGCGGTCCACTGACCCGGCATCCACCAGCGGCAGACTTCCTCCGGCTTTTCCGGATTTTTGAGATCCAAAACCATCGCGATATTGCCGTGATAACCTTCAAGGGTCGGCGAGATATAGGCATAGCGGCCGTCGAAGGTGAAACGGTGCACGCCTTTGCCGTGGGCTTTGAAGAACGCGATCTCGCGCGGTTTGGATTTGTTGGAGATATCGAAAACTTTCAAGCCGGCGTCGAGTTCCTGTTTCGCTTTGTAGCGCTCATAGTTGACGAGCATGACATCGCCGCTGACACGGACCTTGTGCGAGTGAAGACCTTCCGGAATCTCAAGATGCGCTACGATCTTAGGATTCTTCGGGTCGCGCGCGTCGATGATCGATGTTCCGTGCGGCGGGTCCATGTGACCGACGTATGCATAGCCGTTTTCAACGACCACTGAGCCTCCGCCGGGAAGGTCCATACGGCCGATTTGCTTGATGTTCTTGCTGATGCCGACTGGTGCTGTACCGTTAGATGCCATGATGATTTCCTTCTGATTATCGGAACTGATATTTCGACAATGAGTCCCTGGTTAAAGGTTGTCATCTCGAACGGAGTGAGAGATCTTTTCGGAAAGTTTTCTCGCCGGCGGCTCGAAATGACAAACGGATCAACAACCTCGTTTAACTAACCTTCGCCTTTTGGATCATCTCTACAACTTGGTCCGTCGTGCGCACACGCGCCATGCGCGGAAAGACCAGCTCCATCAGCATGTCGTGGACGCGCTGATCGTGCGATGTGCCGCAGGCGTCGCTGATGACGATCATGTTATAGTCCATGTCCCGCCCGGAATACAGAGTCGAGGTGACTCCGACATCGGTAGAACCGCCGGAGACGATCACGGTGTCGATGCCGCGAGCTCGCAACGCGAGGTCGAGATAAGTTTGGTAAAAAGCGCTCCAACGATACTTTACGATGTAGTCGTCCTCGGGTCGCGGCTCCAGCTCGGCAAGCACGTCAGAGCTTTTATCGCCGGCGATGACATGCATCTTTGTTTTGCTGACCTCGCCGTTGGGCCAGGGCGTGAGAGCATTATTGGTATCGGTGAGAAGCAACGCTGTCGTAGCGTTATCCGGGCGATGATTGCCCTTGGCAAAGAATACCGGCAGCCCTGCGGCACGGCCTGCTTTGCTGAGCCGGACGGCGTTTTGGATCCATGGTTTCAGAACTCTTTCTTTGCCTTGCGGCGGCTCAGGAACGTAACCGTTCAGGATGTCGAAGAACAAAAGCGCGCTTCTCTTTGGATCAAAATGGTTTATGTTCATTGTCGTCCTTCCTAGCGGATTTTGATTTTCCTCTTTTCCTTCTCCTCTAGCACTTTCCACCCTTTGTTTGCATACCATTCAATCTGGCGAAAAAGACCGGTCAGGATGGCAACGTCTCTTTCCTCCAGTCCAGTGCGTCCCAGGATGCGCCTGAACGCAAACAGCATATGCTCGGGATTTTGCGAATCAAGAAAGCCGATTTTCAATAAAGACCGGCGCATGCGGTCGTAGAGACGCTCGATATCTTCGGCGCGCGCTCGTGGGATGGTTTGCTTAACCGGCTCACCCAGCGAGGCGACATAAATTTCGTAAAGGCAAATCACGGCGGCCTGCGCCACATTGAGGGATTGGTAGTCCGGGTGCGTGGGAATGGTGATAAGCAGTTGGCAGTGTTTCAAGTCATCGTTACTGAGGCCGTGGTCCTCGGGACCGAAGATCAAAGCCACTTTTCCGCTTGCCGCGGCTGCGGCGATTTCTCCAGCAACTTCGCGCGGAGTCCGGCTGTGAAAACGGTACAGTCCCGACCGGCAGGTGGTACCGACGACCAGCGTGCAGTCGGCGACAGCCGCGCGGACGGTCTCGTAACAGCGCGCCTCGCTTAAGATGTCGCGTCCATGCACCGCCATCGCTCTGGCCCAGAAGCTGCGGGTGCGGGCTTTGCCGACGATGGCTAACTCTCGCAGGCCGGTGTTCTTCATTGCCCGCGCGATCGAGCCGATGTTGCCGGAGCCGCGGGGACGGACCATTACTATTCGGACATTCTCTAACATCACAAAACTCAAAAGACCTGTTCAAAGTTCAACGGTTCAACGGTTCAAGATCAGAAGTTCAAGTCGTTCAAAACGTTCCAGCCGTTCCAATCGTTTAACTCATAAGAAAACTCGAAGAGGTTCGATCGTTCAAAAGCTCAAAGCGTGCGGGGGCATGCGTCAAGCTTGGGTTTAGGCCTAACGCTTGACGGTTTATTTGGCAAACGGACAGAGCTTGTTCTCTTCGATTATGGCACGATTCTTAGCATCGAACTCGGTGCGGTAATCAAAATCCTCGTGCATGACCGATGCGGTATCGTCGACGTGCACGGCGCCGAAGATGTGGCCAAACTCATGAATTAAAGCGATGACATCGAGCTCCGGCTGGCTGTGCGGCCCGGTATATTGAAATATTTGATTTACAGGGACGACGACGTAGCTGCCCAGTCCTTGCCGGCAGTTACCGATTCGGTCGACGCGCGGCCGCCCGGCGCTAATGTATCGGCTTACGCCTTCGGCCGTAAAGGCGACGATAAGATCGTAACTCTCTTTTCTTTCTTGAACTGGAAAATCTTTCTGGAGCTGGGCCAGCAGATCGTGAGTCGAACGGATACGCTGCCGCAGCGGCCATGGCGAGACGCTCTGGGCCGCTAAACGCACGCCAAACTCGCGTTCGTAATAATCCGATGCAGCTTCCACAAGGCCAAGCACCTCCTCGGTCCAGCGCGGATTTCTTGCTCTCAGGCTGACATCGGCCACGACTTTGAGCCGAATAACTCTTTGCGGCGGCGCGGAGCTAAAAACCGAGCAAGAGGAAAGAAGCAGCGCGCTAAGGATGCAACAGATTATCGGTCGGCGCGTAGTCATCGGTCAGCACGGGAACATCGTGATCAGCTAAGGGTCGGTCGTAATAAGCCACGGCGATATCCTCAATAGGATTGGGAAAGAGCCCTTTGTCGATAGACATTGCCTGCTTGACGATCTGCTTGATATCGATCCGCTGTTTATCGCGGGTGGCGACCACGATGACGTTTTGGATCGTCTCCAAGCTGACGTTATCAGGCCGGCGGGTGGCGAAAACGTAAGTCTGCGGAAAAACTTGCCGCTGGGTCTTGACGAAGGCTCGGGCGATCTTGCCGGAAGGGCCTCTGACGGCGCTGATTAGATTGGCGACGATAATGCCGTTCGGCGCGAGCTTCCTTTGCGCCAGTTCAAAAAATTCTTTGGTGGCAAGATGGAACGGCATCGCGTCGGTGAAGTACGCGTCGAGCATGATGATGTCGTATTGATTCTGTGTGCGGGTTAAAAACATCCGTCCATCCTGCGCGTGCAGTCGCAAGTTCTTGCTCTCGCGTACATTGAAATGAGTTTTAGCGATTTGAATCACCTCCGGGTCGAGTTCCACGGCATCGATCTGCAAAGACGGAAATTCTTGGAGAAGTTTCTTCGGGATCGAGCCGCCGCCCAGGCCGATGAGCAACATTTTTTTGGCGTCGGGTCGAAGGACAAATCCCAGTGAAGTGTAACGTGAGTAGATGAGCCGGAGCGCGTTGGGATCTTTGAGATTCATCGCGCTCTGTAACGTGCGATCGAAGTACATGTAACGCGCTTCTTCGTCCTCTTCGACGCGAATACGATGATAAAAAGTTTCTTTCTCGATAAGTGTTTTGGCGCGTGCCGAGGCGCCCGGCGTCCAAGCCATCATAAGCGATCCAATAATGAGCGTGACCGTGGTAACCGCGCGGGCCAAGTAAACACCGCCCAGCCGCACCAAGGGTACTATAATCAGCGATAAGCAGACCAGCGTGATTCCTAGGGAATGGATGATATTACGCACGCCCATCACCGGGATTAAATAAAACGCCGTCAGCAGGGTGCCGAAGATGCTGCCGGCGGTGGAAACGGCATAAAGAGTTCCGGCGGTGCTGCCGACAGTGGAGAGTGTCGTCGCGGCCAGGCGAATGGCATAGGGTGAAATGGTGCCTAAAAAAATGCCCGGCAACAAAAAGAGAACGCTACAGGCAATGAGCGGGTTCAATCGTATGCCAAAGTCGACGCTCGCCACCCATTCATTAGCAGCGGGATAAAGGAAAGGCAGAAAAAAGATAACGATGCCGGGAATCAAAAGCAGTATCAGCAGCTTACCAAAGGAAGGTTCGCGCGCGGAAAGCCAGCCGCCCCAATAGTAGCCGATGCTCAGTGCCGTCATAACGACCGAGATCAGGCTGCCCCAGACGAATATCGAGCTGCCGAAGTAAGGAGCCAGGATGCGACTGCCGGCAATTTCCAGCGACATCAAGACGGCACCGCTGACAAAGACAATGAAGCTGAGCAACCACTGCACCATGTTCAACTCTCCCAATTCCAAAAACTTCCCTCGGGCACGAGGGAGACCGGTTCAAGAAGGCGATGCGAAATGCCGTCCACGAACTGAGAAGGGCGCGACAGTACCATACGCAAGCTCTTGTCAAAAACTCTGGTGGGATAGGAGATAAAGAGATTTTGCTTGGCCCGGGTGGCCGCGACGTACAGCAAACGTCTTTCCTCCTCCAACTCTTCCGTGGAATTTGTGTTATAGATGGACGGAAATCGTCCTTCCAGCGCCCAGATAATAAAAACCGCATGCCATTCAAGTCCTTTAGCGGAATGGATCGTCGAGAGGATAAGCGGTCCCTCGTCAGGATTCACCGCCAGCACACCGGCGATGCTGTCATTAGGCGGTTCCAGCGCCATGTCGCTGAGCAAACGCTCAAGGCTGCGATAGCGCTCGGTCATGCCCTGGAAGTGTTCCATGTCCCTCAGACGTTTTGGGTGATCGTCGGGATAGTTATGTTTCAGGATCGGGACATAGTACTGCATCAGATACTGCGCCTGCTCGGCGGGCAATTCGGCTTCAGAAGCCACTTGGAGCACCTGGGCCAGTGTTTTCAGCCCGTGAGCGATATTACTTTTGGCTGGATAGGATCGCAGCCGTTCGAGTGGGTTGGCGCCGTCGAGAAGCCATTTGATGATTTTCTGGCTTGCTCCAGCTCCAACGCCTTCCAGCAACAGCAGCACCCGGTTCCAGGAGATCGCATCCCGCGGATTGGCGAGGACGCGCAGATGCGCGAGCAGATCTTTGACATGCGAGGCTTCCATGAATTGGAATCCGCCGCGCTTGATAAACGGAATATTTTGCCGCGCCAGCTCGATCTCCAAGTCGAAGGAATGGAAACTGGAACGAAACAATACTGCCATTTCCCACAGCGGCACGCCTTGTTCGCGCAGTTCCAAAATCTGCTGGCAGACGAACTGTGACTGGGTCTGCTCGCTGCCGGCCTGCACAAGCCGCGGCCGCGGGCCGGCGCTCTTGCGCGTAAACAGGCGCTTCTCGTAGCCCTCCTGCGCGCGCTGGATGATCTCATTGGTCAAATTCAAAATCGGCTGCGTGCTGCGGTAGTTTTCCTCCAATTTGATGATTCGCGCGCCGGGAAAATGCTTGGGGAAATCCATGATGTTACGAAAGTTGGCGCCGCGAAAAGAGTAGATGCTTTGCGCGTCGTCGCCGACCACGGCAACGTTGTCGTGCGTTGCCGCCAGCGAGCGGACGATTTTTGCCTGCAGGTAATTGGTGTCCTGATATTCGTCCACCATAATGAAACGGAATCGCTGGGACAGGCGATTGCGCACCTCTTCATGACTCGCCAACAGGTCCTTCAGTTTGGTCAAAAGATCGTCATAATCGACCAACGACTTGGTTTGTTTGTAGGCGGCATAGCGCTCATTCAGCTCCATGAGTTCTTCATTGGCTTCAATCAGATGCGGGTACTCCAGCTCGATCAGCTCCGGCAGTGGAGTCTGCTTGTTCAGCGCCATGCTGATAATCTCGGCGACGGTCTGCTTGCGCGGGAAGCGCCGCTCTTTAGTGTTCAAACCCATCTCGGCGCGGAGATGCTGAATCACGTCTTCGCTGTCGGTCCTGTCCATGATGGTAAAGGAAGGCGATAGATCGATGCGCCGGCCATGCTCGCGCAGCACCAGATTGGCGAAGGAGTGAAAGGTTCCGCCGGCGACCTGATGGCAACGGCTGTCAATGAGCAGGCCGGCGCGGCGAATCATCTCTTCAGCGGCACGGCGGGTGAAAGTCAAGAGTAAAATCGAGCGCGGATCGACTCCGGCATCGATCAAATGAGCCACCCGGTAAACAAGCGTGCGGGTCTTTCCCGTGCCGGCGCCCGCGATAATCAGCAGCGGCCCTTCCACCGCGGTCGCCGCCTCATATTGCGCCTCATTCAACTCCTTGCGGTAGTCGAGGCCTGAACTATTTCGAAACGGTACAGTTGGATTTTTGAGAACGTATGGTGTCGTCAAAGAAACTCCGATCGCAACGTAAATTACCTATTTTCACTCATATGGGCAAGCGACCCGCAAAGGATAATGATGTGTGATGGATCCGTGGTGGGCGCAGTTAGACCTCTTTCCTGGTTCCTCTTTCTTCGCTCATTCGATGTGTTAGTCTTACTCAAACGAAAAATTCGGGAGCAAAGTCTTCAATGACGCAATGGGCAGTCTTAGTTTTCGTGGGATTCTTGTTGCCGCGGTTCGTGGCTGCCAGTGCCGCCCAGGAACAGCTTAAGTTCGAAAAGTACCGCGATCCGGAGTACGGCTACACATTTCAATACCCGGCCGATTGGGATCTGCGGAAATTGCCGGAGGGGCCGGCCAACCGCGAAGTTCGCGTCTTGCTGCAAACGCCGGGTGGCAACTCTTTCATGGTCATCGTCGAAGATCAGAAGCAGAATCCCTCTAAAACGGAATTTCAGTCCGATCCCAATCGCAAGGCCCGTGTTGACAAGCTGATTCAACAGACCACGCAGCAGATCTACCGGAGAGTCGCCGGCAATCTCGGCGCCGTGGATTCAGAAATCGGCGAACGGACCGACATTTCAAACGATGCGGCGATGCAATTTTATGTCTCGACCCTGCACAAAATGAAAGCGGGCGCGCCGGTCATTGTCGCCGGGATTCATTCGTATCCCTTCTCGAAGCCCTATTCGATCAGTTTTATGATGACCGCTTTTTTTGAGCGGGGCGCTGAAAAAGACAATGCCACGATGGCGGCGGTCTTCAACTCATTCCGGTTACTGGACAAATCGGAGAATTCTCATAACAGCTCCGGTCCTGCCGATCAGTCAAGCAAAAATAAATCGAAATAGGCCTTACTTCGATATTCTGCCGGCCGGTGCGAGCGCTTCACTGCGGCGCATCGGAACTTGGCACGAAGACCAGAAAAGACTGCCGCTCGAGAAAGTCGAAATCGTTCTGGAGCTCATAGCCGGCCTGCTCCATCTCGCGTTTGATAAACTCCTTGGGAGTGTAGTGACGCAACAGGCCTTCCAACCATGCTCTACGATCATAGTCGATGACGGCAATCTTTCCTGACGGGCGCAGATACTCGCGAAGGCCGGCGAAGTAACTGATTCGGTTGTCGATGTGGTGATAGGTATTGCTGGTAAATATGAGATCGACGGGCTCCGGAAGCCGCGGATCATTTGGCTTTGCGAGGAGAACGGCGATGTTCCCAGCTTGTTCTTTCTTGGCGCGCTCTTTCAGGGCCTCGTTGATCGCACTGTCAATATCTACGGCATAGACCTTGCCCGTCGTACCCACCGCTTTGGCCAGACGCAGCGCAAAGTAGCCGCTGCCTGAACCCAAATCCGCCACGACCGCTCCCGGGCGGATCTGCAGCGATTGGATAACTCTTTCGGGCTGCTGCCATTGGTCGCGGTCGAAGCCTTCGTAAGCGCATTGCTTGAGAGTGGCGCAGCCGGCCAACACAATGGCCAGCAACGCAACGGCAAAGACCTGCGGACGGTTGCCGGGATGAGGTGACTTAAGCCAACTCATATGTAAAAACTGTTATTGATTCTGACTTGACTGCTGTTCGAACTTTTTCAGCGCTTGCGAGACTTTCTGACGAAGATCGGCGACGTCAAACGGTTTACTGACAAAATCGAAGGCGCCAAGGCTCATAGCCTGACTAGCGAGCTGCTGCGAAATCAGTCCGGTCAGCATGATGACTTCACAGCGCGGGTGAATTTCTTTGATTCGGCGCAGCACTTCAATGCCGTCGGTTTTCGGCATCAGGATGTCGAGCAAAACGATACTCGGTTTGGCGTCGTGGATCTGGGGCATCGCGGTATCCATAGAATCCGCTTCCATCAGACGGAAATCTTTGCAAAAAACCATCTTGAGGGATTCGCGCACGCCCATTTCATCGTCAACAAGCAACAAAAGTGGTGAATTCATGGGATTAGACACCCTGAACCGTTCGACTTGCCCCAGTACTCGGGGTGTACTCTCTCACTAACCAGCGAGGGCCGCAAGTCCTTTTCGCTGACGCTCGAATCTCGAATTTCCAACCTCGGATTTCAGTTGTCGATCTTCCTGGGCCGGCGCCAACGCGAGCCGTCAAGAGCTTTTCTTTCGCGCGGAATATGTAACTATTTAGACCTATGATTCGTCTAAGAGAGAAAATGGCGCGACCGATGCAAAAACTCCTCTTCACTCTGTGGCGAGCGGCTGCAGTAATTCTTGTCGTATCAGCCGTCCAAGCACAGGAACCCGGCACTGAGATTCCGACGACGATGCCGGTATACCAGCCTGAATTCTATCCTTACGAGAGCGGCGAGAGGGCATTGTATAAGGCGAGTTGGAACGGTATTCCCGTCGCCACCGCGGAGATCCATGCGACTCCAGTCACAATCGAAGGAA
>JBBDNJ010000257.1:0-13607 GCA_040877705.1 Binatia bacterium | reverse complement strand
CGTGGAGTCGAAATGCGGATAGTCAGTGGCCAAGACCACGTGAGTTTCGCCGACTTCGGCGAGCGCCAGCGGCAGCCATTTCTCGTCGGCCTCGCAGGTGATGTAACAATTCCGGCGCACGTATTCCGAAGGCGCCATGTTTAAATCGGGACACATGCCGTGGTCTCTGAGGATTTCATAATCGTCGTCCATGCGATGCATCCAACGGCGGCGCCCAGCGCGCCGGGATTCTGTGAGGGAATTTCGATGGACGTCGGAAAAATCATTTGCACGTCCACGCCTTCACGCGCATTATCTTTCATCCGGTATTCCATATCGTAGCCGCCCTGTTGCCATCTCATGACTTCGTTGCCGCGGCGGTTTGCTTCGGGATTATAAAACACCTGATGCGTAATCGGCTTTTTGAAATTTGCGTTCGCTATAGGATCTTCCATCGGTGAGAGCTTGTGGTCGAACTTCGAATAAAAATACTTTCCGTCACCGATACGTCTGGGACTCTGTTTCGCGAAAGGTTCCGGTAGTTGATAATTTCATCAAGCAGCCAGCCGGCGCGCAAGTGAGAATCCAAATTGATAATCGCCATACTGTCCTCCAGTTTCGCGGGTTCTATGGATTGGGTGAATTCTCGGATGCGGATACAGCCAAAGCTATTACACGGAGCGGACGCGCGTCAAGGAAACTCTCGCGCGTGCCGCGTGACGACTAATGATCGAAAATCTCAGATCTTACCAGCCTCACACCGAAGCTCCACTATTCGGGTTTGACCGCAACGAGGTTTATCAGCGTCTCGTCCCTCTGTTCAGGAACACCGAAGCCCAAAAACTCAAACGCACCGAGATCAGGTCGGCTCCACCAAAGATACGGTAGCGATACGTTCTGTGGACCCAATGTAAAACCGTGATTCCGAATCATCGCCATGTATTCGTCAGCGCTACGCTGCAAATGCATCGGGTGCCGAAACAACAGGCGAATGATCCAAGAGTGGATGTAGACACGAGTGGATTCGGCGAACAACAAAAGCCCACCGGGTTTGAGCACGCGGTAAAATTGTTCCAGCGCCCTTTGCGGTTGAGTTAGATGGTGAAACGTCTGATGGCAAAACACCAAGTCTACGGTGGCATCGGGCACATCGAGCACCGCAATATCGCAATGACGGAGTTCTATCGGAACATTCTCCCTTGATGCTTCTACCCGGGCGCGTTGAAGGCATTTCTCTTCCGCATCTACTCCGATCACGCGTCGCGGCGAAAACTGTTCAATCAAGAGTCGGAAGGACTTTCCTTGCCCGCATCCGGCGTCAAGAATAATCGGGTAGGACGGCTTGCGCTTCGGAATCAGCCGTTCCAAATCGTTAACCGCTACGCAGAGCACGTGCCGGGTCCAGGTTTGAGTACCGAGAAACCAAAAGCCAATGCGGGTTTCGGGTACGAATGCTATGTTGTGATCGGAATGAGTTGTCATCATGCCGTGCGTCGTTGAGATGGTCATCTTTGTCACGGTAAAAATTCTCATCCTTTCGGGCTTTGAACACCGGCAAAAGATCCAGGCAGGAAATATTTCGTTCCGCGCAAAACTCGATCACAATTTCTGCGGCGCAGACGATTCCAACGTTCTTTTGTCCATATTGAATTTGAGCCTCTGCAGAAACTCAAAGTGACTGTCATTGACCTGGACGGAAGCCGGAAAGAGAACCATGATGAACTGCGACTCGTAGCGTTTGCAGATTTCCAGGATCTCCGTCAACAACTCTTTTATTTTTTGCCATGCCTCCACACTCTCCGCCGTTTCCATCAAAACGTTGTCAAGAAAGTAGTTTTTTTGGTGGAGGGCCAGCGCCAAAAGCCACGGGTAGATTCTTGACGCATTCGCGTCTTCGATAAGATCGGCCGGAATGCCGGCTGATTGCAGCCGCTTGTAATTAAACGATTGGCTGCGGGCAATTTGGCTCGCTCGCCTCATCTAGGCGCGACTGAGCACGCCCGCTACTTTTGCGGTATGCGTCGCAATCGCATCCATGAGTCCTGGGGACAGGCAGTCATAGGGCTCAAGGCCCAGCTCCTTCAGTCTCGTTCTTACCGCACTCATATCGTCTGGATTGGCACCGGACTCAATGATGGAGGAGACAAAGGCCGCGAACTCCGGCGGTGCCCAGCCTTCATTCGACGATAGTTCCGTATGGATGAAATCCAATCCAAAAAACGGATGCTTTTCGTTCTCGATACGTGCGTACATATGTACCCCGCAGTTTTTGCAGGCGTGTCGGTTAATGACTGCATTCGGATCTACGACCGCTAACTTGTCCTCATTGGCAGTGACACGGACCTTGCCACGCGGTACGACCGCGACCTGAGAGAACAGCGCGCCAGCCGGCTTCCAGCACTTCGTGCACCCGCAGACATGGTTATGGGCACACTGGCTTTCAATCGCTACCGCCACCTTGCTGTCAGGGCAGTGGCAGACCAGCGTTCCACCGGCAAAGGTAGCAGCCGCGGGTTTCATGCCCTGATCGACCGCTGGATGTATGGAAATTGTCTTGGCCATTGTTAGTTCCTCCTTCTTCTAAGTTCCTACCGAACTTTCGAGGTATAACGTTTTTGAATTAAGCCGCCGCCGTAAACAAATGCACCAGTCGCGGCGAGTGGAGCTACAGGTTGTAGAACCTCACAGCGTTTTCACCTAGAATCTTTCTCTTAGCCCTTTCTGAAAGATCGGTCCGTTCGCGCACGATGTCCATAGAGCGCTCGCGGGCCTCGCCGTGCGGAATGTCCGCCGATGCCATCATTTGATCCTCGCCGAGAAGCTCGAGCACCTGCGGCAATGACGTTTCCTCGGCTTCGCAAGTGAAGAACACCCGCCCTTCTTTCAAGTATTCCGGCGGTCGTTTTTTCGGCATGTAACCGCCGCGCGCGTTCCCGGTGTCGGCGTGATAGTAGTGGTCCATTCGGCCGATCCAGTATGGCAGCCACTCCGAACCGGCCTCGAGAAAGGCTACGCGCAAACGAGGAAATTCATCCAGCACGCCGCCGCCCAGTATGGACCAAAAGGCGGCGAGAACCGGCAGCGTGAAAGAAATCCTGGAGAGATAGATATTTTCGCAACTCTTATTGAGCCCGGGGTGGCTCCAGCCGACGTGAACGCAAAGCGGCAGGTTCTGGCGTTCCATCTCCGCATAGACCGGGAACAGCGCCTTGTCGTGCAGCAGCGTCTCCCCTGCTGTGCCCAGAGTTGTGATCGCCACCGCTCCGAGCTCTTTGCAGCGCCGCACCTCTTTCACCGCCTCAGCCGGCGAGCGCAGCGGCACGATGCCGGCCCACTTCAAACGTTCCGGAGCCTGGCCGCAAGCCTGCGCGAGATAGCTATTGTACGCGCGCATGAGCGCGGCCTCAAAAACGACATCGTCGGTTACCGTGGCGAGAAACAGGGTGGGATAGATAACCTGAATGTCCAGGCCGAAGTCATCCAGATCTTTGAGGCGGGCCTTGACGTCGGTCAGCCCTTGGCTGCCGACGCTGAACGGCTTTGACTGCGCATAGGTGGAGGTCAGTGGGGTGGCGATGAGGATCGTGCCGGGTCCCTCCAGTTTCGGCACCGCGGCGCCGTCTATGTACCAGAAGGCGTTAAGGTTGGTATGGCCGATGTTCTTTTCGACCGTCACGGGAAACGGCCTGCGCGACTGAAAGGCAGGATCGAGATAATCCCAGATTTCCGTTACCTCCTCGATATGAGAATCTGCATCGATGATTCGAACCCTTTCCATAGATGGCTCTCCGATAATGTCTTACAACCCCAGCTCTTTCTGCGCCTGGCGCAGGCAACTTAGATCGGTGTATTTTCCCGGCGCCGGCAGCGGCTCTTTCAGCACCCCGTCTTGTGCCTGTACCTCGATATTGACTTTGAGTCCTGGCAAGGTCACTTCGCCGTTCACTGCATAAACTTTATTCTTTATGAAATAGTCGATTCCCCGCTGCGCGTAAGGCGCCTGCAAACCAAGCTCCTTGGTGAGAACTCAGGGGGCAACTGCGTGGGACAGGGCATACGCTTCCCCTGGAATAGCACCACTTCGAGTTGAAGCGTAACTAAAGATTACAAGCGGAAGCGGTCCACCTCCCTTCGGTTTCAGAAGGCTGGCCAAGCCCTTAGAACTCCCGTAGGAATGGCAGTGACTGCGGTTAGAGTGTCGCTTCCATCAACAAGCTCCACCCTAACCGCTTCAAGAATTCCGCAAGCACAAGTCTGATCTAAAGGAACATTCCCCAAGCTAGAAAACCCATTCCAAGCAAACCGGCCATCGCACCGGCCGGACCGGTTGCGAATTTCCATGCCAGAATGAGCGGTACAGCTTTTTTGATAGCATCGAAGGGAAGTAACTTGTCCATTCCCCAACGGGCGATCAGATAGCGCTCTCCGTCAAGAACGCCAACGGCGATCGGATCTTTACTGACATCACGTTTACGCCACACCTCGACCTTGTCAAACAACGCGGCGGCCTTTTGCACTTCTTCTGTCAACGCATAGGGAATCCCATAGGAAAAATGAAGGGACTCCTCCTTAATCGCCCGAGCGGAGATTCGGTTAATGTTCGCCGACCGCACGGGAAGAAACAAGGTCCATACGCGCCAATCCTCCTGGGAAATCTTCGGGTACGGTATTGGCTTCGCGTCCCCCCCTGCCATGATGGATCCGCTATTTTCCAGCCGATAATTTTCAACAAACATAATTCACCCCCCTCTCTTGAAATTTCGATTTAGTTTTTGGATTTCCTAGATGCAAACACCTCCAAAAGGTCTTTACATTTTTTTCAGGTTGTTGGCGGACTTTTTAGACCGATGTTTTTGTGCGACGCAAATTTCGTACCCTTAAAAACATTAGGGATCTAGGGATTTGCGTCTCTAAGGCGAAACAAATCAGCAGGAACTGTCTCAAAGCCAGAACAAAAACTTTCTTTAAGCTGTAAAGAGAGCTTGCTTAGCGTACACACGCGCGACTACTAAATAACCGCCTGGCTAATCGCCAAACCAAAGAGCAGCAATCCATCATTAGCGTTGTATTATTATCCTGTTAGAACGATCGCTTACAGAATACAAGTAAACAATCACTCCAGGCGGGTGAGACGGAATCGACATTCGCTCGAGCTAATGGCCACGGCATCGAGAAGCCATGCTGCTATCGTTATTTAAACGATGTTGGATCATTAAGGACGCACAATTTACCAACGGATGATTCATATTTGGGATACTTGGCTTTGCGATTCAAGCCCGAGGCTGCGGTATAGGCACGAACCGAAAAAAGTTTTTCATCTGGACAAGGTTCCGAAGGTTGTTCTTCTTGATTTCCTGGAGACAATCTCCGAGCGGCAAACATGTGAAACGCGACGGCGCATCGGTTCGAACATCGCGAATGTTTTTAATCGTAAAGGACGATGGACTTGATGCTTCTCTTGGGAAAAGCATTTTTTCGCGGCAAATCACATGAGACTATTTTAGCTTGAACTCCTTTACGGTATCTTCGTTAATCTCCAAACCCAATCCCGGTTTTTCAGTCAAAGTTACCCAGCCGTCGACCGGTCCGGGCAAGTCTCTGTAGACGACATTTGCCGTCAGCCAGTTGTTCACGTGAATCTCGGCACGCCAGCCGTTGGGCACAGCCGCGTGCAAGTGAACGTCGAAGTGATCGCCGTTTCCGATCGGCAGATTGAATGCGTGAGCCAGACCCGCTGCTTTCATGCCCATGGTGAATCCGCCCACCGAAAGCACGTGAATGTTTAAGAAATCGACGGAATTTTGCTTGACCAGATCGGCCAGCTTGTAAAAATTATCCCACTGGCCCGCGGCTATCGGGATGCTCGTCTGTCGACGCAGTTCAGCCAATAGATGCGGATCATTGTGCACTATGGGTTCTTCAAACCACATCAAATTGTACGGTTCGAAGCGCTTGCACCAGCGGATTGCGGCGTCGAGCTTCATCAGGCAATTGGCATCGGCCATCAATTCGACGTTATCGCCGACCGCTTCCCGCACTGCTCGAATACGGGCCTCGTCTTCCGCCGGATTATCTTCGCGATGCTCGCCGCTCGCTCCGGATGGATCCATTTCGCCGCGAATGTTGGAACGTCCCACCTGAATTTTGAGCCGCGTTTGTCCGTTGGTCACCCAGTACTTTGCCGCTTCCGCCAGCTGGTCGCGGTCGTAGGCGCGCAATCCGAAGGTGATATAGGCCGGAATGGCTTTCTGTGCTCCGCCCAGCAGGCGCCACACGGGCGCGTTGTAGAACTTGCCTTTGATGTCCCAGAGCGCGATGTCGATGGCGCTCACGGCAAAGTTCCACACGCCGGCGTGGGCGCGGGTATTGAACTTCCACAGCATCTGATGCATCAAGCGCTCGTTCTCCAACGGGTCCTTGCCCTTTAGAAACGGCGCGAGATCCTGTTGGATGAAAGCTGCCGTGGCCGAGTGCATAAAACCGCCGAACTGAGAAACGCCGACGATGCCGTCGTCGGTTTTGACTTTTAGCAGACGCACCGCGGTACGCACTGGCTGTTTGAACAGCGGCGGCGTGACGGGAATATTTTGTAGCTCGAGAATTTCAATATCGGCGATCTTCAAAGCAGTTCTCCTTTGCAGTTTGTTTACCGTGCCGATGCCGATATTTGCGAGAAGATCTACGTATTCGGCTGATTGTCGGTCACGATGGCTCAGCGCAGTCATACTAGTCTGGATGAATCGCCGCCGGCAAGCGGAAAAGTCGAATGGCTTGGGTCAACAGCCGATCCGGCTGTGCAGGTAAGATGAATGAGCCGATGTGTACGGGTTCCGTGTGCTCCGCATAAACCTGATCCCCAGACGATCTTTGCGGCGAATGGCTTAGCCTGTGCTATATAAGGAACGTCTTAAAGGAGATGCCCGGCAGGACGGGCGCGCTTATTCACCTGCCGTGAAGGTGCAAGGAGGCACGGGATTTATCTCGCGATTAATTTGAAGTCACCGGCTTCGTTACTCGTCCAGTCTTTCGCTCGCCAAGCAACATCTGGAAAGGACTAACACCAAGCCGCCGATCGCGCTTGAGCCACTCCCCAGCTTGACACCCCATTGACGGATCGCCTAACGTCATTATCTGAATCGACCCTAAAGGAGACCCGACCATGTGGAACGGAATGAAGGTCATCGATGCTGATGCGCATATGCACGAGCCCGAGTATCTATGGGATCGATATGTGGAGCCGAAATTCCGTGATCGAGTCCCAAAGGTCGCCTTCATGGACGGCGTGTTCATGGTTTACGAACCGGATGGAAAGATTATTCCTAAAGGCGACCTCCAACTCCGGCCGCCGCCGAGCGCCTGGGCGGTCCTCGAAGAGAAGTACGGTGAAGCTTACCGCCAGTGGTGGTCCTCTGAGATCCGGATCAAGGACATGGATCGCTACGGTTGGGATATCCAAGTCCTGCTTCCCACCGGCAACAATGGAAACTTCGCCTATCGCGTGGCGCTAACGGACCTCGCGCTGGGCGCTGCCATGTGTCGCGCGTATAACAATTGGTGTCACGACTACTGCAGTGCGAATCCCAAGCGGCTGAAGTTTGTCGCCGTGTTGCCGGGTTCAGATGTTGGCGAGATGGTGCAGGAAGCGCGCCGAGCCGTCACAGAACTTGGCGCCGTATCGGTGCGAAATCCTTTTCTTCCCGTCGGCAAATATCTGCATGAACCGGAGTATGATGCACTGTGGCATCTGGCATGCGAGCTGGATTTTCCCATCTCGGCGCACGGCGAATACCGGCAGCGGCGCTTTCACCCGTTTAGACAACTTGAAGGAGAACGACGAGGGGATATCCAGCTTGCGCTCCGTGGCCTTGATCACGCTCTGGGATTCCCATGCGACAACATGACCACACTCGGACATTTCATTTTCGCTGGCATTCTTGAGCGCTTTCCGAAACTCCGTCTTGCTATTCTCGAATCCAATGCCGGCTGGTTGCCCTTTTGGCTCGGACGGATGGACGATCACACTCACGGGCGAAACAGCGTCATGGGCAAATCGGAAAACTTGCGGATGCTACCTAGCGAGTATTTCATGCGCCAGTGCTTGATCTCTTGCGACAGCGACGAGCGTGCGCTCAAGTATGTGGTGGATGATTTAAAAGGCGAAAACATCGTCTGGAATACCGACTACCCGCACCCGGACGCGATCGATCCGAAGCGAGCTCTCCCGGCTCTCGACGCCCAGCTCATTTCCGATGAGGCCAAGCGCAAGATTCTGTGGGACAACGCGGTGAAACTATTCGGGCCGCGGATTGTCAATTAAGCTTCTTGTTACAGCAAATGGGTGCGAGAAGGGCCAGGGGTTAACGCGGTAAACAGCAGAGCCAAAAACCGGATGATTTGCAGTTACACTAGAATCGTTCTGAATCATACCAGCCCGCGGCCTTCACGCGCAGGGTAGCCAGCTTCACGTCTCCCGTTCCTGCGGCCCTTAAGCTCCTCAGTCCTGTTTCACGCCAAAGCGCCTGCCGATGTAGGTGCCGACCAATGATAGCGACAGGACGAGCATCAGCAAGATGACGCCCATGGCGGAAAGCATGGGGTACTGCCCGTCCTCATAGAGATTAAAAATCATCACCGACATGAGCTTGGTGTCCACGCTTCCCAGCAAAATCGGAATCGAGAGAACCTTAAACGTCAGCGACAGACTGTAAATGAACGCCACCACCAGGCCGGGGGCCATCAGCGGCAACACCACGGATCGAAAGGTACGGCTCCACGAGGCACCGCTGACCGTCGAGACTTCTTCGAGCTCGACGCTGATCTGATGCAGCGAAGCATGGGTCGAGCGCACGGCCACGGTGATGTACTTGCCCACGAAAGCAATGATCAAAATCCACAACGTGGCATAGATCGGAATGGGCACTACCAGGTACAGCCACAATAACGCCAGACCCATGACCGTGCCGGGTACCGCGATGGGCGAGAAAGATAGAAAATCCAGAAACTTTCTTCCTGCGATACGGGTGCGAATGACGATCCAGGAGATAGTGGCCGCCATCATGACGATGATCAGCGACGATACAATACCGACCACCAGGGTATTGTAGATGCTTTGCAGAGTATAGGGCAATTCCAGGATCGCCCGATAGTTGTCCAGTGAGAAGAGCGAGAGATGGGAGAGCGACGGGATCTGGTAGAAATTCAGAAACGAAGTCCAGACGAACACGAAAACGGGTAATCCGATTCCGAACATCAACAGCAGCAGGCTGAAGAGGCTCACCGGCCAGCGCCAGCTTCCCAGCTGCATGCGGCGGGGCCGGAACGCCTTGCCGGTAACCGTGACGTAACGCTCGGACCTGCGGGTGGCGCGGTGATACAGATAAAGCAGGAGCAGGCTAATGATCAGGTAGCCGACGCCAAAGGCCGATGCCACGTTGTAGTCCTGAGGCACATCCCATACCGCGAGAAACACCTGGGTAGCGAATACCGGAATGCCGCCCGGCACGCCGAGCACCGCGGGCACGTCGAAGCTCTCGATGGCGCGCACGAATACGAGCAAGAAAACCGCCAGCAAAGCAGGCAACAGCAGCGGCAAGGTAACCGTTCGTATGGTGGTGCCCAAGCGTGCACCCGACACCGTGGAGGCTTCCTCCAGCGACGGGTCCATGGAGCGAAAGGCCGCGGCCATCAGCAAGAAGGGCAGCGAAACCTGATCGATTGCCTGTGCCCAGATCATACCGCCCATGCTGTAGCCGTTGAACAGAGTGCCCTCTATACCCAGCAACGAGCGGGCCGCCACATTGACGATGCCGATCTTGGGGTGAAGCACGAGCACCCAGGCGCTGGCCATCAGAATGCCGGGAGCGATCAGCGGGAACAGGGATATGGCGTAGATGATCGCCCGCAAAGGCGCGTCGGTCCGTTCCGTGACCCAGGCCAGAAAGGTGCCAAGCGAAAGACACACGACGGCCGAGCCCAGAGCAAAAAACAGGGTGTTGCCGATGGTTTGCACCAGCGTTCCCTGGTAGGCCTGGACGAATTTCGCCAGGGTGTAGACGCCGGGCTCGCCCGGTTGCCCGTCGCGAAAGGCCCCCCAGATCACCACCGCCAGGGGGACCATGATCAACCAGATCAGCAGCAGGGTCAGCAGACCCACGCCGATGGTCTGGCCATTGATCCAGCGCGACCACTGCAGAGGCAATCCCAGTGAACTTCGCGATGATACCGAAACGGTTTCGAAGCTCATGGTAAAAACCTTCTCCCACTTCTATTCACGCTTCCCCAATCCCACCTTAGTTACCGCTCAGATAAAACGAAGAGCCTCCCGGCTGGCCCGACAAGGAGCCGATGCCTTGGCCGGGAAGCTCCATCGCATTTTGATTTACTGACCCCGGAAGGCCGGGTTGTAGATCTCCTTGATAATTTGCGTGTACGGCTTGCTGTACTCGACCAGCTCCGTGGCGGTCAGGAGCGACACCCGATCCAGGGTGTCCTTGGCCGTCAGCCGCTGTAGTTCCTCGTACTTGAGCTTGGTGTCGGGATGCGCCATGACGCGTCCGAACTGGGCCAGAATCTTCTGCCCGCCCTCGGGATCGATATGGAACCGGGCGAAGAGCAGCGACGAATAGGGATGCGGAGCCCGGCTGCTGATGCCGACCCCGCTGGCTTCGGCGGACACAAACTCCTTGGGAATGACCATTTCCACGGGGGCACCTTTGTTCTTCATATCCGCGATCTTATAAGAGTATAACTCGATGGCTACCGGGAACGCGCCGGCGATCAGCAAATTCGTCTGGTTGGTGTGGCCTTTGCGGATCAGCGCGTTCTGATCCTGGATCATCTGCTTCTGATAATTGTAGGTCTTATCGTAGCCCCACTTGTTCAGCATCCCGAATACCCACGTGTCGGGCGAGTTGTCGACGGCGAACTTGCCCTTCCACTTGGGATCGAGCAGGTCCATGTAACCTTTGGGGGCCTCCGACGCCTTCACCAGGTTGGTGTTGTAGGCGATAATCATGCTCAACAGGTTCCAGGAGTAAAAATCTTTACCCCGAAACTTGGCGGGATACCGAGCGTTGCCCACCAGGTCGTGAATTTCGGCCAAGGCGTTCACCTTGCGGTACTGACCTAGGAACGTGCCGACACTGACGATGTCGAAACTGCTCTTCCCCGCGCGCGCTTCGGCGATGACGCGGTTGCTGATATCCTCCTGCTGCCCACCCATACCCTTGGCGTTGATGCCCGGGTACTTGTTCATGAAGCCCTCCAACAGCTTCGCCATCTGGCGCTCCTCGAACGGTCCCGCATAGGTGAGGACGCCCTCTTTCTTCGCTCCCTCATAAAGAATCTTGTCGATCTGATCCCGCGGCACTTGGGCCAGCTTGGCGTAAAGCTCGCTGGGCGTTTTCCAGCCGGTGGGAAGCTCGACCTTAGACGCTTGCTGTGCCGTCACGCCGCTGGAGGCGGCCGCGAGCACCAAAGCAAAAACCAGCGTTAGCCCGACCACGATTTTCGCACGTCTCCTAGACATAGTTGGGTCCTCCTTCATCCAGATTTTGGCACATCGGGCCAGGAGAAATTCCGGACTTACAAGCAGCACCGCAACTTTTGCCGACGCTAGCGCTTCGGTGATCTCGTCACGCCATTTTTTACCCGGCTTGATTTGAGTATCGTCCCACATTGCGATGCTGTCCTTGCGCACGAGGGGCTTTAGCATCGTTTGAAGTTTTTCCAGCCACTCTTTGTTCTTATGGCTATAGCTGACAAAGACTCGATCCCGCGTTCGCTTCTCCTCGGCCACGGGATCGGCAGACTCTGTCTTATGATCGGCAAACTCCGGAACGCGAGCAGCGAACCGGGCGATGAATGGAATGAAGTCCATCTCCTGCAGCAGCCCTCGATGGTCATAGAGATAAATTTCGACCCGTATTTCTCTTTCGCTTTTGAGCAAAGCCGAAGCGATAACCTTTGCCATCTGTGCGGCAACTTTGTCTAATGGGAACGCAGCGGTACCTGCCCCAAGCGCGGGAAATGCGATGGAGTTCACCCGCAGAGCCTCGACAAGCCCCATGCAGCGATCCGTCGCCTTTTGTAAAACCTCCTCCGGTAATGCTTCAGCGGCTTCCGCTCCGCGAGTAATCACATGAAAGATGTAATGAGCCGGAAGGTTGCCAGCCGTTGTTATGACGACGCTTCCCAATGGGGCGGGTATCTTCTTAGCTGCGTCAAGTGCAATATCGTCACCTCCAGCGCGTCGTATCGCCTGCGACACCCCGCCGCTCATTGATAGGTAACAGTCATCAGAACTCACAATGACCTGCGTATCCGAGTTTGTGATATCGCCAAACTCAATAATCAACTGAGAGCGGCCGAATTGGTATGAAATCTTTCGCGCCACGGGAATGTTTTTGACCCTGATACCGACTGCGACCAAAGATAGTACGTCGTTGGCGTGCCCGCAATATGCGATCGATTGGTGCGGAAACCAATGATGAACAACCGCTCGGGCAGCTACAGTCGAGTACGTGTTCCGTCGCTCGAACCACAAACTCACGAGCGGCGGTAAAGAAGGGCGCGAACTTTTTTGCGCGGATCAGCCGCTCTGTGTCATTTCGACGAAGGGGGAGAAATCGTGCAGCGGTCTCAACTTATAGCGCAGAAAGCCAATTCGCCGAGCATCTGCATGCTGATGCCCGATTTTAGTAGCGCAGCTACTTTGGCGGAATGTTTGCCGGCGCTTTATTCGATATTGGGAGGGCAGGTTACAAACCTGCCCCTACGTTTACGGAAACCGTTTACTTGAGCTTACGCTTTCCCTGCCGCCTTCAACGCGCGAAGCACGTTGTCTGGGCTGAACAGCAGTTTAGTTATGCGCACGCCGGTCGCGTTGAAAATGGCGTTGGGATGGCGGCCATCGGCGGGACGCAGGCGATTTCGCCGGCGCCTTTTGACGGATGCACGTTCAATTTTGGCATCCATCTAACCTGCACGTCTGAGCTTTCGTTGGGTTTCCATTTTAGCCGCATCTGCATCGTAGAGCGTTTCGGGAGCAATGTCCGCACCATTCGGCCACGCGATTGTCGGACCATCAATAAAAAATTTCTTGAAGTAGTCTTTGTTCTTCAACGGTCTGAATATCGGCCCCGTGAGCCATGGTTCAAAGTCGATAACTTTTTTCGTGCCGTCGTTGAATTTCACTTCGATCAGATAGTCGCTCACGTATTTAGCTTTAGTAACCGATGGCAGCATTTCCCCTCCTATTTCAATGGTTCGATTCTTGAGAATTCTTTCCTTTGCCGCATGTTCTCCCAATTCCTGCTGAGCTCGGACTTGTGCAGACGTGCCCATTTCCTGATGAGGGTCTTTGCAGTCCGGGAATCAATTTCACCTTCAAGCAGCTTACCATCGAAATCAAAGGTGGCGTTTTGCCCCTGGTACTCCGCATGGAAGTGAGGCGGGTTATGGTCGCGGTAAAACATGCGAATGATTATACCAAAGAATACGCTAATTGTCGGCATGATATGATGGCTCCGCATCGTCGTATCGAGATCCGAAAATAATAGGGGCAGGTTCTAAACCTGCCCCTTGTATATTCATTTTGATGTGTGGACATGAACATGGTTAGCACCAAA
>JBBDNJ010000256.1:0-13630 GCA_040877705.1 Binatia bacterium | reverse complement strand
ATTCTTGCATTACGTACGATCTTATAACCGCCTTTCATGCCCAGTCAATCAACTGGAGCCGATTTGGGCATTGCTGTAGGGAACGATTTAAACCTTCCCTTACAATCATTTCAGCGCTGGCCATGCGCCGCGTTCCAGACAGTTCGAATCTGTCGCTTTTAATCTGAGAAATGATTGGACATTGGCGCTATGGCGAAGGCGCCGCGGCATAAGATTTTGCGCGCAAGAGCGCATCCAGGTGAGTCATGTTCAGCGGCTTTTGGAGAAAGTGGTCGAACTCGATGGTCCCTTGTCTTGGAACGTCTTCCTCGCCGTAACCGGTCAAAGCAATGAACCTGGCGCCGCCGAAATCATCTATCTCTTTGAGACACTTCATGAGCTCGTAGCCATTCATATCCGGCAGGTTAATGTCTAGAAGAACCACGTCGGGATGAAATTGCCGCGCTATCGCAAGCGCCGAATGTCCGTTCGCAGCGGTGCGGACATCGTGCCCTTGTATTTCCAACAGAAGACCGGTGGATCGACAAGCCGTAGGACTGTCATCGACTAAAAGTATCTTGAGTTTCCCTTCTTCCGTGTTCGACGATCGTCCGGACTTGTGGGCATAGTGAGCGACGAGCTGCACCAGCGCATGACGATCGATCGGCTTGCTCAAATAATCGTCGCATCCCGCCTGCAAACACTTCTCGCGATCGCCCTTCATCGCTCCCGCCGTCAGCGCGATGATCGGCTTCTTAAAACCTTCCGCCCGCAGCCTGCGCGTTACCTGATAACCATCCATGCCGGGCATCTGGATATCCATAATCACGAGATCGAACAAGTCGCCATCTTGGTCGGATTCTTTGATTTCTTCAATGGCCGTTTGGCCGTCGGCAACGCCGGTTGCGCGCCCGCCCGCCTCTCTTACGAAGTGACTTATCAGATAGCGGATTTCGGCGCGGTCATCGACCACGAGAACGCGGCAATTGAGCGCCGGCGTCGTTTCCATTCGTTCGCGTGAGCCTATCCCGATAGGAAGCACCGTTGCGCCGCGAATCGGCCCGATCGGAATGATGACATGAAAAGCGGTACCTTTCCCCACCTTGCTATCGAATGAAATGTAGCCGCCGAGCATCTCCACTAAACGCCCGGTGATGGCCAATCCCAGACCCGTGCCGCCATATTCGCGAGTCGCCGAGCTATCCTCTTGGCTGAAGGGCTGAAACAAACGCCGTTGCTGGGCCGGTGAAATACCGATGCCGGTATCGACCACGTCGATCTGGAGCAAATCGGTCTCTGCCAGAAATCTTACGATCATCTGCACGCTGCCCTGCTCGGTGAATTTGATCGCGTTACTCACAAGATTCACGAGAATTTGCCGCAGGCGCGTGCGGTCGGTCTCGATGGTTTCAGGCACGGCGCCATCGTATCTCAAGATCAGCGGCAGTTTTTTTCCTTTGGCGCGCACGGCCATCAGCGTATGGGTCTCGGCGAGGAGCGCGGTTAAAGGAACGGATTCCTTATGGAGCTTGAGTTTGCCGGCTTCGATCTTCGACAGATCGAGAATGTCGTCGATGATTTCAAGAAGGTAGTTGCCGCTTTCCTTGATCGTCTTGACGCATTCGATGTTGTCGGGGTCTTGAAGTTTCATCAACAAGATGTCGGCATAACCCATGATCCCGGTCATGGGACTGCGAATTTCGTGGCTCATATTGGCCAGGAATTCATCTTTATGGCGGCTGGCCTCCTTTAACGCCTCGTCCGCTTGTTTGGTCTCCGTGATGTCTATGATAAATTCCACACCCTCGTCTATTGCGAGCTGCGTTGCGGCACACAATGCCCACCAGCGTGAACCATCCTTGCGGATATACTCTTTTTCGTAGGGAACGGTGCGGCCCGTTGACTTTAACTCGTCGACGGCTTTGAGGGAATGCGGCATCCACTCCGGCGGCGTCATTTCGTCCCAGCGCACCAGCCCCTGCTCAAAGTCGTCGCGACTGTAGCCGCTCATGCGCAGAAAGGCATCATTGGTATCGGTGATCCTGCCGTCGGTTTTGAAAAAGATAACGCCGACTGTTTCGATTTGCATCGCACGACGCAGACGCTCTTCGGACTCACGCAGTTTTTCTTCGGCTTGCTTGCGCACCGTGATGTCCTGAAAATAGTTGGCCAGACCGCCGTCCGGCAGCGGATAAACCCGGTTGGAATACCATCGGCGCCATGGCGCATAATAACTTTCGAACGTGACCGGCACCCTCTCCGTCATTGCGCGGCGCAGGTGTAGTGCGATGTCGCTGGCCGCGGCTTCCGGGAAGATTTCGTCCCAGAAATGTGTGCCGATCACTGAGCCGGGGTCCATCCCATTGGCGGCCAGGATCCGATTGGCTTCGGAGTTCATATAGGTCAACCGCCACTCGTTATCGATCACCTGGAATCCGTCGGTGATGCTCTCCCAGATGTTGGTAATCCGCTGTTCAGCCTCGCGGCGGACGCGGGCGATCTCCAGGCGCGCTTTGACCCGCGCCAGCAGCTCGCGAGCACCGAACGGCTTGACCACGTAATCGTCCGCGCCCGCGTTCATCCCTTCGACGTAGGCCTCTTCTCCCGCGCGCGCCGAAAGCAAGATCAGTGGAACCGTTCTGGTTTGGGCATCGGCGCGCAGCTCGCGCAGCAGCTCGAATCCGCCCAGTCCTGGCATCATGACATCCGTGATAATGAGATCGGGCTGTTGCTCCCTGGCTGCCGCGAGCGCCTTGGCGCCATCTTCAACCGTTTCAACGTGCCAGTGCAGCTCCAGCAGCCGGCGAAGGTAGTTACGCATGTCCGCATTGTCGTCGACCACCAGGATCCGCTCTGAAGCCGGCGCTAACAATGCCGGCGCCGGTGTGACCGCGGGCGCGCTAATCGAAAGCTGAGACGTCTTGGCGCGCTCATCATCGGCAAACCATCGGAGCGCTTCCTCGACAAAGGGAGCCGCGCCGAGCGCGGTAGAGCCCAGAGTGCGTGGCGAGCTGAGGCGTTCCTCAGGAAGATGTGAGGAGCCCTTTGGGATAAAGACTGTGAACGTTGTGCCTATGTCCGGAGCGCTCTCCACCTCCAAGGCGCCGCCATGTAACCTGACTAGCTCGTGCACCAGCGCGAGGCCGATGCCGGAGCCCTCTTGTGTGCGAGCGCGCGTGCCGTGCACGCGATGAAACCTCTCAAACAGACGCGGCAGATCTTCTTCGGGGATGCCAACACCGGTGTCCCGCACGGCGAATGCAACGCGGTCACCGGCGGAGATCAACGACGCCTCGATGGATCCCGCGAAGGTGAACTTCAAGGCGTTGGAGAGGAGATTGAGAACGATCTTCTCCCACATGTTCCGGTCAACGTAGATCGGCTCGTCGAGCGAGGGGCAGTTCAGCACGAAAATGAGCCCGGCGCGGTGGACCGCTGAGCAGAAGGTGCTCGCAAGCTCGCGAGTGAGAAGAGCGATATCCACCGGCTCGTAGGTGGCTTCGATACGACCGGCCTCCACCCGCGCATAGTCGAGAAGAGTATTCACGAGTTTCTGCAGGCGCACGGCGTTACGGCGTAGCGTTGCCAAGTGCGCGCGCTGAAGCTCCGTGGTCTCACCCAAAGCGCCCGACAGCAACTCCTCCATAGGCCCAAGGATGAGTGTCAGCGGGGTGCGGAACTCGTGGCTGATGTTGCTGAAGAACACTGTTTTTGCCCGGTCGATTTCCGCTAGCGCTTCAACACGCGTGCGTTCAGCCTCGTAGGCTTGAGCGTTGGCGATGGCGGTGACGATGTGTCCGGCCACGAGATCGAAGAAGTCGCGATAGGCGTCGTCGAGCACGCGGCGCGAACTCACGCCGGCAACCATGAGCCCCAGCAACTTTTCATGGCCCGCGGCGAGCAGCGGCAGCACGATTGCCGTTGTTGCCGACTCCGGCCAAGGCCCGCCCGAGAGCCGAATGCCCACCAGGTCCAAATCGGCGCACTCCGCGGCCTGCTTGGTCCGGAGCACCGAAGCAAGCGGTAAGCCCGACAAACTATTTTCCTCCTCGAGAGAAATGGATTCCGGGAGCCGCCACTCACCGTCCGAGACGACTGTCGTTGCGGCCAAGCGCGCCGTTGCCAGCGCTTCGTCCACCACGTAAAACGCCGCGCTGGGAATGTCGTGCGGGTTTTCACTCAGGACTTCCGCGGCCGCCTTGCAAGTCTCGGCAATGCTGCGCGCTTTCGCTGCTTCGACACCGAGCTTGCGAAGAGTCTCCAGACGCCTGTTGCCAATCAGCTTCTCCGTAGTCTCCGTGCAGGCGCAAAACATTCCATCGACCTTGTTACTCTCGCCGAACACAGGGCTGAACGAAAAGGTGACGTAAACCTCTTCCTTCGGAAGTTTACGGTCAAAAAACATGAGGATGTCTTCGGACCAACTCGCATTGCCAGTCGTCATGACCGTTTCGATCATGGGGCCGATCGTGTCCCAAATCTCAGACCACGCCTCGCGCCCCGAACGGCCGAGTACGGCCGGATGTTTGCCCCGGCCGAGAAATGAAATGTAGGCGTCGTTGTAGAACAACGTCAACGCCGGTCCCCACCACACGTGCATGGGGAAGCGGGATGTGAGGCAGATACTGATAGCGATACGGAGATTTTGAGGCCAACTCTCGGGCGGCCCCAGGTCACTGTTTGACCAATCGAAGTCCCGCATGCGGCGAGCCATCTCGGTGTTACCGGGAAAAAGCTTATCCAGATTAGCTGGAGCCGCGGTCGTCATGGCAATCTCCTACACACGGGCGCAAATCAAGTCAGATGCTCCAGTTAAAGGACGGTAGTACCAGGCTCGGTTGCGCACGGGGCACATACCTCTAATATCAACTCGCGGTTCCGAGTCAAGCAATTTTCCGACAACCGGCTCAGGTGAGTGAGTCTCACTGATTTGAGGTTTCCATCTGTGTTACCGACCCAGTCTGCCCAGGTCAGCTTGTTCAATTGCCTTCAAATTGGTTGTATTCCAGCCAATACCATTTGAAGGCTTTTGCCAGGTCGTCGAGCTGTTCAGGCGACGGCGGCTTGACGAGATAAGAGTTGGCGCCGACCGAGTAGCATCTGCTTAAATCGCTCGCTTCGTTGGATGACGTGCGCACGATGACCACCAGCGATTCGAACTCTTTCCGGCTCCGAATCCAGGCCAGCACATCGTGCCCTGATATGAACGGCAGTTTCAGATCGAGAAAAACAACGGCCGGCAGAGGGTAACTGCCGCGGTCGCTGAATTTGCCTGCGCCGCCGAGATAATCCACGGCTTCCTGGCCATCTTCCACCACGAACAGAGGATTGATGACGCGAGCGCCCTTGAGCGCGCGCTTCATCAGAAACACATCGTCTTCGTTGTCCTCGATCAGCAGTATCGCGCGATCAGTTGTCATATTTTACCTCGTTTAGAATTAACCAGAAGCGGCTACCCTTGTCCAGCCCGGATTCCACACCCACTTCTCCGTTCATGCGCTGCACAGCTTTGCGCACAATCGCCAGGCCGATACCCGTGCCGCCATATTTCTTCTCCGGATAGACCTGTCCGAAAATCTGAAAAATCCGCTCGTGATGCGACGGATCGATGCCGACCCCGTTGTCACCAAACCTAAGGCGCACTTTGCCGTCGAGCCGCTCACTGCGGACATGAACTTCGGGGACTACTCCCGCCGGCACGAATTTGACCGCATTGCCCAGCAGATTGTATCGTCGCGATCAAAGCCCATCCCGTAGAGCCGGAAGTAAAGGTCCTGGCCAAGCTTGTCACCGTAGCGGGCGTTGCCGAAGCCCCTGAGAAATGAACCGCCGCCGCCGCTCAGGAGTGCGCCTTGCGTGTCGCGGGCGCTTTTGGTGATGACATTGATGACACCATTGACGGCGTTGGCGCCCCAGAGCGTCGCTCCCGGTCCGCTAATGACTTCGATGCGCTCGACGTCTTCGAGCATGACGTTCTACACGTCCCAAAAGACGCCGGAAAAAAGCGGTGTATAGACGGTACGGCCGTCGATCAGCACGAGTAGTTTGTTGGCCGTCGTCGCGTTAAAGCCGCGCGCGCTGATGGCCCACCGGCTGGAATCGACCTGAGCGACTTGAAGATTGGAGGCCAGGCGCAGCGCTTCTGGCAGGCTCGTCGCGCCGGAGCGGCGGATCTCTTCGGAGGTGATGACCTGGACTGCGGAGGGCGCGTCGACTAGGCGCTCAGGTCGTTTCGATACGGTAGTGATTTCGAGATTGAACAGTTCTTCGAAAGGCACTTTCTTTAGGGCGCCGACGTCACTGGCCAGTTGAGCATGGGTTTGTGCCATCACCGGGCCGGAAAGAGCGGCCAGAATCACGACCACTCCCCAGTGCGCCACGCGTAACCCTCGCGCCAAAGTACGCATTAAATAACTAGTCATAATTTATTTCTTTAGTGCCTGTTGAGAACCGGAGCGTTTGATGAGCATCCAACCTCGTTTGTTTCCGCATGCGCTGTTACTCTCGAGTTGGGACAGTTGTATAAGGGACTCGTTTCATCTAGTCAACGAGTTTGTTTAAATGGTTCCCCTTTAGCTTCGGTCAGTTCGAGAAGTCCTGTGATCAAGTTAATTTGTAGAAAAGCACTGACTCGGACCAGAACTCAGAATTATCGCGGAAGTCGAATCTTCGTCTGTTTAAGTCAATGGGGTAGCGCTTTTATTCGTTGCGTTGGGATAATCGGACATCTATCACACCGTCCGCGCTCTCTCTGTCAGCTTTAGACAATTCAGCTAAATATTAGGAAGTCACGGGTCAGCTATCGGCGTAGAAATTTGTGACTCGATGGTAATTTCGGTTGTGCAAAGGGTTGGGCCGAAGCTTCAGCTTGCCGCCCCCCCCCGTTTTTTGAACATTGTTGTTTGTAAAATTAATCAATGGACGATGGACCGGCGCCACCCCAAGATGGGCCAAGGAAAATCACTGAACACAACGGACACCGCATCTGGGTTTCAATCAGACCCGTGCGGCGTCGTCAACGCTGGACGTGTTTCGTTATCGTGATGTGGGAGGATGGCGCTTTCCGGCGATTAAAAACCTTGACCTGCAACGAACGCGAGTTCGAGACGCAGGGCGCTGCCAGGCACGAAGGGATCGAGTTGGCAAAGAAATGGATCGACGCCGGCAAACCGGAACGGTGACATCCTTTCTGCTGGCGCTGAAAAATTCGCGCGTCGACTCGCTCAGGACAAAACGGAATTGCACCTGATCACGTGGAAACAGATAAAGGCACGGGCTATTTGGGATTCAGAGTTCTTGCAACCCTATCTTTTTCTTATCTCGGTGAGTGTTATTCTGAGACTGTATGATTCAAGAACGCGCAAACGGGAACGTTTCAAATTAGTGGGAGGAAGCAATGGCAGCCCATGGACACGTTATCCATACCGATCACTGCATGTTGCCCGAAGCGCAACTGTGGACTGAGGTCGTCATTCAAGCGATTCAAGATCTGGCATCCAAAGACCCACGCGCCCGGAGTTCTGCTCAAGAATGGTTTGCATCGGATAACGATGAAGTGAGCGACTTCATTTGGGTTTGTACTATCATGAATGTGGAACCCGGTGTTGTTCGAGCCGCCTTGGCCAAGGGAACCGCCTTTGAAGCCTCTCAATCCCTTCCCCCGGCCGATTCGTCAGTCGTAAGAAATGACCATGCCAACAGTTATAGAAAGCGGCGACAAAATAGAAAAGGGCATGGAAGCGTTCGCGCGCAACTTCGCTAAGGCCGGTGCCTCAATTGTCAAGCAAAGTGCTGGCGTTTAGGTAAGCTGCATCAAAAAGCAAACCAAACGCCTACTTTTCATCTCCTGCCTCTTTTTACGCAGTCTTTCGTATTATTCGTGCATTTCTGTCACGGGTTAGACAGTCGGGGCGTCAATTATCGCCACGATTCGTAGAGAATTCGTTAACTTACGTCACGGCTCGTTTATTGCTCATCAGCGCGCCTAAACATTTCGAAGGAGGCACGAATGCGGACGTATGCAGACACAGAGATTCAAGCCAGGCTCCTAAAAGAGATCAAAGAACTGTACGAAAGACGAGGAAAACTGGAAGAGGATATCAAGGCAGTGGATGCGATGAGTAAGCTCCGCAATGAAAAAGCAGCGCTGCGGGACATCGAACTGTACAGAAGCCTGCATAGTCGTGCCCAGTAGAATAATGTCCACCTCAGTTATCGATAGGGATGAACTCCTGGCGAGTCCGATCGCGTTAGAACTCCTTCAGAGACAGCACTTCTTTAATCTTTTCTACCAGCTCGTCAAGCATGAAAGGCTTTGACAGCAAAAGCCTGGCGCCAACTTGAGTAGCGACTTCGCGTGGTCGCTCCGGAGGATTTCCGGTCATTAGGATTATCAGCGTGGCGGGAAAATTGGCGCGTATATGCTTCGTTAGTAAGAAGCCATCGACTACCAACATCATAATATCCGACAGTACGAGATCAAACCTGTCTAGTTCAAGTTTCAAGAGCGCCCCAGCCCGTCACTAGCCTGCTCTACCGCATAACCCATCGTCTGCAAATACCGACTAAGCGTTACGAGGTTACCCTCGTCATCCTCTAAAACGAGAATTTTGTCAGCCATATGAAGCACTTGGCGCAATACTTGTACCATATGGTGAGCCGAGGAACTGTCCAGTCTTGCTCTTCACCCGGCCATGCGATTCGAAGCCATGCTGGACCTTCGTGTTGACATGGCTTGTCACACCCTTTAGCTCGAATTAAGCATCGATATTGTGCACGACCTGATTTAGGAGTTACCGGTTTTGAAAAGCTATCTCTCCTTTGATGAGTGAATCGTTCTGCCTTCCCATGCTAAGTATAACGACATATGCCAGCAGAGACATACGTCCCAAAGTAGCAACACGCCCAACCCGGCATATGTCTCGTTTGCGCGATGGCTTGAGCTCGAATCGGCGCCTCATCGTGAGCTCAATATCTCAATAATCGACGATCAACTCTGCTCTGCTGATGCAAAATTTCCCCTGCGGCGGAGACGCACACGGCGGGCTGATCGCTGGCATATTGATTGCTCCCATTGAGGGCACTCGGAAAACGATAACGGAAGATAGACATTTCGAACAACCTCACACGGGACGAGAAAAACTTGCCTCTCTCGGCCTGCGCCGTTCCCACTTCCGGTAAGGATCTTTAGAATGAGGATTGCACAGGTTTCTCCTCTCTATGAGAGTGTGCCGCCACGGGCCTACGGCGGCACTGAACGAGTAGTTTCTTACCTGACTGAGGAGTTAGTAGCGCAAGGACACGAGGTCACTTTGTTCGCTAGCGGTGATTCCATCACGGCGGCTCGCCTCATCGCGCCGTGCACGAGAGCGCTACGGTTAGACCCCCGAGTATCCGATCCTCTGGCCTATCACTACCTGCTGCTGGAAGAGGTTTTCGAGAGAGCGCCGCAGTTTGACATGATTCATTTCCATATTGACTACCTTCATTTTCCGCTTTCGCGCAGACAACCGACGCCGCACCTGAGTACCTTGCACGGTCGTCTCGACATTCCCGACCTGATGCCCCTGTATGGGAAATTCAGCGAGATGCCCCTGGTCTCAATTTCGAATGCGCAACGTAAACCGTTCTCCCGGGCCAACTGGCAGGGAACCGTTTATCATGGGCTGCCAGCGGATCTCTTTACCTGCCGGGATAGGCCCGGAGATTACCTCGCGTTCCTGGGGCGAATCTCGCCGGAAAAGCGGCCGGATCGCGCCATCGAAATAGCCAACCGCGCCGGCATTAAACTCAAGATGGCGGCCAAAGTGGACCCCGTCGATCGTAACTATATGGAACAAGCCATACGACCGCTCCTGGCAAGTTCACGGGTGGAGTTTATCGGCGAAATCAATCAGCAAGAAAAAAAAGATTTCCTTGCCAATGCCTATGCGTTACTGTGTCCCTTCGATTGGCCGGAGCCTTTCGGGTTAGTGATGATTGAGGCCATGGCGTGTGGCACTCCCGTGATTGCCTTTCGCTGCGGTTCCGTACCCGAATTGATCGAGGACAAAGTTACCGGCTTTATCGTTAACGACGTCGACGGCGCCGTCGCGGCGATCGGTAAGCTTCAAGACTTCGATCGGCTGCGCTGCCGGCAGGTTTTCGAAAAACGTTTCAGTGCCGCTCGCATGGTCGAAGATTACCTGAACATCTATCACCGGCTCGATAAAGCTTCAGCTGATGACGATGCTCGCATCCCCTTCACGGCGCTCCACGCCGATGCCTCGAAAGCTGCGATCCACTACGACATCGAGAAGTGATTCTCGGAACTTGAGATTCTTAATGTGAATTTCTTCGACGAATCCCGGCAACAAGGGCGTTTCGAAATAAACCTTCGATTCCGTCGCGTGCACGGCAAGCCCGAGACACGCTTGCAGCATTAAGAAGACCGAGCCCGCCGCCCACGCTTGCGGCGCGCATGCGACCGGATAACGGGTCGGACCCTCGCCCTCGCGACGCGGAAAACCGCAGAACAACTCGGGCAAACGATACGAATCAAAAAACACGCTTGCGTCGAAAAAGCCGCTGATAATCTTGCCGGCGAGATCTTGAAAACCGTAGCGCGCGAAACCGGCGGCGATAACCGCATTGTCATGAGGCCATACCGAGCCGTTATGATAGGACATTGGATTATAACGCACTGCCGAAGTCGATAATGTACGGATCCCCCAGCCCGAAAAAGAATCTTCGCTCATCAGGGTGCGTGCAGTCCGCGACGCATACTCAGGAGTAGCGATCCCGGCAAAAAGGCAGTGGCCGGCATTCGACGCTTTGACCTTGCAAGGACGCTTTTCGTAATCGAGCGCGATAGCATAGGTACCCAGGTCGTCACACCAAAACGCTTCGTTGAACTGGTTTTTGAGCCGCTCGGCCTGATCGAAAAGTCTTCGACTCTCGTCCACAAGGCCGAGGACTGCGGCCATGCGCGCCGCTGCGTGCTTGGCGGCGTAAACGTAGCCCTGGACCTCGCACAGCGCCAGCGGTCCTTGCGCCAGGCTGCCGTCTTGATGAGAAACAGAATCCCACGAGTCCTTCCAGCCTTGCTGCACCAAGCCGTGTGACGAGTGGCGCATGGTTTCGATGAAACCGTCGCCATCGACGTCGCCATAGACTTCGATCCACTGCAGCGCGCGCTGTATGTGCGGCCAGATCGAGCGCATGAATTCCAGATCGTTGGTCCGAGCGAAGTAAGCGCCGGCGAGCATGATAAAAAGCGGCGTGCTGTCCGTGCTGCCATAGTAACAATCGAAGGGAATCTCATCCAGTCCCGCCATCTCTCCACGCCGGGTTTCGTGCAGCATTTTTCCGGGTTCGGCATCTCTTTCGAAAATAACTTCGGTCGCTTGAGTCGCAGCCAAGTATTTAAGCACCCCCTTGGCAACGCGCGGGAAGATCCATAAAAGCTCCCATGCCGTGATGATCCCATCGCGGCCGAACACGGTGCTGAACCAAGGCACTCCGGCATAGGGGTAAAGACCATGTTCGGTTTCTGTGATCATCATGTGAATATCGGCATACGAACGAGCAAGCCAGCCATTGAATTCGTGATTGGATGTATGGATGTGACACTCCTCGCCCTTATACGATTCCAGCGCCTGCTCCGCTTCGTGCAGCGCCACGTCAGCAGGGCGCCGGACCGGGAAACAATGATTCAATCCGAAGGAGTAGGTCATTAAGAAGAACTCATGCTTCTTGGGAGCGAAAACTTTCTGAAAAAACGCTTCGGAAGTCGCCAGTTTTTCCGGCGCCGGGGAAAACTCAATTCTAGTTTGGCGAATGATTTCATCAAGGCCAAGGTAGCTCAAGGTAACGCGATCCACGTCAATTTCGTCTTCGAGGCGAGTCCCTCGGCGTTCTCTCTTAACCCCGCGCACTTCGAAAATGTCGGCGAAATCGGCGTCGAATCGGATCGCGAATGAGAGCTCAATCGGGAACAGACTGTAATTGATGATCTGCAGCCGCTCATAGCAGGTTGCCTGCCAGATGAACTTCGAGCGCAAAATGTGCAAATCACCGCGGCGCAGCGCAACCGTGCCATCCACATAGACATCGGGATTGGTCAGATCGACGGTGAAAAGAACGTTGTCTTCTTTTATCATCGAGCTGAGGAGAAACGGGCGAACATTGCCTATACGGAATTCCAGAAGCGAAAGAAACCGTGTTCCCTCGTGATAGATGCCCTGTTCGCCCAAACCGAATTGAAGAACGTCGCCATAATGATCGAAGATTCCGAAGCTGTCGCCTTGTTTAAGAACTCGGGACTCGTCGGCGGCAGAAGCCGTCGCGAGAATATAAAACTCATCGGGCAATCGAATAACCTGATTCATAAGCACATCCTTCCGGAAAAAGTATAGCGAAATCCGTGATCGATACCAGCGAAATTCAAAATGTTAATTTGAAATCCCCCCGTCCATCGCCTATTTTATTATAATTGACTCCACGTTGCGCGGAGGAGACGGAAAACATGCGGTATCTGGCTTTGGCTTGCGACTATGACGGCACCCTGGCTCACGACGGCCAAGTGTCGAGCGGCACGATCGCGGCGCTCGAGCATCTGGTAGCATCAGGACGAAAGCTGATCATGGTCACCGGACGTGAACTGCAAGACCTTTTTTCGGTATTTCCCCGCGGCGATCTCTTCGAATGGATCGTCGCTGAAAATGGCTGTTTGCTTTATGACCCCGCGAGCGGGGAGAGTAAACCACTGGCGGATCCACCCCCGGCAAAGTTCATCGCCAAACTCCGCGAACGAAACGTTCCGGTTTCAGTCGGCCAGGCCATCGTCTCGACGTGGCATCCTCATGAAAACACGGTGCTCGATACGATTCGAGAGCTTGGGCTTGAGCTGCAAGTGATTTTTAACAAAGGCGCGGTCATGGTGCTGCCGGCCGGCACGAGCAAGGCCACCGGACTTGGCGCCGCCTTAAAAGAAATGGGTCTTTCGCCGCACAACGTGATCGGTGTGGGCGACGCCGAGAACGATCACGCCTTTCTTACCCTTTGTGGATGTTCCGTGGCGGTAGCCAACGCACTGCCCATGCTGAAGGAGCAAGCGGACTTTGTCACCGCGGGCGAGAACGGAGCAGGTACCAGCGAACTGATCGCCGAGATAGTCGCCACCGATCTCCGCGAACGGGAAGCCGGCTTGAAAAGACATAACCTGCTGCTCGGCAGACGCGAGGACGGCGAAGAAATTCGCATCCGGCCATTCGCCGCCAATATGTTGTTGGCCGGTTCCACCGGCAGCGGGAAATCAACTGTCGCCACCAGCTTCCTGGCACGCCTTTACAAGCAACGTTACCAATTCTGTGTCGTCGATTCAGGGGGACATTACGAAAGGATCGGCGGGGCAGTGCGGCTCGGCAATCATGAACGGGCGCCCACCGCCGATGAAGTTCTCCGCCTCCTTGAAAATCCGGATGAGAATGTAGTCGTCAATCTGGCCGGCGTGCCTTTGAGCGATCGACCTTCTTTCTTTCTCGATCTGCTGGCGCGCCTTCTGGAGCTCCGCGCCGACACCGGGCGTCCCCATTGGATAGTCGTGAACGCAGCACAGCATGTGCTGCCCGCTTCGCGGCAACCGGCATCGCTCAGCATGCCCCAGCAGCTC
>JBBDNJ010000255.1:0-13655 GCA_040877705.1 Binatia bacterium | reverse complement strand
TGCGCTGTTCCAGCCGCGCCGGGTTCCAAGGGAGATCACAGCTAATGACCACGCTGGCGCTTTGGAGATTGAGTCCTGTGCTGCCGGAATCGGTGCTCAGGAACACCCGGCAGCCGGGATCATTTTTGAAACGTTGGATCTCAGCGCGCCGGCGCAGTTGCGGCACCGACCCGGTGTGGAGAGCGTAGCCCAGCCGCAAGCGCCTGCAGAGGCCCTGAACCAGCTCGAGCATGCGCTCCCACTCCGAGAAGACAAGCACTTTGACATCATTGTTCTCGCGGCACTCTTCGAGGATCTTTTCCAACTCCGCCAGCTTTGGACAGGCGCGATCTTTCGGGTCGAGGATGTAATTAGTGTCGCAAACCATGCGCATCATGGCGAGTTCCCGGAGCAATTTCTCCGACTCCTGCTGAGTCAGCGGCCGCCGCTTGGCGATACTCGCTAGGCGCGCCGCCTGAGCTTCGTGATCCAGATAGCGGTTTTTCTGCTCGTTGCTGAGGGGCACGAGGAAAGTTTGGTCCGTTCGATCCGGCAGTTCCGTTTCGACGTCGGCTTTGCGCCGGCGCAGCATGAAAGGCCGCACACGAGCGTGAAGCTGGTCGAGGTTGCGGTAGCCCACCGGCCGGCCGCGGTCATCGAGTTCGTAGAACTCCCGGTTGAAGCGAAATAGCGGCCCCAATACTCCGGGATTCAGGAAATCCATTAGGGAATAGAGCTCGTCGATTCGGTTTTCAATCGGTGTTCCGGTCAGCACGAATGCATAGCGGCTATTCAGCCGCTTCACCGACTGAGCCGTCTTGGTAGTCCAGTTCTTGATGCGCTGGGCCTCGTCCAAGATAACCACCTCGGGTTTTAGGGTTCGATTGATGTCGAGGCCGTCGCGCACGATCTGTTCATAGTTAGCGATGGTGAAGAAGGCGGGGGAGGTGTAAACCGCAAGTCTTGCTTTGCGGGCGCCAAATACTAGCCGATACGCGAGATTCGTGAAGCGTTGAATCTGTTCTTCCCACTCGGTTTTGAGTGAGGCGGGAGTAACCACCAGGACCCGGGATGCCTTACCCAGGCGCTGTAACAGGGCGCAGGCTGCGATAGCCTGAATGGTTTTCCCGAGCCCCATCTCATCGGCCAAGAGGGCGCGTTCCTTAAACGCGAGGTGCAGCATCCCTTCGCGCTGGTACGGATAAAGCGGCGCCAGGGTTTCCTGCGCGGGCCACTCCCCGGACTGAACTTTCTGTTCATATTCTCGAAGCAAGGTCTTGCGCTCCTCGATCTGCCGTCGTGCCTGAAGCCACGGGAATACTTGCTGGGAGATGCGGAGGTTGGGGATTCGCGCCTTGCGGATTTCTTCGATGACCTGCTCGGATTCTTTATTTCGAAGCCGGCCATCGCCGTCGAAGAGCCGGCGCAATCGAACCGGGACGCGATTCGTCGCTCCTTCAATCCGAAGCGTATCGCCCGCAGGGTCGGGGACGATGTCAATGATCGGCGACTCGCTCGCTTGGGCGTCGTCAAACCGGCTGCGATATCGGGCCTCAAGGTAATGCAGAGTAGCCTCGACATGCTTGCAAGTTCCCAGTCCGTTGATGCGGAAATCCACGCAGGTGCAGAAGTAGAGGCGCTCGCGCAGACTACGGATCTCTATCGAATAAGACATGCCGCTTCCGGAACTCACCTGGAAATTCGCGAAAATGGGGTGAGCGCCGCCCATCTCAGTAACGCGCAGCGATTCCGCCCGAGCTCGAAGCCGTCGCTTGTTGATTTCGTCGGTATCGGTGGTTCGCCAGTCATGAGCAGGAGGAACCTCAATTTCGGACTGAGCTAATCGAGCGACTTTACGGTCCATAGGCAACAACCAAAATCATCGGCGAGACATGTGAAGGAGACGTTTTGCGCGGTTTACTCTTTTATTTTGCGTTCATAACATGATGCTGTTATTCGCTAAAGCCGTACCATGGACTTGCCAGAAAGAGAAGAGCTAACGGGCAAATGACCCGGCGGTCTTAATCTGTTGAATCTAATCTATGGAAGTCTGGCTAGTGTGGTGTCTCAGAAGTTCGTTGCACAATTCAATCGTCATTCCGGGCAACCCCGGATCACAGTCCGGGGTTGCGCGACCCGGAATCCAGGAATTTCAAAGACTTCTGGATGCCGGTTTTCACCGGTATGACGGTAAAAGGCCGAATGACTTCTTAAATGAACTTTAGCGGTCTTTAGCCTACCAACTCAAAATCGATTTCACTCCGAAACGCATTGATGCGCGCGACTTTGACGCGCACGTTGTCGCCCAGGCGGAATTTGCGGCCGTGGCGCAGGCCTTTGATGAGGTATTCTTTCTCGTAGTAGTAATAATCGTCGTCGCTGAGCGAAGCGATTTTCACCAGTCCTTCGACGAAATAGTCGTCGAGCTCGACGAAGAAACCGAAGTTTGCCAGGCTGGTGATAAAGCCGCTGAACTCCGCGCCGATTTTGTCGATCATGAACTGGGCTTTTTTGAGGTCGACCATTTCACGCTCGGCGTCCATGGCGTTGCGCTCCCGGTTCGACGTGTGCTTGCCGGCTTCGACTAAATAGGAGGAGAGGTCTTCGCGCTTGCCGGCTTTTAATTTCTCGCCTTGCAGCGCTTTATCGAGCATCCGGTGCACGATCAGATCGGGATAGCGCCGGATCGGCGACGTGAAGTGGGTATAACAAGTGGATGCCAAGCCGAAGTGGCCGATGTTCTCAGGTTGATAGAGCGCTTGTTTCATCGATCGCAGGAGAACGCGATTGAGCACGCGCTCCTCGGGCTTGCCGCGCGCCGCCTCAAGCAGCTTTTGTATTTCCAGCGGCGTGATTTTGTCCTTTTTTAACTGCAGGCGATAACCCAGACTCAGCAAGAACGGCGCGATGGCTTCGAGCGATTCTCTTTCCGGCCCCTCGTGCACGCGGTAAAGCAGCGGGATTTTTTCCTGCTTCAGATGCCGCGCCACCGCCTCGTTGGCGGCGATCATAAACTCTTCGATAATGCGGTGCGCGATATTGCGCTCGGCGCGCACGATGTTTTCCGGCGCTCCCTGGAGGTCGAGGATGATTTCCGCCTCGGGAAGATCGAAATCGAGATTGCCGCGGGTTTTGCGCTTCTCGAAGATCAACAGCGCGAGATCTTCCATCAACTGAAACTCGCGCACCAGATCGCCATAGCGCGCGATGGTTTGCGGATCGCGGTCCACCAGGATCCGGCGCACATCGGTGTAGGTCATGCGCTCGTGACTGCGGATCACCGAATTAAAAAAGCGGCTGCCGATGACTTCGCCTTTGGCGTTGAATTCAATGCAGGCGGTTTTGGTCAGCCGATCTTCGTTGGGATTCAGACTGCAAATGCCGTTGGACAGCGCCTCGGGGAGCATCGGAATCGCTCGGTCGGGAAAGTAAACGCTGGTGCCGCGGCTGTAGGCCTCCTGATCCACAGCCGTGCCGGGGTTGACGTAATAGGCGACATCGGCGATGGCAACATAAAGCTCATAACCACCGCCGGTTTTGCGCACGTACACGGCGTCGTCGAAATCGCGCGCGAGCTCGCCGTCGATGGTGACAATCGGCAAATCGCGCAGGTCCGCGCGCGCGGCGATTTCATCGCTGCTGATGGCAAAGGGGCACTCGCCGGCCTGACGATGAACCTCCGGCGGAAAGCCGGTGGATAGTCCATAGCGGAAAACTACCGATTGCGCCTGCACCTCGGGGTCGTCGGGATTGCCGACGACTTTCAGGAGCTCGCCTTCGGGCGGCGATGTCGCGGTGCCATAGCGTGAGATCGCCGCCGCGATGATTTTGCCCTTCTCCGGCCGCTCGTGCCCTCGCTTTAACAGGATGGCTGCGGCGATTCGTGGATCCATCGGCACCAGATAGCCTTGGCCTTCGATTTCGTCGTAGCTTCCGACCAGCCGCGTGTGGGCTCGTTCGAGGACCTGCACGATGTGCGCTTCGACGCCACCGCGCTTATTGCGATCGACGCGCACCATCACCTGATCCCTGTGCATCACACGACGCATCTCACGCCGGTTCAGGTAAAGATCTTCGGCATTTTTGTCTTCGGGAATGAGGAATCCATATCCGTCGGGATGAGCGTGAACCCTGCCGGTCATCAGGTTTTGGCTGTCGGGGAGCCCGTAATGGTTTTTTTTCAGCCGAACCATGCGTCCTTCGCGTACCAGCCGGCGCAGTGAGTCGATAACGACTTGAAGGTCGTCCTTTTTGAGACCGGCCCGCCGGACGATCTCCACCGGGCTCAAGCGCAGCCGCGGCTTACCGCTGAATAACGACAAGATTTTTTCCCGCGCGTGAGGGGAGCCGGCCGATGCCGGTGCGGATTTAGGCGTCATAGCTATCTTAAGAATCTAATGGAACCGATGGGTTTGCAATGGTGCTCGGATGAGTTTGGGCGCCAGGCCTGCAGCGATCAACTCTGTGACGGCTTGGTGGCAAGCTCAGTCATGAGCCAGTCATCGCTTAAATCGGCCGGGGGTGGAATCTCGCTCAAGTGGATTTCCTGCTGGAGCGATTTCACTATTTCGTGGGCGACATCGACAAAATCTTCCACAGCCAAAAGAACGATTACCGCTTTTTTGCGGTCAACGGTTCGAATGATGCCTACTTCTTCGTAGGACTCGAAGATAAACTTTATGTAGGCGATATCTTGCGGACGGACTTCCAGGTAAATGGCTGTTAAGTTCATCGCGAAAAACTATTCTAGCGGCTGAGAAACTGCTCGAGCTCTGCCGGCAATGATTCCTTTTGTTCTTGCTTTTCCTGCCGTTTATCGACTGGGGGCGGTTCTATTGCTTTCGGTAAAGACCCGCGCCGGACGATCTGAGCGATGGTGCGCGTGTCGGGACGGACCTTCAAGCTCTTCAGATTGCCTTCGGCGCGGAAGGGCAGCGTGATCTGGCCCTGCCGGTCCAGGAGATAACGCAGGCTCTTGTTCTCGCGCAGCAGCTCTTGACTGATCCGCGATGAGAGAACCAACATTCCGTTCCACCGGGTCGTCTGATCGATCATCACCCATCCGGCCGCGCGAATATTGTAATCCGGAGTCGAAAGGAGCAAATTTTCGGCGCGAATGAGTTCTTTTTCCACCCTCAGCTGCGCCTCCAGGCTTTCAAAGAACGTGTCTTTGGGTTTAGCCAGTTCGGTCAGACTGGGTGACAGCTCGATCGCAACTTTCGACGCTGTCGAACTACCGGCTCGAGAGAGCAGCAAAGCGATGAGATTAAAATTCTTGAGAGTTCCGTGGCGAATCTGGGTGTCACCGGAGCCCTTAAGCGAGGCTAGCGCCAGCTTACCGTCGTGCGCCTCGGCAGTGAATTGCCCCTGAAAATGGAGCCGGCCGTCTATGCGGTCTTTCAGCAATGGAAACTTGCGGGTGAACAATGCCTGCAAGTCCACCGCTTCGATTTGAGAGTACAATGCCAGCCGTTGTGATTGCTCGGCGCCGGAGATCCACACATCGCGATTGCGCAGAATACCGTCTAAGGCCCGGAAAGATAACTCTTTGAAACTCATTCCCGCCGGTGACCATGCCATCTCGGCGCGCAGATCGTCATAGCGAAGATCTTGGAGGGCGCCCTCGGGGGATGAAAGGGTACCCCGCAACACGGGCATGCCGTCTATCAACTCGATGTCACCGGCGAGCGCCACGTTCTTTAAGCGGTCCGATTTGGCCACCGGAAAGCCGGCAAGGTCGCTGAGATTTAAATCGGCTGATCGAATTTCGCATTTGAGCGCAGGACGCGCCAGATCCGCGAAAACGCCCTTCATTTCGAAATGAGAAGATCCAACGCGGAAGACGGCGCTTTCGACGCGGGCTTGTTTGCCTAGAAATATCAGGTTGGCATTGAACCGGTCGATCTCGCGGCCGCTGGTTTCGTTGCTGATCTCGGCTTCAGCGATGCCGAGCTTGCCCCGGATATACCATTGCGGATTGACTGTGGCGAGTTCCTTTGATGCATCGATATCGGCATGTAAGTTGCCCTTGGCGCTGTACGCCAGGAGTGCCGGAAAAAGCGCAATCACATCGGCCAACTCGGACCTCTCACTGCGCGCTCTGACTTGCAGCCGAGGTTGGGGACCTTGCTCATAAATACCGGAGAGATTGAACCGGGCACTGCCTAATGTTAACAGGGATTCGTGAAGCACCCACCGGTTCCGCTGCCGCGACAGTTTCGACGACCATTGACCGGTCACTCCGCTCGGCTTGCGCAGCCAGTCGCGATAACGAATATCACTTTCGCCGGCGCGCACGATCGTTCCCAAACGCAGGGTGTTCCAGGTTCCTTCAAATAGACTTTCGACGCTGACGACACCTTCGATGGTCAGAGCTTCCGGCAGAACTCGTTGAAACATCGCCGTGCTGCGCAGACGCGTGACGTTGACGGAGTTCAGACGGAGCTTGCCCTTGAGTTGAGCTTCGGACCAGGCGCCGTTGTTGGGAAAATCCACCGAGCCGTTAAGGATCGCGTTGTAGTCTGAAGAACCCATCATCGGGGCTCTGAGGATGAAGTCGACAATTTGCGGGCGAGTCAGGATACCGCTCAACTGTAGCCGCAATGACAGCGGTCCGGCGATATCGAGCTCCGGCGGAATCTTATCGCGAAAAAAAGGCACGGCGCGGGTTAATAATGGCACGAATAAAGAATCGAACTCCACGGTCAGATCGACGGGTTGTTCCTTCCATCCGGCGCCGCGCACATACGGTCCGACATATCCCTCGATGCGCACGTCTTGTCCCAGTCCCTCGGTGAGCGCGGCGGTCAGCGTCATTTTAGCTCGGCCATTGGGAGTAATTCCTTTGACATCCATTTCGATGTTTTTGATGCGCATTTGCGCCGGCTCCCGAACGGAACGGTCGATGAAATCGATGCGGCCGTCTTTAATCTGAAACTTGGTAATCAGAAAACTGACCGAGTTATTCTCCTTTCGGGTCGAGGAGGAGCGTGGCCGAGGCAACTCCGCCAGTTGTTTTCTGCGGTTCTCCAATGAGGATACGTTCATTAAACCTTCCTCATTGGTGATGATCTGGAATTCCGGCGCGACGAAGGTCAGTTTATTGATGACAATCTTGCCCAACAGAAGTTGCAGCAGGCTCACCCCCATGCGCAGTTCCTTGGCCCGAAGCAACGGAGTTGCGGCAAAAATGGGCCGGTCGGCGACGCGGAATTCCTTGGCCGAAAAACCCAGTCCGGTCCATAGCGTCACGTCGAAATCGTCGAAAGCAACGTCTTTACCGAGGACTTGTTGAATCTCTTGATAGACGAGATCGCGTTTGTTGTCGGCGAGAATGTTGAGAGAGTACCCCAGGATGATGGCCGAAAGGAGGATCGCGCCCAAGGCAATGGGAAAGAGTTTTCTTAAGAATTTCATGCGGCCGGTAACGGAAACCGAAACCCAGCTTGTCAATGTCGAGCGGTGGCCGATAGCCGAAGGGTTTTCCCGTGGCGCCCGGACCGGCATGCTCACATGCACGGCGGTCCGGATCAAGTTGCTGACTTAATTGATTCGCTCCACGATGGTAGCGATACCTTGGCCGACGCCGATGCACATCGTGGCCAGACCATAGCGGCTGCCGCGTCGCTTCATTTCGTGAACCAGCGTCGTCATGATGCGCGCGCCGCTGCAACCCAGGGGATGACCGAGAGCGATGGCGCCGCCATTGACGTTTAGTTTATTCAGATCGATGCCGAGCTCGCGCGCGCAGGCAAGCACCTGCGATGCAAAGGCTTCGTTGATTTCAACAAGATCGATTTGCTCGATGGTGAGCCCGGCCCGTTTCATCGCCTTCTGAGATGCGGGTATCGGCCCCAGGCCCATGTAGTTTGGATGAACTCCGGCGGCGGCTGACGCGACGATACGCGCCAGCGGTTTGAGCTTTAACTGCGCGGCCTTCTCCGGCGTGGCGATGAGCAGCGCCGCGGCGCCGTCGGAGAGCGGCGAGGAGTTTCCCGCCGTCACCGATCCGCTTTGCTTAAAGGCCGGCTGCAATGCCGCAAGCTTTTCCAGCGAGGTGTCGGCGCGCGGTCCTTCGTCTTTGGCGTAAAGCAGCGGCGCGCCTTTTCGCTGCGCAATCTCGACGCCGATGATTTCGTCTTTGAGACGGCCTTCTTCATGCGCTCTCAACGCTTTTTGATGGCTCGCCAAGGCCAAGGCGTCCTGGTCCTGGCGGCTGATCCGGTACTTCTCGGCAACGTTTTCGGCGGTCTCGCCGTTATTGATCAGCGAGTAAAGCTCGCCCATGCGTTTATTGGGGAAGCGCCATCCCAGCGAGCTATCGTACATCGTCACATCGCCGCGCTGAAACGAGCCGGCCGGTTTGCCCATCACCCACGGCCCGCGTGTCATGCTCTCGACGCCGCCGGCAACGAACAGATCGCCATGGTCGGTTTCGACAGCGCGGCCGGCTTGATTGATCGCCTCCAAGCCCGAGCCGCACAAACGATTGACCGTCGCGCCGGGAATGGTATAGGGCAGTCCGGCCAGCAACGAAGCATTGCGCGCGACGTTGCGCGAGTCTTCGCCGGCCTGGTTCGTGCAGCCGAAATAAACGTCTTCGATCTCTTCCTTAGGGATGCCGGTTTTTTGCACCAGCTTGGCGATGATGTAGGCTCCCAAGTCGTCGGTGCGAATATCCTTGAGGATGCCGCTGTGACGCCCCATAGGCGTGCGCACGGCCTCGACGATTACGGCTTGTTTCATGATTTCACCTGATCTTCGTTATAGAAATAGAACCCTCTGCCGCTGGTTTCGCCGCGAAAGCCGGCTACAACCAGTTTCTTCAGCAGCGGCGCGGGACGATAGCGATCATCGCCGGTTTCGCGCTCCAAGCCTTCAAGGACCGCGAGCACTTCATCCAGACCGATTCGGTCGGCCCAACGCAGCGGTCCGATGGGATAATTGACGCCCAGGCGCATGGCGATATCGATCTCCTCCGCATTAGCGACGCCTTCTTCGAGGCTGCGCGCCGCTTCATTGATAATTAAACTCAATATTCGCGGGAAAGTCAGCCCGGCCGCGTCTTTGACTTTGATCGTCTCTTTACCCAACGATTTAAAATACTTTTGCGCATGCTGCATGGCCGCGCCGGAGGTTTTCAAGCCCGCGGCTATTTCGATGACCTTTCTGTCTTTCAGCGGGTAAAACGTAGCGAAGCCGACCACCCGCTCAGGCCGCTTGGTCCAAGACGCCATCAAGGTGGTCGAGCAGCCGAGACAAGACGTGACGATGACAGCGGCAGCCGGCAGCATGCTGTCGAGCTTCTCCAGAGTATTTCTTTTAATGATTTCGTCGCCGGTCGAAGTGTCGAGGACAAGCGCTGCCGTTGATGCAATGCGCGCCGGGTCGCTTACCAGATCGGCATCGAATCCCTTTTCTTGGCTAAGCGCAAGCCAATCCCGCGCCAGCCGGCTCGTGCCGACGATCGCAGGATTATTTTTTGTCGTAGACATAGAAGCCCCGGCCGGTCTTGCGTCCTAGATTGCCGCCCATGACCATGCGCTGCTGAATCGGGCTGGGACGAAATCTCGGATCGTGGAAAAAAGATTGATAGAGCGAATCGGTGGCGGCAAAGTTGATGTCGTTGCCGATCAGGTCCATGAGCTCGAAAGGCCCCATGCGAAAATTGCCCGCTTCTTTCATGATGCGGTCGATGGTTTCGACCGCGGCATCGCCGTCGCCGAGAATGCGCAGCGCTTCGTTGTAAAACGGCCGGGCGATGCGATTGACGATAAAGCCGGGCGTGTCTTTGGCGCGCGCCGGGGTCTTGCCGATGCGGCGCATCAAATCGGTGGCGCTCTCTATCGTCGCCGCGCTGGTGCGATCGCCCTGGACAACTTCGACCAACGCCATCAGCGGCGGCGGATTGAAAAAGTGTAAGCCGAGCACTCGTTCCTGATGCTGCGTGCTTGCCGCAATGGCGGTGACGTTAAACGAAGAGGTATTGGTTGCCAGAAGCGTTTCCGGCCCGCAGATCGAATCGAGTTGCTTAAAGATGTCCCGTTTCAATTCGAGCTTTTCCGGCGCGGCCTCGATGACCAGCGCGCTGCCTGCGCAGTCTGCAAGATGGGTGGTGCTGCGCAGCCGGTCGAGTATCTGCTGCTCCTGTTCCAGGGAGATTTTTCCGCGCTCGCGGCTGCCGCTTAGGAAGCCGCGAATGCGGCCCAAGCCGGTGTCGATGAACTCCTGCTTGATGTCATAGAGAAGGGTTTCAAAGCCGGCTTGCGCCGCGACCTGTGCAATACCGGCTCCCATGGTGCCGGCGCCGAGGACGGCGATTTTTTCGGTTGCGTTGCTCATGTGCTTTGACAGTTCAGTTGCGGCTTTCGACTTGTAACGAGACCGCACTGGAATAGTCTATTTTCGGTAGTGGTGCATTCCTTCCACAATGACAAATAAATAAGCGATCTGTCATCTCGAACGAAGTGAGAGATCTTGACCAAACTGAACCATTACCCTACTTTCCGGTAAAAACCGGCGTACGTTTTTCGAGAAATGCGCGCACGCCTTCATCGTAGTCGGCACTTCGACCGGCGATTTCCTGCAAATAGGCTTCGTACTCGAGATCCGATTCCAGATTCGGCAGGTTGGCATGATTCACCGCCCGTTTGATCAGTCCAATACCCCGCGGCGCGCCGGCTACTCGCTCGGCGATCTCTCTGGCCGAGTTGGCAAACGCAGCGTTCGGAAACACTCGGGCGACCAGCCCGATCCGTTGCGCCTCTCTGGCATCGACCGTGTCCCCCAGTAACAAAAGCTCCATGGCTTTGCTCAGACCGACCAGCCGAGCCAGTATGAAGCTACCGCCGGAATCCGGCGCCAGGCCGACACGGACAAAGGATTGGATGAACTTGGCGTCTTCAGAGGCAACGCGCAGATCGCACGCCAGAGCCAAGTTGCAGCCGGCTCCGGCCGCAACACCGTTGACGGCGGCGATGACGATCTTCTCCATCCGGCGGATTTGCCGGATCATCGGATTATATTTCTCGCGCAGCGAAGCGCCCAGCGATCCTTTCTGCTGCGGCGTCCGTCCCTTCAGATCTTGTCCGGCGCAAAAAGCGCGCCCCGCTCCGGTGAGCATGAAACAGCGCACCGCTTTGTCGCGCTCGCCGTCTTTGAGCGCTTCCATGACTTCCTGGTTCATTTGCGGCACGAAGGCATTGAGCGCCTGCGGGCGATTGAGGGTAAGAACGGCGACGCCGTTTTCCTTCTCGTAAGTGATGGTTTCGTAAGCCACGGTGGAGGTGAGTTTCCTTACTTGCCTTTGTATTCCGGTTGGCGTTTTTCCAGGAAAGCCTTCATGCCTTCCTTGCGGTCTTCCGAAGCCAAGAGCATGTAGAAGGATTTGCGTTCGAAGTCCAGACCTTCGTCGAGGGCTGTGTTGGCTGACTTGAGCACCGCCTCTTTGGCCGCCTTGATCGCCAGTACGGGTTTTACGGCGATTTTCTTGGCGATATTTTTGGCTTCTTCGAGCACGAGTTCCACCGGGACCACGCGGTTGACTAAACCAAAGCGTTCCGCATCCGCGGCATTAATGATGTCGCCGGTCAGCACCAGCTCCATGGCGCGATGCTTGCCGATCAAATGTGTCAGCCGCTGCGTGCCGCCGCTGCCGGGGATGATGGCCAAATTCACTTCGGGTTGACCGAAGCGCGCCGTCTCGGAAGCGACGATGATGTCGCAGCTCATGGCTAACTCGCAACCGCCGCCCAGGGCAAAGCCGCTGACGGCGGCGATGACGGGTTTGGAGATCTTATTGATCTGATCGCGGTAGGCGAGCCGCCCTTGAACCCGTTCGTCGAACGGGCCGAGATCGGCCATCTCTTTGATGTCGGCGCCGGCGGCGAATACTTTCTCTCCACCGGTAACGACAATCACTCGGACGGCTTCGTCCTGATCGAGCGCTTGCATCGCCAGCGACAGGTCCTTGACCAGGTCGTAGGAGAGCGAATTGAGCTGCTGCGGCCGATTCAGAGTAACGACGGCAACGGCGCCGTCGGTCTCAACTATAATATTGTCGAAATTCATGGGAGTTTAGCTTTAAGACATACACCATGGTAGGGGGCGATTCAAGAAACAGATTCGGCAGCCGGGCTGTACTGGAGGATGGTGATTTGACACGCCCACGGCGATTTGCAAATATCCATTCACCCATGTCCAGCCGCTTGGAACCCGCGACCCGTCATTACGACGAAAAGCTCCAACACATCCTTAAAACCTCGGCGAAAATCTTTGCCGAGAAGGGGTTTCATCGCACCTCGGTGCGCAATATCGCGCGCGCCACGAAGATGAGTTTGGCGGGTCTGTACTATTACTTCACGACCAAAGAGGAACTCCTCTATCTCATCCAGGAACGCTGTTTTCTCACTTTGTTGCAGCGCTGGGAACAAGCCGCCAACGCGGAAATGGACGTGCGCACGCGGATTAGCCTGTTTGCCGAAAATCACCTGAGCTTTTTCTGGCATAACATGCATGAGATGAAAGTGATGGCGCACGAGGACGAGTCTTTGACCGGCGAGTTCAACGACAAGGTTTTGGTGCTCAAGCGTCGCTACGTGAAAGTCCTCATGGATCTCATCGAGGAGTGGCAGCAATGCGAAGGCGGTAAAGGCATCGACCTTCGCGTGGCGACTTTTTCTTTTTTCGGCATGATGAACTGGATGTATACCTGGTATCAGGCCAAGCGCGACTTGCCGCTGCCTCAGTTGATCGAGCAGATGCTGCGAATTTTCTTCTTCGGAGTTTTGAAGGCCGGGCAAATCGACCAGCGTTGGTTTACTGCGACGCCGGCCGGCGAAAAGGATACCTTTTCGCTCTGGCAGAATATTTCCTAGTTGAGCACATCGTGAGGAGTAACAATGAGTCTTGTACGAGTCGGGGATAAGGCGCCGGACTTCTCCCTCAAGGGGGTTGTCGACAATAAGATTTCTGACTACCGCTTGTCCGGCTACCAAGGCAGATGGCTCGTGCTATTTTTCTACCCAGCCGATTTCACCTTCATTTGTCCCACGGAGGTTACCGGTTTCAGCAAACTGGCTAAGGAATTCGCCGCCGAGAACGCCGATATCCTCGGTGTCAGCGTGGATTCGCTCGACAGCCATCGTTCGTGGGCCGGCGAGTTGGGGGGCATCGATTATCCGCTGCTCAGCGACGAAGAAAAAACTCTGAGCCGGGCCTATGGCGTTCTCGATGAAAGGGAAGGCGTCCCTTTAAGAGCTACTTTCATCATCAATCCCGGCGGGGAAGTGAGCTACGTCGTGATCAGTCACGTCAACGTCGGCCGTAGCGTCGAGGAAACACTGCGCGTTGTCAAGGCCCTGGGCAGCGACCGGCTTTGCCCATCGGAGTGGAAGCCGGGCGAGCCGACGGGAGATCTCGATCTCAAATACTAGATAGTCGAAGCCCCTTCTCGGGCGATCACGGGGAAACCGTGGATGCCCTGAACAAGTCAGGGCATGACGGAATACAGAGCCGAACGGAACGAGCAGCAATGGGGGTTTTTTGGTTTCAGGAACGATTGTCAGCCCCATCGTCATCGCCGGTCCGCGGAATGTGATCCGGGGATCGCCGGCTATCCCCATCGTCATAGCCGGACTTGATCCGGCTATCGTGCGCCCGTGATGGCGCTACAACAG
>JBBDNJ010000254.1:0-13697 GCA_040877705.1 Binatia bacterium | reverse complement strand
TCCCGCGCGCACCGCCCTGCTTGATATGAAAAATGGAGAACAAATTTACCGTGGGTAGAGGAGAGGGAGGTTCCAATGTTTCGCGCCTTCGAGGATAAGTCTTCTGTATTCTGCATTGGGCAAAGGGACATCGATCTCCAACTCGGCAACGTAAACCAAAACGTTAATCGGCGATTGCCCGTCGCCGAGGGCGTAAACCGGCAATATCTTGCGGCGATAGCCATCTTCATAACCGTCGAGAATGCCTAAATCCTCATCGCCAACGTCATAGACGGCGCCCCAAACTTCTTTGCCTGCGGCGGGGAAAACGTTGGCAGTGCCGCAGTTGCGCAAGCGCGAATGGCGCGTGATGCCGAACTGATAGTCGGGCAGCCGGGCGACGCAAACGAATCGTGAAGAAGGGCAACGCCGCTGCATCTGCGGCCAGTTCAAATTGGAACCGTAAGCGAAATAATGCACGGACGCTCGCCTCCTGATGATCGAGCATAGTAGCAGAGAATTTTGCCGTCACAAAGCAGGCGCCACGCCAGCGTAAATCGGCTTTTGACGGCGAAGCTTGGATTCGGGTAAGGGTTGGCACTGGGAATCCTGGTTGAATCAATTGACAGATGGCGAACGTTTCTGAGGCGGTTTCACTAATAAGATCAGAACCGAAGATGTGAATAGGGCGCAGGAAAAGATCGTAAAGGATAGATTGTAACTGCCCATTCGATCGTGCAGAAAACCGAAAAACGGCGCGCCGCTGGCGGCGAACAGATGCGAAAAGAAAAGCGACAGGCCGCGCACCGTTCCCAGAGAGGCACGGCCGAAAAAATTGGCCCAGATGACTTCGCGAAGTACAAAGCTGCCGGCCAATCCGGTGCCGTAGAGAAAAAAGCCCGCGTAAACCAGACGGATATCAGCGCTTGATGTTGCGACCACCAGCCCCACTCCCTGGATCAAAAACTGGACACAGGAAACCTTTCTGACATCGAATCGATCGGCGAGTGCACCCCAGACCAGGGTGGAGCCGAGTTGTGTGAGCGCGATCGTGCTCATGAAGGAGGCAGCGATCAGCGGCGAGTAGCCGATGTCGGTGATGTAAGAGAAAATGTGCAGATTGAGGCCGGCAATGCCGACGCTGGCGATGCCGAAGGTGATCACGAGGAGCCAGAAGGTTGGCAGTCGTAGCGCCTCCGATCGGCTCCACAGTCTTTCAGCCGTCAGGCTTCGCCGCCGCGCGGTCGATCGTGTTTCGCCCGTCGCGGGTAATTTTTCAGATCTTTTGAGCGGCGCTTCGCCATCGGGGCGAAGTCCCATGTCTTCGGGTCGCCGGCGTATAAAGATGAGCGCCGGCGCGACCACGAGAAGCGGCGCCACGATTCCGAATACGGCCCAGGTGCCGCGCCAGCCGACGAGGACAAACAGAGATGCCGCCAGCAACGGTATGCCGAGCTTGGCAATGCCTGTGCCCAGATTGGCGATGCCCATGGCGCGACCACGCTTGCGCACGAACCACTGCGCGATCGTAACGTTGATGACCAACGAGCCCAGGAGGGCTTCGCCGGCGATCACTAACGAGCAGCGCACCAGAACGAATTGCCAGAAGTCCCGTACCAGGCTGGAAAGCAACAAGCCCGTCCCTTCCATGAGGACGCCGAGAACGAGGATCCCGCGTCCGCCGTGGCGGTCGATCCACGGTCCGAGCAGCGGCACGATCATAGCCGCAACGCCGATCTCGAAAGTGCGGATCAGCGAAAACGCGCCGCGCGAAACGCCAAGCTCCTCAGTGATCGGTTTGAGAAAAATGCTTAACGTGCTGGAAAAGGCAAATGTGCCGGCGATGTTGACGAGGATGGCGACACCGACGATATACCAGCCATAGAAAAATGACGATGGCTGCGCGACATTTCCAGTATCATTTTGGACATCCATATTCAAAAGTGAAAGCGGGGTGCGTTTAGACTTGACTCGGACGTTAGAGCCGGAGCTGCGGAGTACACCAGGCATTGCTACTAACGAATCGCCTCTCTCCATTAATATCCGTTACTTGTGAATCCTTTGTCAATTCGTGTTTTTTCCGTTGGGAACAACTCCGCTTGAAAAACCCGGCCGATGGCAATAAAAAGGGTTGCGATGGCTTCATCCGCTGACGCGAGATGATCGCAACCTAAAAACCGAGGGAATGATGCAAAAAGGTGAAGGTAGTGCCGGGAGTGTTGCCGGTTCTGTGCGTCGCCCGGCGTTGCGCTTTGTCCGCGCGGGGACCAAGCTCGATGGGTTTTATCCGAATTCGCGCGTCGGTAGTAAAATGTTAAAACTTGTTCCGACTCCCTCCTCGCTTTCAACCGCGATTGTTCCTTTGTGAGCGTCCACGATGGTTTTGACAATGAACAGTCCTAAGCCGGTGCCTTCGGTATTCGCCGATCCTTTCAGACGCTGAAATTCGTGAAACAAATTGGATAATTCTTCCTTGGGTATGCCCACTCCGCTATCTTTCACGCTTATGGATAGATGATTTGCGATCATTCGCGAGGCTAGAGTGATCGTGCCGCCTTGAGGGGTAAACTTCACGGCATTATCGATCAAGTTCCAGATCACCCGTTCTAATTGACTTGGATCCCCAAGGCAGGGTTGTGAGTTGTCGTCGAGTTCCAGTCTTACGTTGAGGTCCTTTTTTCGCAGGCTGACTGTTTGCTGTTGTATGGCATCGGTAACGAGCGAATTCATGTCCACCGCATTTTGGCAGGTTTCCCCGGTCGCCGTGGGCGATTTAGAGACATTCAAGAAGCCGGTGACGAGCTTGACGATGCGGTCAATGTTCTCGCGGATGCATTTGAGGGAAGCAACTTGTTCGCTCGGATCCGGTCGGCCGCCAAAAGAGCCGGCCAGCAGTTCAGCATGGCCGAGAATAACCGAAAGCGGAGCTTTGACATCATGGGCGAGGGCGCACACGAGTTGACGTTTGAGCTCTTCCGTTTCTCTCATCTTTTGTATGCGTTTCTTGTCTCTTTTAACTTGATTCGTTAGATGACCGTAGAATACCGAGATGCCAAGCATAAAGGGTACGCGGACGAGCAAGTCGGGATGGATGGCAGACACGTCAATCTGCTTTGAGGTGACAAAAACGAGGAAAACAATACTTAACAACGTGCACCCGACCGCGATGTGCATGAGATTTTCACCTGTGGCAGCGATAAAGACACAGAAGAAAAAGAGCACGAGTAAATCCCAGGGCGCAATCTGAGTTAAACCGATAGCGGCGAGGATAAGGATTGAATCAAAAAATAACAGGTTGGACTCGACGAGCCGTTTCCTAAAAAATCTCTCAGGGAGCCGTTGAACGATCGGCGCTGAAATAATGCACAGGAAGATTAACAACAGCGGCAATGGCGCATCCAGGCTCGTTTGTTGACTCGACAAGATCAGATACGAAGTGCCGATTGCGACAAACCACTGAATGGCGATGAGCGCATTCCTGTTTTCTACGAGTGAAGTCTCGGTTTCCTTGGAGGCGAAGGCATTCGCGAACAAAGACATGATTTTGCCGGCCAGTTTGATGATTGGATCTGACCGCGCTATTGCAGCGGCGGTCCCTGAACGGAATTCGTGTCTTAACCGGCTCATCTTGAACATATCAACTATTACACTCCTTATTGGCTGTCTACGTCGGCATTAATTGATATCGACAGGTGGCCTGCTGCACCGATGGTGAGGCGCAAATCGAATTTGCCCTTATGCAACCCTCGCGCCACAGAAAGAAGGATGTAATTTAAACGACTTACAAACGAGACAAAGAATCAACATGGCACAAAATGGTCACTCTTGGAAAAATTTGGCCAAAGATGGTGGACGAATTAGGCTGCTCCGGTTCGCTTTGAATTCAAGAACATGTAAAGGCATCGTCGTAGAAGCGACACAAGTTTCGAAGTATCGATTGCCGAGAGCACATGCCGCGGCCGGGCACTACGGCTATCCTGTAGTTTGCGTTCGATCGAGAATTTCTCGCAGCAGTTGGTGATTGATCGGCTTAACCAGGTGATGGTCGAATCCGGCTTCACGCGCGCGTTGCAGGTCTTCCTCCCGTCCCCAACCCGTCTGGGCTACGAGTAGCATATGGCGATACGGCAACTGGTCGCGAATGCGGCGGGCCACTTCATAGCCGCTCATTTGTGGCAATCCAATGTCGATCAAAGCCACGTCGGGAGTAAACTCCGCAAGCGTTTCAAGCGCGCTCGGCCCGTCGTCGGCGATGCGCACCTCGTGACCCATCATTTGCAGGAGCCGGGCCAGGGTTTGCGCTTGATTCTTATTGTCTTCGACGACAAGTATGCGCTTGGGTCGACCGCCTGCGGCAAGGGCGTCGTTCCCGGGCTCTGCATCGATGCTTTCGGCTTCCGGAAAACGGTCGGCGAGCGGCAAACGAACGATGAATTCGCTACCCTGGTGATGCCCCGCGCTTTTAGCTTCGATACTGCCGCCATGGATCTGAACGATATCCCGGGCGAGCGTCAATCCTAAGCCAAGACCGCCCTGAGCGCGATCGGTGCCGGCCCCCTGAACAAACATATCGAACATCTTGGGCAGTAAATCCGCTGCGATGCCGATCCCAGTATCTTGTACCGTGATAACGGCCTGGTTATCGTCGCGTTCGACATTGATTCGGATGCGTCCGCCGGCATCAGTATACTTGGCCGCGTTATTGATGAGGTTGGAAAATACCTGCGATAATCTTGTCGGATCGGCATCAAGCCAGAGGGGTTCAGTGGGCAAGTTGATAGTGAGCTCTATTTTTCCGTCGAACAGGGGTCGGCTGGTTTCGAGCGCTTCGCTTAACATCCTTTCGAGCGGGACGCGCTCCTTGCGCAGGTCCACCTTGTTGCGGGTAATGCGGCTGACATCCAGTAGATCATCCATCAGACGCGCCATCTGCGCGGCCTGCCGATCGATGATGTCCCGGCACCAGTCCACCTCAGGATTCTGCGGGCCCTGCATGCGCAGATATTCTACGGCGTTGCGAATGGGCGCCAGGGGGTTGCGCAGCTCATGCGCCAGGACGGCTAGAAACTCATCCTTGCGCCGGTCGGCGTCATTGAGCTCTCGTACGCGCTGTTGTAATTCGGCGGTCAGCCGTTTGCGCTCGGTAATATCCCGGCCTATGCAGGAAACGCCGGCGACTTCGTCGTCGATAATGACCCGAGCGCCGGTAACGAAAAGATCGATTCGCGTGCCGTCTTTGCGCAGCATGGCCGTTTCAAAATCTCGGCACTGACGGCAAAGACTGTCGCGGAAGGCTTGAGCGGCCTCATTACGCAATTCGGCAACGCAGAGCTGGAGAAAATGGATTTGTTCCAATTCTTTCAGTGTGTAGCCGCACAGGTGTTCGGCGGCGGCATTGGCTGAGACAAATCGGCCATTGCCGTTAAGCGAAAAGACGGGGTCGAAGTTATTATCAAAAAGCGAGCGATAACGCTGTTCGCTCCGGCGCAGCTCGTCGGCCATTTCAGCCGTTGCTTTTTCCCGTTCCTCGGCCAACTGGCGCCGGGTAACCTCCTCGCGTCTGGCACTTTCTGTGCTCGAAGCGTGTCGCAGCATCTGGCTCAACGTATCGACCTCACGGATGCCTGATGCAGGAATGTCGTGTTGCTCGCCGCGCTGGATCGCTTCGGCGCCTTGCGTCAGGACATCGAGCGGCATCGCAACTCGTCGCCAGATGCTTTGCGCGAATAAGATTCCCGCCGCTACAACCACCAATACGGCGGCCACCCATGGCGCGAGCGTCCTGCGGATCGACGCAATCACTCGCTCGCGCGGGGTTGCGGCGATGATGCTCCAGTCGGATAGAGACGAACGGCTATAGGCATAAAAAAACGGCTGCTCGTTGAACATAACGGTCTCGCCAATGCCATCGCGGATGCCGGCAGGCGAGCGGTTCAGCGCTCCAGGTGCAACGCGACCGATGAACTTTTCCGGTTGTGTGTCAGTGCTGATGATTCTACCGCCGCGATCGACGATCAGCATGTCCAAATGAGCCGAGTCGGGTTCCTGCTGTAACAATGTAGCGAATGCCTTAGGGGTCGAAGAAATGGCTATCGCATAGACCGCTTTGCCGCTACGTATCACGGGCACTGAAATGGCGACCGCGGGCCGTTTGCCGACACGGCCGTAGTAGAGGTCGCCGTACTCGGCGCGGCCGCTCGCCAGCGACTTGAACAGCATTAGGCTGTTTGACACCGGGAGTTGGCGTCCTTCCCACTCGATGGTCCTACGAGCCAATTGCGGCGAAAGACGGGGCAATGGCGCGCCGAACCTTACTCCGGTGTTCGCCAGCATCTGGCCGGCGGGATCCATGACTATGATCGCGCCGTCCTGACGTTTTTCGATAACCGTGAGACAGAGCGCATGAAACCCACGCCAATCGGCGGCATCGATCAGTGGCGAAGCCGCCAGGGTTTCCAATACCGCGCGATCGGCGTCAAGCTCGCGGTCGACTGCCAGCGCAAACGCGCGTGCAGTCTGGCGCAGTCCCGCCACAACGGTTTCGCGTTGCTGGTTATACTGCGTCCATACGAAGGCGGCGGTCACGATAACGAGCAGCGTCAAAGGCGCGAGCGCCAACAGCAGGAGATAGCTGCGCAGGGATCGGCGCTCGGCTGGAGATCTCGCAGTGTATCGAAAACGCCCGGGTGAAGCGTTTGCGGGGCTTGGTTCACTCATGAAATAGCTTCCTGGGGAATGAAACGCGCGTGTCGAGTCAATCTCGATCATTACAGGCAGGCGCGCTTCCCATCTACGACAAGACTTTTTACGTCAGAAATATGAAACGCGCAATCGTGTTGGACGGTAATAGCCGTCGGGGGACTTCCGGTATCAGGGCGGCGGCATTGGGGCAGTGGTTGATCCGAACGATTCGCCGCGTTATACGGTAGCCATTAAAAGGTTCTTGATTGCTAAACATGGCTCAGGCGACGAGGTAAAGATCATGCTGCATCTTGCGGAAATTTCTTTTCCCGAAGTTGAACGGCTGGCTCATGCCGGCAAGTCCCTGGTGATCCTGCCGGTGGGAGTCGTCGAAGAGCACGGCGCGCACTTGCCTTTGGGATTGGATTCTTTTGCGGCCGAAGCCTACGCAGCCTCGGCGGCGCCCCATCTGGAAGAGAACGGTTATGAGGTGGTGGTGGCGCCGACGATCAATTACGGCGTGGCACATCAAGCATTAGATTTTCCAGGAACCTTGACGCTGCAACCGGAAACCCTCAGATCGTTGGTCGTCGATATCGGGCGCTCGCTATCAAGGCATGGACTCCATCGCCTGGTCATTCTCAACGGCCATCGCGATCGCGCCCACATGAAAACATTGGACGAAGCGCGCGGTATTCTCGTTGAGGAGAAGACCGCTCAGGTTCTCTGTACCGGTTTCGCCAGCGATCCGGCGGTGACGGCGGCTTGCTATCGGGAGGGGGTCAAACAATTTTATCGCAGTCCCCGGCCGGACCGCGAGGGCCACGGCGGCGAATCGGAGACGTCGGTGGCGCTGCATTGCTTTCCTAAACTGGTGAAGCAGGAGCTGATCGGACAGCTCGACTCTAACTTCGACTACGATGTCGAGGCGTTTCATAATGAAACCAAAGACTACTGGAGTCTAACCGATGGCCGCGGCTATTTCGGCTCACCGCAAGCAGCGAGCGCCGCTACAGGAGAACAGTTGGTATCGATTCGCGGCCGCAATATCGCGCAGCTTATCCTAAAAGCCTGGGGCGCTCTTTGAAGGCCGCATTTGATTTACCTGATCGAGACTATCCAGCCTTGATTAAAGTATACGGAGTCGGGTAAACATGGTCCTTTACGGAAGCGTGTACGTTATGCCCGGTGCGCCAAAGCACTGGCCGCTGAGCTTGTCGATTTGAAAATTGAGGGAGCTGTCATGGATCTAACCTTCGCCCACTATCGAAATCGTTTTTGCATGTTTCGAACGTACTACGCTTTGGCGGCGGGTAAGGTGAAGCCGGACGGCTTTGATATGAAAGTGATCGAGCTGCCGGACCCGCCGAGCCATGAGCAGGAGGATGCGCTCATCCGCGGCGATGTCCAGGTGGCCAATCTCTATCTGCCGAACTTCCTGCGCCGCAAGCTGCAGGGCGCGCCGATCGTGGGTCTTTGCACCGAATGGAAATCAACGATGAAGGGCAACGGCATGTTCGTGCGTAAAGACGGTCCGGTGCAAAATCCCGCGGATCTGGCGGGTCGGGTGATCGGTTCGCATCAGGGCGCGCACGCGATCCACCGATACTTACTACGGCACAAGTTCGCCGTCGATGATGCGACGTTGACATGGGTCTCCCATCCGCAAGAGCAGTTACTGACGGCCTTAAAGCAAGGCAAGGTGGATGCCGCCGTGTTGCTCGATCAGTTCTTTTTTCGCGGCGAAGAAGACCCGGACGTCCGTTGCCTTTATACCGACGGGGAGATTTGGCAAGCGCTGCACGGTTTCTCCGAGATGATCAAGCACATGGTGGCGGCACGGGAGGATTTGCTGCGCGACCATCCCGGCCTCAAGGAGAAATTGCTGCAGGCTTTTCGCGCTTCGTTCAACTGGAGCGAACAGCATTTGCCGGAGATCGCCGACGAGTTCGTCAAGCACTATCCCGGCGAAAAGGAGGCGCTCCTTGCTTCGGCGCGTTATCCAAGGATTGAGTTCACGTTCACCGCGGCGGAGCAAAAGCTCGCCGAGGCGGAGATGGACATGATGGTGGAGGTGGGCTGGATCCCGCGCAAGGCACCGTTGGCTTCGATGTTTGACATTTCATAAATGCGCGTTTAGAGCTGCGACAACGAATGGCGATCTGTCAGCGTCACTCGTCTATCTCAGACAATGGTAAGGAGGATATCAATCAATGGCTCAGAACCCTGAATCGCTGGCTAAGCAGAAGACGGAAAAAGTCGACTATGAATGGGGCACGCTATGGCCGCATTATCATAAAGAAAAGATGAACTGGGCGACCGGATTTCGCACGAAAGGCGACGTCGATATTCTGTTCTTGTCCGGATCTACAGGAAGAGACCCATTCGAAGATGCCCCGTGCCGGACGCCCGACCAGGAACGCGCCGGTAGAGGTAAGGTCGTCGGCGGTATCAAAGAACAGACGCGCCAGTGTTTGGATGACATCAAACATAACTTGGAGATCATGGGCGCATCGCTAAAAAATATCGTCATGTTTCGCTATTACCTGAAGCGCAGGGAAGACGTGTTCGATATGCGCGACGAGATGTACGCTTTCTTTGAAGCCAATGAACCGGACTTGCGGGCGCATCCCCGGCCGGCCACGTTGCTGAGAGGAGTCGGTATCGATCTCCCCGACATGCTGATCGAAATCGAGGCCTGGGCGGCGGTGCCAAGACAGAAATAGGGAAGTATGGGGGGCGTGAAACGCGGCTGGTAAGTCACGATGTTATCCGTCCAGTGGAGGACAAGACTCGCGGTGTGCTGTGTGAAGTGATGCCCAGCCTTGAGCCGGTGGCTCTGCCCATGCGATTTCTTCGCTAGTGTTTTTTCTCCCCCTGCTCGAAATCGGAAATTTGATAACGAAGATTAGCTTTCCTTCCGACATTCCAACCCAAGAACAGCTGTCCGCTAATCCGCCCGCTACGCCTTGATTCCGCCCATTGTACGACTAATTTCTTAGTTTTATGCTTGACTTAGGAAATTTTCGTTGAATAGTGAGCAAAGTAGTCCATCTTAAGTCGTATATTCATGTTGCGGCTAGTTAAGAGGGCTCAAGAATAACCCTGCGGCAGGAAAGGACGATTCTCTTGCTTTCGAGCCCGGTACCCCAAAGCTCATGATCATCGATGCTGCACTTGGCGCGCTGGAGAATTTGGCGGCTCCGATGCGCCTGCTGTTTCTGTTTTTTGGCGTGCTCATGGGGCTCGCGCTGGGCGCCATGCCTGGTCTCGGCGGGCTGGTTGGGCTCGCCATTCTATTGCCGTTTACCTTCGACATGGACCCGTTCATGGCGTTTTCAATCATGATCGGCTTGATCTCGGTCACGAGCACTTCCGATACCATCCCGTCCGTGCTCTTCGGAGTGCCAGGTACGGCCGCTGCTCAGGCAACCATCATGGACGGTCATCCCATGGCGAAGAACGGCGAAGCCGGGCGCGCCTTTGGCGCCGCTTATACGGCGTCGTTGATGGGCGGTGTTTTCGGCGCTCTTATTCTGGCCGTTTCGATTCCGGTGATTCGCCCGGTCGTGCTGGCGTTCGGCTCGCCAGAGTTTTTCATGATGGGCATGCTGGGAATTTCCATGGTTGCGGTGCTGAGCGGCAATGCGCCTATGAAAGGGCTTATTGCAGGAGCGTTTGGGTTGGCCATCGGGATGGTGGGCATGGACCCTCAGACGGGCGTTATTCGCTGGGCATTTGACGCCCTCTATCTCTGGGACGGAATTCCGTTGGTGCCCGTGGCACTCGGACTGTTCGCTCTACCCGAGGTCGTCGATCTGGTGATCAAGGGAACGAGCATTGCCGACGTGCCTAAGGACCCGATGAAAGGCGTGTGGCGCGGCATTCGCGACGCCTTCGAGCATTGGTTTCTGGTGTTGCGCTGCAGCGCCATCGGTGTTTGGGTCGGCGCCACTCCCGGCCTCGGCGCGTCCGTTGTCGATTGGTTTGCTTATGGCCACGCTATTCAGTCCGAAAAAGGCGCATCGGAGTCGTTCGGCAAAGGCGATGTCCGCGGCGTGATCGCTCCGGAAACCGCGAACAACGCAAAAGAAGGCGGCGCGCTCATCCCAACGCTCGCGTTCGGCATTCCCGGAAGCGCGTCCATGGCGCTTTTGCTCGGCGCCATGACGATTCAAGGATTATCACCGGGCTCGGCGATGCTCACAAAACACCTGGACGTGACCTTTACCATGATCTGGAGCCTCGTTATCGCCAACATCTTCGGCACCGGAATTTGTTTGCTGTTTACCAATGCCCTGGCGCGCATCGCGTTGATCCGGATTCACCTGATCGCACCCATCGTTATCGGCATCGTTTTCGTCGCTTCGTTTCAGGCCACCAGCCATTACGGCGATCTTTGGTCGCTATTGATTTTTGGCTTGCTCGGCTGGTTCATGAAGCGATTCAGCTGGCCCAGACCGCCCGTCATTCTCGGCCTCGTGCTCAGCAAAATCATCGAGAATTATCTCTTCATTTCGGTCACTCGATACGACTGGACTTGGTTGGCTCGGCCGATCGTCATCGTCATCGGCTTGCTCATTGCGGTGAGCCTCTTCTACGGTTTTCGCGGTGCCCTGAAGCACCGCGAGCGCAATTTTGACGGTCCCAAACCGCCGATCCGATTCAAATTCAACCCGGGCGGTATTTTCACCCTAATATTTCTCGCCGCGTTTACTATCGGCGTCGTAACCGCCACGGATTGGGAGATCCACGCGCGGCTGTTTCCCTGGGTCATCGGCATTCCCGCCATCGTCTTGTGTCTCGGTCAGTCGATGGGCGATTTTTTCGGCCGCAAAAAGAGCGGCGAAGAGGATACCCGCGGCATGATGGATCTGCCCGTGGATCGCAGTGTGCCGACGTCCATCGTGATCCGCCGCGCCGTCACTACGTTTCTTTGGATCTTCGGAGTGTTTGGCGCGATTTTTCTTTTTGGGTTCGTCGTCGCCGTGCCGCTGTTCGTATTTCTGTATCTCAAATTGCAGGCGGGTGAAAAGCTTGGGTTATCGTTGAAGACCAGCGCGGCCATGGCGTTGCTGCTTATCGTCGTGTTTCATCTGGTGCTCAACGTTCCCTGGCCTGAGTCGGTTTTGCCCTATATGGAAGAAGCAATTTTAAGGCGGGTGGAGGGTATTTATGATTGGTCGTGGGCCGCGTTTTCGTAACGCTTCCTCAGAGACGGCTCCTAACAAGAATAGAATTTTATTATCAGGAAGGAGGATCCACGTGAAATTATTAAAAAGTATTTCAACCAAAACAGCGCTTGCGCTTGGAGGGATATTGCTCTCGACAACCTTCGGCTGCAGTCAGGCGGATAAGAGCGCAATGAAAGCCTCGGGCTCGACGAACGCGATGGGTAACGCCAAGGTTATGATCTCGCCTTCGCCCGTACCTTACCAGCGCAAAGTTAAAGTCACCATTTCAGGTACCGGGTTCGCGCCCAATCAGGAAATTGAATTACAAGTGCCGATTGGCGGAGTTCCTTCGGATATCAGCGCGATGGTTAAACCTAAACCAAAGACCAACGGGCACGGCGCGTTCAGCACGGTATGGACCCTGGATAATGAGATCCGCGGCAAACTCCTGGAGCCCACCAAGTACACGCTGGAAGTCTTAAACACGGACGGTGAAGTCTTGGCAAAGGCTCCTTTTATCTTGGAGAAAGTTGAAACGAAGAAGAAATAACTACGCGCCGCGGTTTTCGCCGCGGAACCACCTTTCCAACCAAAGGAGGAAAACGTGATGCGATGTATGAAATTCGTCAAACGATCGATAAAATACTTAGCGCTGATCGTCGCTCTTGGCCTGGTTGTTATTTCGCTGCCCGATGGGGCGCAAGCAGCTTCGGGATTCAATGCAAAGAGGATCAAAATCTTAATAGGTTTTCCGCCCGCGGGCGGTCATGATCTCGAGGCCCGAGTCATTGCCCGCCACCTGCCCAAGTATTTTCGCGGTAAGCCGTCGATCATCGTGCAGAATATGCCCGGCGCCGGCGGCAAGATCATGGGTGCTTACATCTACAACCGGAGTAAACCCGATGGCACCACTGCGGCGATATTCGGTAGTTCACAGCTACAAGAGAATATTCTCGGGGCCGGTGTTGAATACGACGTACGCGATATGCCCATCGTCTGGGCCGTACGCTCGGTCCGAGTCGGTATCGTCCGCGATTTTCTCAAGGCCAAAACCGCGAAGGATCTGACCACCATCGATCCCTCGAAAATCGCCGTCGCGGGTCGCTCGAAGACGGACTCGTCCTGCGTTACGGGCACCATGGCCTTGACGCTACTGGGAATTAAAAACTTCAAAAGGGTTTGCGCTTACGCCGGCACAGCCGTCATTCGCGGTGCCGTGGAGCGCGGCGAAGCAAGCTTTTTCGAGGCCAGCGACCCCCACTTCCTCGGCCAAGGCGCGTTTGTCGAGATGTATAAAAAAGGCATGGTCGTGCAAATGTGGCAATCCGGACAGGTCACGGAAGATGGCAAAATTGTCCGAGCGAAGACGGTGAATGAAAATACACCGACATTCCAAGAGGCGTACCGGGCAGTCCACGGCAAAGATCCTTCGGGGCCGCTCTGGGAGGCGTTTAGAAAGGTCTATAACGACGTCCATAGCACCCTGACTCGCACCTTGGTCTTGCCGCCGGGCACGCCGGGCAACATCGTGAATGCGCTGCGAGAGGGCATCGAGAGCATGTCCAACGATCCGGCCTTTGTTAAAGACTGGGAAAAGGTGTTCGGGCAAGAATTCGCCGACGCCCGGGTCCCTGCGTTAGAAGCGGAAAAGGTTAAAGATGAACTTATGAAACCGGCGCAGTGGCAGGATACGTTTAAAAAATTCGTTGGTATGTAAGTTGTGCCTGCGGCGGTCCGGTGAATAACCGCGGCTGCCGTGCCAAAATCGGGCCGCGTCTTGCGGTGGAGTGATACTCCGTCATCAGATGCGGCCCCGATTTTCTTCGGCCCCCGTGAATCGGCGAGCGCGCAGGATCCCGCCGG
>JBBDNJ010000253.1:0-13903 GCA_040877705.1 Binatia bacterium | reverse complement strand
CGGTTGAGTATAGCCTGAGTTTGATCGTCGAAAATAGTAAATAATAAGGGCAACCACGTTGAGTGGTTGCCCTGTTGGTCTTGGCTCTATCCTCCAGATATGAAGTCCTCGACCTTCTGTCGAGCCACTCCCAGTGGGATGAGATGAAGAGGGTGCTTGAAGAAGTAGGCACTCCATTCCTGATAGCCAGATAGGCCCCTGTCCAGCGAGAGCTTCATCGCACGAACTGCATCAACCATCACACCAGCGTTGTTTGGCGAGTCTTCGACTGACATTTTCAGCTCAATCTCAAAAGGAAAATCGCCGAATTGCCTGCCTTTCACGTTGATGTAGGCGATTTTGTTGTCGCCAAGGAAGGGTATGTAGTCAGCCGGGACCACCTTAACATCCTCTGTACCAGCTTCAAAAATGATTGGATCAGTTTTTGACACTTTTTTTGATGAGAGGCGTTGGCGATCTGTGAGATTGTCAAAGTCCATGTTCCCCCCTATGTCTAACTGGTAGGAGTTATCAATGATTTGGCCACGCTCACGAATCAGTGAAACAAGCGTCCGGTGCAATATGGTCGCTCCAACCTGGCTTTGGATATCATCACCAGCACAAGGGACACCAGCTTGCTCAAACTTCTTCACCCAATCCGGATCCGAAGCAATAAACTCTGGCACTCCGTTTATAAACGCAACTCTTGCGTCAAGGCACGCTTGTGCGTAGAACCTAGTTGCTTCTTTGGAGCCGACTGGCAAGAAAGAGATGCAGATTTCTGCCCCACTCTCTTTCAGCCGTTCGACTACGCGGTCTGGCTCCTCTTTAAGAGGGAAGTAGTCGTGCATGTGTGGTGCTATGCCATCTCCTATGAATCCAGGGCTTACGGCTGCACCAAGTACGGGTGTGTCGGAAAATCTTCGAGCGTTTGTGGGGGGTACCCAAATAGCTTCAGCGATATCCTTCCCGATTTTGTTGTCGTTGACTTCAAACGCGGTAACTACTCGAATGTCATTGATGAGGTACCCGCCAAAGTTGTTGTGCATAAGACCTGGTACCGGGGGGGATGATTCGTTTACGTCCTTGTAGTATTCGAGGCCTTGAAGGAAAGAGCTAGCGCAGTTGCCTACGCCGATTATTGCGATTGGGATCTTCTTGTCTTCTCTTGTCATGACTATCACCTGTAAAGGTCCGGGAGGAAAATCCTCCTTATGATTGGGAAGTATAAATATTTCCCGGAGAATAATCAACGGGTTTGAGGTGTTTTTTAACGTACCAACCAGCTGGCTGGTTGGTTTTCTTTTTTCAAATGCGTGGTTAAATTAACTTTGATGGTTATTCTTGTGACCGTCGCGCAGTATGTTGCGACGGTGTTATCTTGGTTGTTGCTGAAAGTGTTTACCCGACTGGAAATAGAGGGGAGAAAGAATCTGATAGAGCTGGCCCCTCCGTTCGTGGTGGCGACTAATCATGAGTCACATCTGGATCCGCAACTAATCGGTGTGGCGATGCTGCAGCGGCCGGATTTATTTCCCCTGCGTTATATGGCGAAAAACCAACTATTTCATATCCCGGGGCTAGGAATAATCATTTGGTTACTAGGAGCGTTCCGAGCCCATAAGAAGCAAGGAATTGGCAAATCGCTGCTGACGCCAACAAAAATCTTAGAAAAAGGCGGGAACGTCATAATGTTTCCGGAAGGGCATATTGTTGCTGAGCGACCCAAGCTCGGCGAGGGCCGCCGCGGCGCGGCGATTTTGGCTCTGACAACCCGGGCGGCAATATTGCCGATGTCCTTGCATACGCCGCATGGCTTAAGTCCGTTGAAGTTTGTTTTTACCCGGCCACGGATCGTCATAAGGATTGGCGAACCATTCTATTTGAATAATTTGGAGTACCCGGATTTCTCTGATGAAAATACTTACGCCGCCACCAAGGTGATTATGCAAAAAATCGCCGACCTATATTATCACCATGAATACTGAGTTTGGGGCAATGTATAAGACCACTTACGTTGTCAGGGCATAACCACCTCGCAAAATTAATCGCTAAATCCGTTGACATAACAAAAGTCTTTCTCTAGAATGCGGGCAATCTGTTCATTAACATTTTGAACAACTACGAGGAAAATAATGAGTAAGGTAGTCCAAACGAAACCTACGATAGTGCCGCCACGCATTGACCGGCAACAACTTCAAAGGCTTAACGAGCTAAGCCATGGATTCAGCGACGTGGTTGAAAGTGTCGACTTTGCCAAGCTGATACAGACACTAGCTCGACAAGCACTCGACTCTCTTGCCGATACAACGAGTTTCGGCCAGCTCGCTACCGTCTCTTCTGGCGGTACTACGACCTATACTGTCACATCACCCGTACTGCCCAGCGGCCTAAAAATCGCCGTAGATGTCCGCGGAAAGATCGAGTGCAGCTTTAATGCTGATACCGAGCTCCAGCGCCAAGAAGCCGCCCGTCTCCGTGGGGAGTTCGAACGAGCTTATATTGGCCGAGCCTATGAAGCGGCATTGACGATTAACGGCTATGAATGCAGCGTGCGTTCCACGGACAATGGCGAAGTTGTCATAAACGCAAAGAAACAGACCGGCGAATCAATCCCGGTAGTAATTGACAAGCAAGGTGATGCGGTGATTGAGTTCGACTGTTTTCAGGGCAAAGCCTGTGAAAAAGAAGACGCAAAACTGGATCACTTGTTGGGGCATCTTGGTATCAAGCCAGACAAAACGCTCTCCCGGCCAAAGACTTCTGTCGACAACGAAGGCGTTAAAAACACTTCGCAGCGAGAGCTCCAATAGGGCTCACAGGACACTAAATGCAAATCAATCTCGCTAATATCGAGCTCTCCTTTCGGGCAAATGGACCCGGTCATAGAGCGGTCATATGGGTTCAGGGCTGTACAATCAACTGCCCTGGATGTATTAATGCTGCGTTTCTCAATCATGAGAAGCGTCGCATGGTCACCGTTGACGAGCTGTCCTCAGCAGTCTTCTTAATGGAGATTGAAGGGATAACTTTTTCTGGCGGTGAGCCGTTCCAGCAGGCTAAGCCGCTGGCCGAGCTAGCAAAGCGTTGCAAGGGAGCGGGTCTCTCCGTAATTAGCTATTCTGGCTACCGACGGAACTTTCTGGAGAATGAAAACCGGGCTCCAAGCGGAGCAGCCGCGCTTCTTCAGCAGCTGGACGTTCTGATTGACGGTCCGTTCATGAGAAGGCTTGCGTCAGACACCCCCTTTCGGGGCTCGGCAAACCAAACGATTCACTATCTAACCGATCGCTACCGCCCACAAGATTTTGAGGCGGTAGAAGCGGAAGTTACGATTAGTCCCAATAAGCTGACCTCAACCGGGTTCTTCCACCCTGGTAAAGAAAGCTTTCTGCTCCAAGCGCTTGGAGTATTGCCGCCCGAAAACGGGAGGAGTGTTACGTAACAATGAAAGAAGTACAAAAGATACTGGGCTGGCTTCCGGAGATCACTCAATCTTATGAAGCAGGTACCGCCCACCAATTCGTTCTCCATGGCAACGTCGACGATTATTTCGTCCACCCGTCGCCGCACTCATCTAAGCAGTATTATTCTTTACAAGAGTTGCTGCGCGAACTATTCCCCACCTGCGATGCTGTAGTCAGCTACAACATTGGCAGCGGCTTGGTGTTTGGTTCAGAAGACGTGGAGTCGCGTTTTCGCCAGCTAACCGGCTTCGGTGTTACCAACGAAGACGATCCCATCGCTCGGGCTCGCCGGGCAAGAAACGCTGACAAGCTCCCAACCGATCCAACCGAGTGTCTTGATTTGCTGGGAGTTTTCTTGAAGGAGGCTCCAGCCGGATCTGCACTGGTGATTGTTGACGGATTGGAAAAAATAGCTCCCTATACCCCCGGAAACCAGTTTGACCGTGTCAATACGGCTAAGCTGGAGAACTGGGCGAAGGACAGAGTAATTGCCGAGGCACGAAGTATCATCGTGCTGCTAGCCCAATCTTCTCACGAGGTAAGTCCATCACTGTTGCAAGCCACAGGTGTTTGCCAGACCCGTATCCCGCTTCCGCACGCCAGAGAGCGGCGGAACTTTCTTCGAAAGATAACGAAGCAAACCACGCAACACGTAGATCCGAAAACTCCAGCAATCCTGCTGGACCAACGGACTAATTGGGATGCGGTTGCTTCGTTCGCGCCTTCTGTAGCGCGACCTGACCATTCGGGTGCTCCCCAAAGGGAGGCGGGTTGGGTGGTCTACGACGTGCCGGCAGGGTTTGATGTCCACGGCTTCTCCCGCGCTACTCAAGGGCTGTCGTTGAGGCAAATTCTGAATGTATTCAACCAGAATAATGCTAGCGGCAGCCAGATTACTCTGGAAGTGGCTCGAGAGGCAAAGCAAAAGATTCTTAGCCGCGACTACGGGGATCTGTTAGATATTATCGAACCGTCTATCGGCTTTGCTGATATGGCCGGCGTCGATCATATCATTGCCTACTTCTCGGAAGTGCTTCAGGCAATGCGACAGGGCGAGGTACAGTTGGTTCCGGCCGGGGTCGTTCTACTTGGCCCTCCGGGCACAGGAAAAACAACAATCGCCAGCGCTCTGGCGAAAGAAGGCGACTTCAACTGCATCAAGCTTAAAAGCATCCGGTCTAAATGGGTCGGTGAAAGTGAGGGTCGTTTAGACGCGGCACTGAACGTCTTAATGAGTCTCGCACCCGTTGTGCTCATTATGGACGAAGCAGACCAAGAAGGCTCTGCGCGTGGTGCAGATAACGACCACCCGGTTGATGCTCGGTTGCGAGCAATGCTCATGCAGTTCCAGTCCAACCCAGCTATACGTGGTCAGGTCCTGACCGTCGCTTGTACCAACCGGCCGGACTTGATGGATGACGCGGTCCTAAGGAGTGGTCGCTTTGACACCAAGATACCGGTCGTTATGCCCGGGGTTCAGGAGCGTCAAGCGCTATTTGCGGTGATGCTGCGAAGGCAAGGGGTCAGCACTGATGTTGCCGACTTTCGACCCATTGCGGAGTCAGCGAGTAACTTCTCCGGGGCCGATATAGAAGTGGCCGTTAGGGAGGCTCATCGATTGGCTTTCAACGCCGGTCGGAGGTCTGTTACCTCCGCAGATCTGGCGGAGGCGGTGGGCGGCATGAGTCCCAGCGTCAGCCAGGAAGTTGTTGACGAACAGACTCTGTTAGCCTTCGAGCATTGCTCTCCGAGACGACTTCTTCCGCCCGACTGGGAAGAAACCGTTATGCAGATCAACAAACGTGGCCTAGCCAGGCAGCGTTGATAATCAAGCCCCGCCTTACAAGGCGGGGCAATTTTTTGCCGTTGTAAACACCTTGGTCCGTGTTATCCTAGATACAGGAGAGAGTATGACAATAATCCCAACCGTCGACGACATTCTAAAAAAAGACCTTTTTGAGCTTCTTGGTGTCGAGAAGGCCAGCGACGAAGAAAAGGAAGCCTTGGTTGCCACAATGACAAAAACCGTTGACGCCAGGGTGGCACTGCGGGTAGCTTCGATGTTGTCAGAGGAAGATACGAATGCGTTCCAGCAGCTTGCCGACTCTGGCGACGCACAGAAAATAGTGGACTTTTTAGTTGAAAAAGGGGTTGATCTGCCTCAAATTGTCAGCGAAGAAGCCACCCGCTACCGAATTGAAGTTGCCCAACTTCTCAACTTGGCCGAAAAGCAGTAATCATGCCGGAGCGGTCTAACGATCAATCGGCCGAGCAAGCTGCCGAGCAAGATGCCGCCCACGCCGCAGAAACCGAAACGGCCAGTCAAGAAGAAGCTAGCGAGCCTCGAGATTTAATTGCCGAGGTCCAGTCATTACGAGAAGAACGAAACGCTCTAACTGGCCAGAGTCAGGATGAACAGAAAGAAGCGGAGCTCAACGAAAAGATCTCTCGCTTGTTGGCCGATTCTACTGGAGCTATCACTGAAAAGCTGCGATCCGGTGAAGAACTATCATTGCAAGAGCGTTTACTGCTTTTGCATGATATTGATGAGCGAGCGGAACGATCGGCAATTGCCGAAATGTTATTACAGCGCAATGGCTTTAAGAATTTTCAGGAGTTTTTAGGCAAACTAAATGTTAAGAATATAGATGTAGAGGGGTTGAAAGTAGCGCTTGATAAGCAGCACAAGAACCCCTGGATAAAAGAACATATTAAGAAGCTCACCACTTCTGGAGCGATCAGCGCCGCCACCCTAGGAGTAATCAGCTTGTTGGGTGGCCCGATATCACTGGCCGGCCTCGCCGGTGGATTGGCTCTTGGTGCCGGCGGTCGTTTGGTTGGTGAAGCGATTCGCCATCGCCAGCTGGCCAAAGACGGCTTTAACGATAAGGTAGCAACTGATTTGCTTAGCGAAGTCCGGCTGATGCAAACCGAGGCGAAAAAGATCCTAGAGAATACACAGGACGATCCGAACAAGAGAGCCCAAGCAATCAATAATTTATTAGTGGATGTGCTACGAAAAGAGAAGCTCGACAGCGTTGTTAACTACCAGAAGTTGGAAAAACGAGCCAGTAAAGTTAAGTCCGCGCTCGGCTTAATTGGTGCTGTTGGCGGTTCGTTGGTGGGATCGGCTTTGACGCGTAGCGCTGACATGGTTCAAGCGCTTCACGAGGCTAAGAGCGAGGGGGTCAGAATTGTCCATGAGAATGGTGTTGCTCACCTAGCCCTCGATCCAAGCCTTGGCCACGAAGTCCATCAAACCAATGATGGCGTCTGGCGTTTTATGATTGAGAAGAAAGATATTATCTCCGCCCAGGAAAGATTAGGCAGCGACCACTGGCGAGAGTGGTTCCATGTCGTCAGCCAGGGAGGGCCGGAGCAGGGCATCGTTCGCGCTCCGGACCTACAATTCTTGAAGGCGATTACTGAAGAAACTGGTAAGTCGGAGCTCTTTCACTTAAGCGAGATCGACTTTTCATCCGTCCAAGCGGCATTGGGCAAAAAAATAACCTACCAAACAATGCTGACTTTAGCGGGCATGGGTGCTGCTTCTGCGGGAACGGAAGCGGGTTTTTCTTGGCAAGAGCACCAGAAACTAAAGAAGAGCGAAATTCGACTTGATGACGGCGCGCTTCTCAAGTTGGCGGAGTATGAGGCAACAACCGGGAAGCCGGATAAGGAGAAGCCCACGAAGAAAGACGCTCATAAACTGTCGCCAGAACGACCAAAAGATCTAGATTATGACGCAATCGTTCCCAAGGTTGCGCGCCTTCATGAGCTTTCGGCCGTACCGGATACTGACCAAACGGACGAGCAGAAACAAGAGATAGCCCAAATCCGGGAATGGTTTAGAGAATTATTGACACGACCCGCCGAAGATCCGCTTACCCACCAGCCAGACTATAACAAGCCCGGTCTGTTTTTAGGGCGTGATGCCATGGCAATTGAACAATTTCTTAATGGGAAACTTGGGGAAAGATTCGGTATGACAAACGATCAGCTTGATGCTCTGGCGATATTCTTTGAGCGGGAAATTTGGTGGAAATTGCTTCACGGGGACGACGATGAATTTACGGCAGCTCCGGAGCCACAGCCAGTAGCGCCGACACCCCCAGCAGATCCGGCAGCCCCGGAGGCAGCCAAGGAAGTGCAAGAAAAAAAGTATCCCTATGGGGTAACGGGGGCAACTTCGGAGTTGATTAACGACCACGCCGGAGCTGATAATATTCTATTCCGACGAGACAAAGGGCTTTATGGAGTCTTTGATGGACTTGGTAGTGACGGCGCTCCGGCTGCTAGTGTTGCTGCCACGGCCATAGAGAAAGTCCTGGCCGATCTCGATCCCAACCTGTCCGTTGGACAAGTGGTTGGAAAAGTTAAGGAAGCATTCGAACAGGCAAACGAGACAATCAGACAGGAGGCTAACGGGAGTAAAACTACTGCTTCAGTCGTACGCCTCTGGCAAGAGCCAGGCAGTAGTGAAACCAAAGCGGTTATTGGCAATATCGGCGACAGCCGGGTATATATTTTCCGAGCAGATCAAGGTAAGTTGGAAAGTATTACGTTGGATGACGGAGTGTTTAGGTATACTGATTTTGAAGAAGTGGGTGGAAGAGTAATACCCGCCGGATCGCTGCGCAGCGATGAAGAGGCCCGAAAAGCCCAAACTATGCTCGCAAGAGCGAATCGTCAAGAAGATCTTCCGGACGAATTAAGAAAATTTCACGATCCAAATATTGCTCGTTATATGACGAAGAATCTGGGGGGTAGTAGGCCTGAAAGCCCAGATATATTTACTGTTCCTTTATCGGAGAATGACACACTATTTCTTTGTTCAGACGGCGTTCATGAAGCGCTTAATGAAACATTAATAGAATGGCTACTTTCTAGCCATACCGACAAAACCAACCTAGCATTTGATGTCGAAGGGTTTAAAGCGATAGTACGGAAGTTGACCGTAGACCCAGGATCAGAGGAGTTTAGTAGTAAGGGAGATGACAAAAGTTATATTTTATTGAGCTTGTCCAAAGGAGAACTGTCGATAAACTATAAATCAACCGTAGACATAAATAACATCGATATGTCCATTTTAACCGATCTTTGGGGCTATACAGATAGGGAGCGGCAATTAAGAAAAGTTCTAATAGAAGCTAAGGAGGCTCGTGCGGCTGGCAACATACGCCAGGCTGAGTACTTAGAGAATAGGACGGCTAATTCTCTGTCGAGCGAGGAAAGCAAAGCAGAAGAAAAATACATTAAGAGGACCAATCTTAGTGATAAACAAAAGAACGATCCAGAATTCATCGAAAGGCTGAAAGTCGCTCTCGCACTAGTTTCTCTCCAAAGCGGAGAGGGAACGGTGGTAAATAGGTTAAAGCAGCGGCTAGGCATGTAATAATCTTGGCTTTGATGCTCGATAAAAAGACACAACATACCTTGACTATTCTGCGAAACTAAGCTAGTATGCGCCCAGCTAGACAGCATCAGCTGTTTGGACTTTAACATTAGGTGAAAATGAAGTGCTTCAACAAGCAACCCCCAAGGCGAGTTTTCCCGCCAAACCTGAAGACTGTCATTCTTTGGCAGAGCTTCATCAGTCGCTAATCAACGAAAGCGTTGAAATAGTCCGCAAAACTATCGGACTACGATCCAACAACTTGCCGCTCCCCAAGTTAGTTACCCACCGCCACTACCATTTGGATGAGGCGTGGGCCGATTTGCTTTTCCGAGCTATGCACATCAACCACTCGCAGCCAGAGTTCATTATTGAGCTCTCGCAGAGAGATAAAGAGTTGAGCTACGACCTTCATCCTCAAATCCTCAATGCCGTTCTCATCGGAATCGGCGGCGAGAAAGAGGCGGAGCCCAATGTCGTGGTATTCGATGAGCATACTGCCTCCGGACAAAGGCTGGCGGCTTCCGTTTCGCATATGCTGGTGGAGCAGCTCATCACAAAACACACCCCTTCAATTGACCGCATCATGCCGCTAATTGATGAGATCAACTATATCGACTCAAAAGGCGACAAAGCCGGAGGTCGGCTTGGCTTGAGTGCCCTCATCAAGGGTCTTCACTGGGTCAACACCTACGATCCGGCCCAGCGATATGGGTTGGTGCTCGCTGGCCACAAAGAGAGTGTCTGTTTGGCCTCGCTAGCAGCTCTTGCTACTGCGGCCAGTGAATTCACTTCGCAGCAGCCGACTCTGGATGCTCTCTCCGAAAGTTGGGGGCGCTACGTGGCCAAAGCCGGGTGGGTGTTCGGTAGTGACGAGGCAGTCAGTGACATTGCCAAAGACATCTACAAAAGCGGCTCTAACCCGGCGCTGACTTCCTTACGGAATGTTGCGGCAGCCGTAGACAAACATTGGCCGAGGGAGATAGCTGACTATATAGTTCACACCTTCTTCGAGACCCTCGTCCAGACCCAACAGGATTTCCTGGACTGGCTGGATGACGATCGTTGTTCAGAAAGGATGACTGTCGAAGGATGTGTCCTGGAGTGGCTGGTTATGTCACGAACCAGCAAGCTTACACAACGGCCTCGGCTGTATAAGCTCAACCGAAAAAGGACAGCTGGATTAGTGCTTATTCACGACCCCTTGTATATGACAAGCGCTCTTTTCAGAAGTAACGCTCTGGAAGAAAGGACTTGGGACAAGCTCATTAACCTTATTCAAGAGGCCGAGCCTGAACTTTGGCATAAAGTGATTCGTCCAGACGAGAAGATTGTCCGTTTTATTCTAAACGGTAGTCGGGCGCACCTTGAAGTTCCGGCTTCAAAGCTGATGCTTCAAGACATCGCCGAGTTTTTACGCAAGGCGATGTCATGACCGACTTCTAACTTTGGCCGGCTCGAAAGAGCCGGCCATTATTTTATACCTACAAACCCTTGTTTTTCCAGTTTACTATTGCTAAAATACGCCCATCAGAACTTACTTCTGCGCAACTCAACAGTTAGGAAACTAAAGATGAAAAACGACCTCCTCAAAGCAATTAAAGATTCGGAGAATCTCTCCGACGAAAGCATGGCCATCGTGGCGAAGGCGATGCCAGCCGCTCAACAGATGAAAGGCGATCCCGCTACGGCGATAGGTACTTCAAGGCGGATATTCCTGGGCATGCTGATTGACTACACACCCTCAATGAACGTGCCGTCAAAGATACAGGGTGTTATCACCGGCCAGAACGCCATGCTCGACGCGTTCGAGAAAACAAATCGAGCAGACAAAAGCGGCTTGATGATCGGCCAGTGGTTCTTCGATGAGGGCAGAAGGACGATCAATGACTTTCTCCCTTTCGTCAACCCACCAATCCCAATCCCCCGACTAGACGGCCAGATTTACACCCCGGTTAACGGCAACGGTACGGCGCTGTACGACAACCTAAGTTCTCTGCTGGCAGCCTGTGTGCTAATGGTTATGGAAACTAAGGAAAACTTGGGCATCATCGAGACTCGAACGGTTGTTGCTGTCATCACTGATGGACAAGACAACCGATCGAAGGTCTTTCCAAGCGCCGCCGATCTCCGTCCGTTGATTGTTGATCTAGTAGAAAAGAATAAGGCAGACCCCAATCAAGGCGCCATTATTGTTTACTGCGGTATCACCGATAAGGCTATGGACGAAGCGGGGCACCGCTTGATTGCCCGGAATCTGGGAATCGACGACAAGCGTGTCATGATCGGCGGAGTGGATGCTAAAGAAATCCGAGCAATGTTCACGCTTATTAGCAGCAAGACAACGGGTCAGGCTGATTGACCCGATAACCCCTTCCAGCCACCAGTTAAACTGGTGGCTGTTTTTCTTACCTTTTAATCTTGATTTCTATATCTGTTAAGGCTATAATGCCGTCAACGTTTCGCAAATTAACATATAGGTGAAAACAATGAATACTTCCCAATCCACCCAATCTCATCTACCTATCACGCTTTACTGTGAGGGCAGACCAACGCAGTTTAGCGAGGAAAATTCTTTTGCCCGTGGTGGCGAGGGAACTATCCATGATGTCGACCCCCACGTCGGGAAAGTTTACTTTCCTGACAGAATTGACGATCAGCGCCGAGAGAAGCTGCATCTCCTGCAGCGTACTCGTCATCACTACCCGGCTAATGTCGCCGCTCCGCTGGCGCTACTACGAAACCAGAACGGACGGACAGATGGCTACACAATGGAGCGCAAAGAGGGACAACTTCTGAATGATTTGCTCGAAGCCCCTATTAACCAGACTAAAGACGGATCGCTCTACTTACTAGAGGTGTTCATCGATATTCTGGAAACGCTTAACGCCCTTCACGCCCAGAAGGTGATTATCGGGGATCTCAACCCCAACAACATCATCTGCGCCCACCCAGCCGACTCCTTTGACATTGGTGCTGATGGCTATGACGCTTGGATGCATTACTCGAGGAGGTTAAGGTCAATGATGTTGGCCCACCAAGCCAGCTTCATCGACTTCGACAGCGTCCAAATCCAGGGCTTCCACTGCACGGTTAAGATGGATCGGTACACTGACCCAGTAATCTTGCAGTATATTGAGACTGGTTACGTCTCGCCCGACCCGCTCTTCAGCCGGGAGACCGACTGGTACGCCTTCGCGACGCTTCTATTCGAAGCGCTGATGGGGGCACACCCCCGCACTGGTGTGGCCACCGATCCGGCTATCCCCAAGACCCTGGCTGGACGCTTCGAAGGCGGCAAGTATTGGGTGGGTAGCCAGGGGATTACGCCGCCCCATGCTATGCAATCTCTCCAATGGCTTCACAAAGAACTACTGGATTGGTTCCGCACTTACTTTACCACCGTCAACAAGCGGCCTTCGCCGACTGTTGAGATGCTCCAAAAGCAAATCAGGCATATCGGTGGGACACCGATTGTTCGCTCCCAACCCGTCCACCCCGACCTAAGAAACCATCAAAATCTAACTGGTGATAAATCTAAGGTGTGGGGCGATGCCAACGGGCTGGGTGGTGATGTCAGTCATCTCCGGGGAGATCTGGCTAACCTCCGCGGCCATATTGCAATTTGGGGAACATTCAACGGCCTTCGTGGCAACATTAATCCCATCGTTGGCGACTGTAGCTGCATCCGCGGAGATTGCTCGAATATCTATGGCGATGTCACCGGGTTGTCTGGTGATGTGTCGCTGATATCCGGAGACGTAACCAAGATATGCGGAGAAATCCGCGTAACTGGCAACGTGTCCCTCCTGGAAGGAGACATCTCCTTGATATGGGGCGATATTAACCCCAAGTATCGTCTTGGGGGCAACGCCACCGGCTACGAAGGTGATATCACCGCTCTCTACGGGCTGCTTGAAGCAGTCAAGCAGTTCGTGCGGGGGACTCACTACTTCGGCAAGCTGAAGGTTGGTTCCTAAAAATGGCCGAACTCTACCCGACACCCGTATTTATGTACGGGTGTCTTTTTATTAAACACGGATTAATTCTAAAATCTTCTTACAGGTGGTAGATTGGAGATATGCTTTTCTCGTTTTTAAAAACAAAGGCCGAAGCAAAGAGGATTAACTCTGGTGTGAGCTCAGATAATTTAGCTGGCATAAAGAATACTCTACAGTTTTTAGATGAGGAGAAGCTGTATCCTGACTTTCATACAATAACTGGTTATGTCAACGAACCCGAGGTTGAAATAAGTGGCAAGAAGTACTTAATGTTTTGTTCTAATAACTACCTTGGGATAACTCAGAATCAAGAGGTAAAGGATGCTGCGAAAGATGCGATAGATCGGTACGGAGTTGGTCCAGGTGGGTCTAGGGTGATTAGTGGCAATGTAGACATCGTAGAAACATTAGAGAAAGAGATTGCCAGTTTGACTGACTCAGAAGATTGCATGATTTTCCCCACTGGCTACATGGCGAATATATCCGTGTTTCAAGCCCTTATGGATCCTTTATTCTTCAACCTTCCTTACAAATCGAGCGACAGTGTGATCTTCAGCGATGAAAAAAATCATGGCTCAATCGTTGATGGGATACGTTTAAGTAAGGCGACTCGGGTGATCTTTAAACACAATGACATCGCAGATCTTAGAAGAAAAATTACCGAGTATGACTTGCCAAATAAGTTAATAGTGACAGAGGGCGTTTTTAGCCTTGAGGGGGAGATTATTGATCTGCCAGCGTACGTATCGCTCGCACGAGAAACCGGATCTAAACTAATGATCGATGATGCACATGGAATTGGAGTTTTGGGTAGTAGGGGAGGCGGGACTCCAGAGCACCTGGGGTGTGCCGGGGAGATTGATATATTGATGGGCAGTTTTGATAAAGCTTTTGGATGTATGGGGGGCTACTTGTGTGGTAAGGCAACGCTTATAAAATACCTAAGAATTGCGTGTAGATCTTCAATACTGTCATCCTCTTTCCCGACTCCGTTGGCAGGGGCGCTAATAAGAGCCGTACGGGTTATCAAGCAAGGCACTGACAAAAGAGAGAGAATCGTT
>JBBDNJ010000252.1:0-13974 GCA_040877705.1 Binatia bacterium | reverse complement strand
GACTCATCGATTCTTGTTTTGGGGGAAACCGGCACCGGCAAGGTATTGATCGCCCGCGCCATTCACAACCTCAGCGCGCGCCGCGAACGCACTCTGGTAAAGGTCAATTGCGCCGCCATCCCGACCGGATTGCTCGAAAGCGAGCTGTTCGGCCATGAAAGAGGCGCGTTTACCGGCGCCATCGCTCAACGCATCGGTCGCTTCGAGCTGGCGCACCGGGGAACCCTTTTTCTTGACGAGGTGGGCGATATACCGGTTGAACTCCAGCCTAAGCTTTTGCGCGTTCTCCAGGAGCAGGAATTCGAGCGGCTGGGAAGCGTGCGAACGACTCGCGTGGACGTGCGCCTGGTGGCCGCTACCAACGTGGATCTGGCGCAAAGAGTCGCGTCCGGTGAATTTCGCTCGGACCTTTATTATCGACTTAACGTTTTCCCTTTGACGATTCCGCCTTTGCGCCAGCGGCGAGAAGATATTCCCCTTCTAGTGCGCTACTTCGCGCAAAAATATGCGCGGCGCATGAAGAAGCCGATCGACACCATTCCAGTCAAAGCGATGACGGCTTTGACCGAATATCCCTGGCCCGGCAACGTGCGCGAGCTTGAAAATTTCATCGAGCGCGCGGTGATACTCTCTCGCGGCATGGAGCTTCAACTGCCGCTGACCGAGCTAAGACAACGAACACAATCCGTCGTCATGGCCGTAAACAACGGCTTTGCGACCATGGAACATGCGGAACGAGAGCACATCGTGCGCGCTCTTAAGGAAACCGCTTGGGTGATCGGCGGGGCGGCGGGCGCTGCCGCTCGACTCGGCATGAAACGAACAACACTCCAGTCGCGCATGCGCAAGCTCGGCATCACTCGTAATCATTAAAGCCGTTATTTCCCCATAAGGCCGGCAGATCTCTCTGCCGCAAACCGTTCAAAGAAACCGCGCCGTCTATGACTTTTTCTTTTATGAGACTCACGTCATGAAGAAGTTGTCACGGAGGTAAGTAGTCAAATCCTGCTACACGGAAGGAACCGCGATACACGCCGATGCTGCCGATTATCTCGATCTCCAAACTGACCAAGACCTATGGTTCGGGCCTTCAAGCGCTGAAGAGCATCGATCTCGAGATCCGCAAGGGGGAGATCTTTGCCCTGTTGGGTCCCAACGGCGCGGGCAAGACAACCTTGATCAGCATCGTCTGCGGGATCGTCACGCCGACCCACGGGGTGGTGCTCGCAGACGGCCACGACATCGTGCGCGATTATCGCGCCGCCCGGTCGAGGATCGGGCTGGTGCCGCAGGAGCTGACCACCGACACGTTCGAGACGGTGTGGGCGACCGTCAGCTTCAGCCGCGGGCTATTTGGGCGCGCGCCGAACCCGGCGCATATCGAGAAAGTGCTGCGCGACCTTTCGCTGTGGGAGAAGCGTAAAGACAAGATTATGACATTATCGGGCGGCATGAAGCGGCGCGTGCTGATCGCCAAGGCTCTGTCGCACGAGCCCGAGATCCTGTTCCTGGACGAGCCGACGGCAGGCGTGGACGTTGAATTGCGCCGCGACATGTGGGCCTTAGTGCGGGGCCTGCGCGAAAGCGGAGTAACCATCATCCTGACCACCCACTATATCGATGAGGCCGAGGAGATGGCCGACCGGATCGGGGTGATCAGCAAGGGCGAACTGATCGTCGTCGAGGAGAAAACCGAGCTGATGAAAAAGCTCGGCAAGAAACAGCTTACCTTCAATTTGCAGGAGTCGTTGGCCGCGATCCCTTTGGAGCTGAGCGACTGGCGACTGGCGTTGAAGAACGGCGGGCACGAGCTGGAATACACCTTCGACATCAACGAGGAGCGCACGGGCATTCCGACCTTGCTCAAGCAGTTGAGTGAACTGGGTATCGGGTTCAAGGATCTGAACACTCGCCAGAGTTCCCTCGAGGATATCTTCGTGAGTTTGGTGAGCGACCGCAAAGGAGCCGAGCGATGAACAGATTGACATTCAATCGCCATGGCGTCTGGGCCATCTACAAGTTCGAGATGGCGCGTGCGCTGCGCACGCTCTGGCAGAGCGTGGTGACGCCGGTAATCACTACCTCGCTCTATTTCGTGGTCTTCGGCGCCGCGATTGGGTCGCGCATGACCGAGGTGGACGGCGTCGCCTACGGCGCCTTTATCGTACCGGGATTGATCATGCTGTCGCTGTTCACCCAGAGCATCTCCAACGCCTCGTTCGGCATCTATTTCCCGAAGTTCACCGGCACCATTTATGAGCTGTTGTCCGCGCCGGTGTCCCCTTTTGAGATCGTCATCGCCTACGTTGGCGCTGCGGCAACCAAGTCGGTCATTCTCGGGCTGATCATCCTGGCCACGGCGGCCCTGTTCGTGCCGATCCGGATTCTGCACCCGGGATGGATGATCGCCTTTCTGGTGCTGACGGCGACGACCTTTAGTCTGTTCGGCTTCATCATCGGACTCTGGGCGAAAGGGTTTGAGCAACTGCAGTTCATCCCCATGCTGATCGTCACGCCTCTAACCTTTTTAGGCGGCGCCTTCTATTCGATCGACATGCTGCCGCCGGGATGGCGCACGGTCACCTTGTTCAATCCGGTGGTCTATCTGATCAGCGGTTTTCGCTGGAGCTTCTATGAATCGTCCGACGTAAGCGTGGACATCAGCCGGGCGATGACCTTGGGATTTTTCATAATCTGCCTGGTGGTGGTCGGATGGATTTTCAAGACCGGGTATCGGCTGAAGAGTTGAGGAGGGAGCGATCGTGGAACCAACAGAAGCACTGGAAGGAGGCTGCCTCTGCGGCTCCGTTCGGTATCGGGCGTGGGGCAAGACGTATGGGATCACGCATTGCCATTGCCAGACCTGCCGGCGGGCAAGCGGTGCCCCGTTCGTCACGTGGGCCGGATTTGATGCGGATAAATTCACCTTCACAAGGGGACAACCCGCCGCTTACGCGTCGTCGAGCAAAGTGCTTCGCACCTTCTGCAACACGTGCGGAACCGGGTTGACATACCAGCGCCTCGATCTGCCCGACTCGATCGATGTGACTTTGGGAAGCATGGATGCGCCCGAATCTTTAAAGCCTGAGGATCATACCTGGACCGAGAGCCAGCTCTCATGGATCGTGCTTGGTGATCTTTTGCCGATCTATCGGCGCGAAAGAAACGTTCATGAGCGATGACGTTGAACAGACATGAGCGGTATGAATATGAGGCCGAAGGAACTAGTGCAGTCCTGGGTAGAAGCATTTAACCGAGCAGACGCCGACGCTCTTGCCGATTTCTATAGCGACGACGCGATCAATCACCAAGTAGCAGAAAGCCCGGTCGCGGGGCGCGAGGCCATACAGCGGATGTTTGCCGATGGTTTCGTTACAGCAAACATGTTTTGCCTCGTTGAGAACATCTTCGAAGATGGCGAATGGGCAATACTCGAATGGCGTGACCCGCTCGGTCTCAGGGGCTGCGGATTTTTTCACGTCATCGAAGGAAAGATCGTCTTTCAGCGAGGCTATTGGGACAAGCTGTCTTTCCTCCGGCTGCACGGCTTACCATTGCCTAAAGCTTAAGTCCGCAGCGTAAGACGCTAAGGAGCAAAATTATGGCCGATGCAAAAAAGCTGATACTGACTTCTTCTGAGATCACCCAGCGTGAGCAGCCGTTCTCGTATCCCTGGAATGCGGAATCCCGACCAAAAACAAAGAAGTGTCCTGCAAGCCAATGCTCATTCGTTGTATTGATGAAGCGAAACAAAACCACCCTAGGAGAAATCTATGGGCATTAAGATCGAGATTGCGGAAAGCAGACAAGCGCTCACGGAATTCGTGCAGTTTTACGATCAGGTCTACGAGTATCGGGACGCGCGCTGGCCGGCGGCGCTTGAGCTGCACCTGCCGATTCTTACCGGTGCCAACCCTTTCGCCCAAGGCCGAAGCACTCGACCGTTTCTCGCCCGAACGGGAAGTCAGATTATCGCGCGAGCCGTTGCGGTGATCGATGACCGCTACAACCGCCATTGGCAGGAGCACCTCGGACATATCGTCATGTTCGAGTCGCTGCCGGACGGGCGTGAAGCCACCCAACTTCTCATCGACGCCGCCTGTGAATGGCTCAAGGAGCGAGGCGCTGAAGCCGCGCGAGCTGGATTCGGCTTGCTGGAATTTCCGTTTGTTATCGACGATTACGAGTCGCTGCCGCCGGACCTTGCGCGCCAAAATCCCGATTACTACCACCGGCTTCTCAAGGATGCCGGCTTCGAATCAGAGAAAGGATGGGTCGACTACAAAATCAAGGTTCGGCCGGAATTGGTTGAGCAGTGGAAGGACGCGCTGGAGAGCGCGCGTAACAGGGGGTATGAGATCGTGCCGCTCAAAGATGTCCCTGATATTCGCCGCGTTGCTGACTTCACCGGCACTTGGAAGGACACTTTTAAGGCCCATTGGGGCTTTACACCGTTGAGCGAGGACGAGATTTCTCTCCTCTTCGAGGCTTTCAAACCGGCCGGCGTCTTCGACACGTCCGTGATCGCTTACCATGATGGAGTGCCGGTAGGCATGCTATTTGTAGTTCCGGAGAGCACCGCAACGGCGATCGTCAAGCCTGGCCGGGTGCTGAAGGACTCCGAGAAGCTGAATATTCTTGGCATCGGCGTTCGTGAGTCGGCTCGAGGGCAAGGCGTGAATCTCGCGATGGCTGCTTACGCATACTTGGAGCTGGTTCGCCGGGGAGCGAAGTACTTGAGCTACACGCTGGTTCTTGATGACAACTGGCCCTCGCGCCGAACCGCCGAGAAGCTCGGCGCCTTCGTGTGCGCTAATTACATGGTGTACCGTCGAAACTTCCGGCGATGAAAACGAAATAAGAACAGGCAAGCCACATTCGGCAACCGAAATTGTTATTCAGGAGCGAAGCGACGCCCAACATGATTCATTGCTAAGCTTGGGCGAAATGATTATTGACCCAACTCACTGAGTTAATGGAGGTGGATACGATGAAACTTTACTATAATCCTCAGAGTCACGCGGTGATCGCCAAGTGGATGCTTGATGAGTGCGGCGTAGAATATGAGATCGTCCCGATCGATTTCGAAAAGCGCGAGCACAAGACACCGGAGTTCCTTAAGATCAACCCGGCCGGCAAGCTGCCCGCCCTTGTTGATGGCGAGTCCAAAATCTTCGAGGGGGGCGGCGATCTGCCTCTATCTCGGCGATAGGTTTCCGCAAGCTAATCTCGCCCCCAAGATCGCCGGACCGGCCGAAGCGTGAGCCGGTGATGGGAATAGCTCCTTTTTGTCGCAGCCAATTCAGAACGACTTCAAAACTTTTGCCTGATTTGATCCCACAGCTCACGCGGATTGGGAGAATTACAAAGCACTGGCTATCCTCGAAGAAATACGAGAACTTTTCACATTCCACTGTCTGCGGGGTTTTAAAAGGCGTATGGCGCAACATAAACTACACCTACCGCTTCCCTTTGAAGAGATAATACAGCGCCACCAGCGGGAGATCATGCGCTATCTGCTGCGTGTGTCGGGCGATCGCGAAGATGCGGCAGACCTGTTCCAGGAGACCTGGTTGCGCGCGTATCGCGCCTATCCCCGAATCGACTCCGAGAGCGGCGTTCGTCCGTGGTTGTACGCGATCGCGACTAATTTATGCCGCAACCGGGCGCGTGGTCGTTTCCGATACCGAGGAATTACCGGCAGCGGACACAATTGGCAAGGATCACCGATTCGATCACGAGAACGAAGGCTACGCCGCGGTCCATATGCGCGAGCTCATTTCTGATCTCCCAACAAAACAGCAACAGGCGCTGCACTTACGCTATTTCGCCGCTCTGGATTACACGGCGATAGCGAATGCAATGGGTTGTTCCGAAGAGAGCGCGCGGGCAAATGTCTCGCAGGCCATGAGAAAACTCAAGGCAAGGTGGTGAAAGCTATGAAAATGGAAACTCTTATTCGTTCGATTGCCGGTGATTTCACGGACGAAGTCATCGAGGAATTGCTGCTTCGCTCTCGCGGTAAGGTCAATAAGGCGCTGCAGCGCATCCGAAGGCCGCAAGCGGCCGTCGGTGTTGTGAAATCAAAGTTGGGCAATTTACTGGTAGCAATGACTGCCCGCGGTATTGCGCTCAATCATTATCTCGAGGACACGCGCAATGTCGCGGCGGCGGTCGCAAAACTGCGGCTGGAGTTTGATCCCGTCGAGGATCAAAGGGTCGTCGGGGAAGTTGGCCAAGAGGTTAACCGCTACCTCACCGGAGAAGTAAATGTGCTGCGACAAAATATCGACTTGACCCTTGCAGGAAATGCGTTTCAAAAGAAGGTCCTGGATAGACTTCAGACGGTACCTCGCGGCGCTGTGATCAGCTACCAAGCCTTGGGCGCGGCTGTGGGATCCGCAAGTAGCGCAAGGGCGGTTGGCAATGCGCTGCACAACAATCCCGTGCCCATATACGTTCCATGCCATCGCGTGATTTCGTCGGACGGACGAATCGGCGGATACGCCGGTGGCGCCGCACGCAAACTCCAACTGCTTCGTAGCGAGGGTTTTGCCGTGGACGACGATACGACGAGCCTTCCCGGTACTACAGTTTGGGGTCACAGAGGAACGAAAATTTATTGCAGACTCGGCTGCCGGACCCGCGCACGGGTGGATCGCGCACGGACCCTCTTCTTTGCCGATCCCGAACAGGCTCAGCGAGCTGGCATGCGCCCATGCAAGATTTGCCGCCCCGGCTAAAAGACTGTGACGCTATCCGGACAACTTCATGGATGTCTTGCTGCGCAACGCTAAGGTTCGCGCAACCAAACGAGGAGAACGATGGCAAAGAACCCTGCATTGGCAGAAAAAACCGCAACGCCCTTCGCTGCGTCGAAAAATGCTGCGGCGCGGCTCGAAACATTCGATTGGGGGCGCGTGTCCCAGGATCTCGACGCGCAAGGCAGCGCCGTGATCGAGGAGCTTCTTTCTCCGGACGAATGCCAGGCATTGGCCGCACTGTACCCGAAGGACGATATCTTCCGCAGCCATGTCGTGATGGCGCGGCATGGTTTCGGGCGTGGCGAGTACAAGTATTTCAGCTATCCGTTGCCCGGTCTTATTGCAGCTCTTCGGACAGCGATCTACCCGCATTTTGTCCCGATCGCCAATCGCTGGAACAACGCGATGGGTATTGATGTTTGCTACCCGGAGAAGCACACAGACTTCATCGAACGTTGCCGTCAGGCCGGCCAAGTCAAGCCGACTCCCCTTCTGCTCCAGTATGGGGCCGGCGATTACAACTGCCTGCACCAGGACCTCTATGGCGAGCATGTGTTCCCGCTCCAGCTCACCATTCTACTGTCTGAACCTAACAAAGACTTTACCGGCGGCGAATTCGTGATGACCGAGCAGCGGCCGCGTATGCAGTCGCGGCCGGTCGTTGTGCCGCTTCGCCAGGGTGACGGCGTGGTGTTCGCGGTTCATAATCGGCCTGTGCAGGGAACTCGCGGCGCGTATCGGGTCAATCTCCGGCACGGCGTCAGCCGCATCCGTTCGGGCCATCGTCATACGGCCGGCATCATTTTTCACGACGCGCAGTAAGAGTGATCGAATGACCATGAATCTGTTCGACAGCCTGGTTGGTATCGAATCGCGGCAGGAGCAGCTCGGACCGGGCGCAACGGTGCTGCGCCAATTCGCTGTGCCGGAAGAAACGGCGCTCTTGTCCGCCTCGCGCGATGTAGTTGCCAGCGCGCCGTTCCGCCATATGATCACGCCGGGCGGCTTTCGCATGTCGGTCGCGGTGACCAACTGCGGTTCGCTCGGCTGGGTGACGGATCGAACCGGTTATCGCTACGACCCCATCGATCCGGTGAGCGGCCTGCGGTGGCCGCAGATGCCGGATGTGTTTTTAGCACTTGCGACGCGCGCGGCGGCACTGGCAGGATTCAGTGGATACGTGCCCGATGCCTGCCTGATCAATCGCTATGCAGCGGGCGCAAGGGTGTCGCTGCATCAGGACAAAAACGAGCAAGACTTTGACCAGCCCATCGTCTCGGTTTCGCTCGGAATCGCCGCCATCTTTTTGTTTGGCGGCTTGCACAGAGCCGACAAAGCAATCCGCGTGAAGCTGACACACGGCGACGTCGTTGTCTGGGGCGGACCCGCCAGACTGCGCTACCACGGCATATTGCCGATCAAGGAAGACCATCATCCTTTAGTGGGCGACCATCGCATCAATCTGACATTCCGCAAAGCGGCTTGACTGAAACGCCACGCCAGGAGAAACATTTATGAGTAGCGACTTAAGCAGGAAAAGGCGCCGGAACTCTTTGTCAGGCTCAACTGCGCACCAAAGCAACGACAGGCGCAATAACAATACGGCCTAAGTGTTAGAGCGCAAACGCGGGGGGAGCTAAAGACCGAAGTCGGCGAAGTGCTGTGGTTCAATGAGGCTCGTCTAAGGACTCAAATGCTCGAAAACGCCTCGCACCGGCACGGCAAAATTGTCATAAAGGTCGCCGGCTAATCGGGGTTCGAAACGACGATAGATGCAAACTAGGCAACAAAGGTTCGCGTCCCCTTTTTTTCTCCCCGCCTCTCGCGCCACATGATTCAACTGCCCGCCCTCGGCAAACCGGGGCGGCCAACTGGCCTGCTTCGAGGTCACGCAATATCGTCGGCGTCAGCGATATCGCTCAGCTCTACACAAAACTGGCTCTCGCCGATGAGGTTAGACAAGATACGTATGGGCACCGGCCCATCACCCACCGGCAGCGAGCTTGCCGGTATCGTGAAGAAGTATTTGCCTGACGCACAAATCTTCTTCGACGAAAAAGCGCGTATCCCTGCTTGGAACTTTGACAACTCGCGCGCGCTGAAAGAGTTTGACTGGAAAATTCAGTCGACCTAGCCGCGCTTGGGCGCGGCGTCCACAGACGACGAGGCGAGTCCAAGGAATTCGCGGGCGGCATTAAAGCAATCGAGCGTTTTCTCCTTCGAGCCGTCATAGAAGTCGCTCCACTTGATGCGCTCTCCTTCCGCCGTCACGTAGTAGATATAATAACTCGAGCCGCTACGCCCGCGGATCTCTTCGATGACGACGTCCGCGATGCGATCGAGCGGCAACTCGCGCCGGTCCGATCGCAACAGCCCCTTCGAGTCTATGGCAAGCATGCCGCGCCAGCGCTCGAATCGATGCGTTCTCGTCCGATTGAACAGGAAAATCTTGAGCCCGAAGAGAGCGAACACGGTGCCTACGATCACGAACAGCCCTTTTTCGTTGGTCCATCCGATAATGACGGAAATCGCGCCGACGCCCAGGCAGATCGATCCGATGAAGATCGCCGTGCCGGCGCCTTCTTCGATGACGAGTACGTCCGGTGTTCGCTGAGTCACGCGCATACGCCGCAGCGAGGATCTTTCCAGAGATGGACGCGAAGCGATCTCCCTTTGATCATTGTTTTGCTTGAGCCAATCGCTGGCGCCGGGTGATTATGAAGAGAACACCGCTCGCCACCAAGAGCACGAGCGCGATGAGCGTCCAGGTCAGGGACCTTGCTCGTTGCTCGGGGATTCGATTCGTGTCCGGCGAGTCCGGCAGGTACTCGATGGTGACCGGATCGCCCTTTTTTAGTTTCTGCCACGTGCCGGGAAGAACATCATATCTACCTTCAATCGTGCGTCCTTCCTTGGTGGTAAACCGGTAGCTCACGTAGTGCTTGGAAGACGAGCCACCACGTCCCCCGGTAGAGTGGGTGCCTGGAGAGTAAGTTTTTTGCAAAACAATTCCTTGACCCCTTGCCCCGCCTTTTTCGTAATCGCCTTCTTCGCAGCTAAGGCGAAAAAAAATCAGACCGAAGATGAGAAAACCCCAGCGCAGAAAAGGCAATAGGGACCCTTTTGCGGGCTGATGCGATGACGACTGGGTTGCTGTGGCTTGCTGCTCCGCCCAATCGCCTCCAGCCGCGTCATGGGTCGCGCGAATTGGCTCGCGCCAGTCGATGACGACCTTCTTGTGGTTCTCCCGATCGACACGTACCGTGACAACTACGCCGGGGACGAGTCGATCAAGCAGCTCCGGATCGACCGCCTGCTTGACCTCGACCGGGTAAGCTGCGCCACCCGCCTCTACACTGAGGCCGAACCTGACGATGGGGTAGTAGCGGTTGTAGCGCCAACCGGTTGGCTTGAGCGATGTGATGGTGGCGGCGCCCGCGACGCCGTTGGCGAGGACTTCCTCGTCCCCGGTGAAAGACATGAAGAACCGTACGACTGCGGGCACTCCGAAGAAGGCGCCGACGATCGAAAGGACGGCAACGACAAGAGACTCCGACCGGGCCTGCGGCGCGACGATGGCGACCACCGCGAATACGGCGGCCATGACCAGCAACATGACCCTGACTACTTTGCCCCAGAGTCTCATAAACAGTAGCGGCTCCCGGCGCGGATTTTTTCTGGTCTCTTTGGAATCGCTAGCGCAGCTTTTGCTCGATCCTTCGGCTATCCCAGCGGTTGCGTACGTTTACGCCGATCTTCTTTCATTTATTGCCGCCAATGGCGGCGATCACGATCAAAACGATGCCGAAGATCGCGACCGAAAGCCATACATCCAAGCCGTAATGTTGCCAATAAAATTTAACCAGACTAAAAGCCGATCGTCGCTTGAGGCTAAAACCAAATATTCGTGGACCGGTGTAGCTGCCATATTTGGAAACGTCACGATTTGGAAAGTCGCGCCGCACGCGAAAAAACATACCAACCCATCCGGCAAGCAACAGGAGGAACCCTATAATTCCGAATGTTTGCATTGTTCTAATTCTTTCTCGCATGTTTCGTCTGGTCCACTATAGACTGCCTAACGGCTAATTCTGCAATACATTCATTTTTGCAATCGATTTCATCCCACGGCTTTAATTTACTTCCTTGCAATGATTTCCACCCGCCGGTTTTTCTGTCGTCCCTCCGGGTCGTCGGAGCCGTCAGGCTTCGTGTTCGAAACCGCCGGCTTCTTGGCGCCGAAACCGGCGGTTGAAAAGCGCACGTGCTTTAATCCTTCCTTTTGAACCAGCCAATTCTTGACCGAGTTCGCGCGCCCCACGGAAAGTTTTTGGTTGTACGGATCCGACCCTTTCGAGTCGGTGTGTCCCTCAACCCGGACCGGACCCTTGGCCTTTTCGTTAATGATCGACGCGACCTGCTTCAGCGCCGCCTGCGCCTGCGGTCGAATGTCCGCCTTGTCGAAGTCGAAGAGCACGTCCGCCGCAAGCTCAATCCGGATCTCAGTTTCGGTCTCCTTGACCTGCAGATCCATAACCTTACCGCCGATATCCTCTACCTTAAAAACCAGGTCTAAAACCTGCATTTTTAGGTTGGAAACCGGTTCTGGCCCTTCGGCCGCCGATCCAATTGCGAGCATCAAGCAGAACACCATCAACCAAACGGTCAGCAAAAAAACCATTATAGTCCTCGCCTTCAGCGGCCAATGGGCACATCGTCCATCGGCGAGAAGTGAGGAATCACGACACCGATCTTCTCCACGTTATCAGGCGGCGCGGGAAACCTCGCCCAGAGATTTACGCGCGATTTGGCAGCAATGTCTCTGACGCCTCTACTGCAGTCGCACTTGCTTTCGCTGTCACGGACGACCAGATATTTCTTCTTGCCGACGGGCTCGATGAGATGCACGCCGCCGACGGTACCGATATCGCTAGTTGAACCTGCGCCAAAATCATAGCCGACGTTGAGGGTCTTATCTCCGTCATTGATCATCGTGAACCTGAGCATCACGGTCCCGCCGCTGACACGCTTAAGCTCCTGAACCTCGACGCGCGCTTCAGGGGTCTCTCCGTCCGCAGTTGCCAGCGCCGGTTTCGCCGGCGCCGCTTGAGGCGTGGGCTGTCCAGCCGGGGCTGGGGCCTGGGGAGTTGCGGACGGGGCGCCAGCAGGAGCTTGCGCGGACGCTTGGGGCTCCCCTGCAGGTGCCTGAGGCGGCGCTACGGGCGCGAGCTGCGGTGCTTTGGCCTCAGCCGCTGGAGCCGGCGCTTGAACTGCTGGCTTCGGCTCTACCGGCTTCGGCTCTTCCTTCTTCCCGCAGCCCTCCGTTAACAGTAACAGAGCAGAGAGGAGTGGAATAGTAATGATGATGCGCAGGCGTTCGGACATGGGTATGTTACTCCTTGCGGTATTGGTCTTCGTGCATGGCAACTTATTGCTCATGCCCGGCACGAGAGTTACAGAAAATACGATTTTTCAAGGCGTTCAGTCAAGTAGGCTGGATCAAGAGCGCTAAAATACGTATTGTTCGGAAGTGAGCTTCTTTGGCGCCCTGCTTCCGCAAACTCCTCCCCGACCCTCAGGGCTGCCGCCCCGCGGGTTTCTCGAGCATTAGTTCACATCTAAGCCAATGAACTTAATGAATTTTCAAGCCGCCCGCTTGATTAACGTGATTTTATCCTCTACTGAAAAAAGCCATCGTGATTAAGATCAACCAACTTTCTAAGTCGTATTTCGCTCGTGAGCTTTTCGCCGACGTCAGCTTTCAGATGAATGCCGGTGATCGCTTGGGCCTGGTCGGACGAAACGGCCACGGCAAATCCACCCTGTTTAAACTCATTTTAGGACAAGAAGAGCCAGACTCCGGAGAGATCACTATCCCGCGAAACTATCGCATCGGCCATCTCGAGCAGCATCTGCACTTTACCCAGCCGACGATTTTGGCGGAAGCGGCTTTAGGACTGCCGGAAGAAGAATCTCATTCCATCTATAAGGCCGAAGCCATCTTATTCGGACTGGGATTTTCGCACGCCGATCTTGAAAAAGCGCCTCGCGAATTTTCCGGCGGTTTTCAAATTCGCATTAACATTGCGAAACTCCTACTCTCCGAGCCTAATCTGCTTTTGCTCGACGAACCGACAAACTACCTCGACATCACATCGGTTCGTTGGATCGCCAGATTTCTCGCCAATTTTAGCGGTGAGCTTATTTTGATTTCTCATGATCGTGACTTTATGGACAAGGTCACGACGCACACCGCAGTTATCCATCGCCAGAAAATTCGCAAATTCGAGGGCGGCACAGCGAAAGCTTATGATCAGATTGTCCTCGAAGACGAGATTCACGAAAAGACCCGCGCCAACGAAGAGAGAAAACGGGCTCATGCCGAGGCTTTTATCAATCGGTTTAGAGCCCAGGCTTCAAAAGCCAAAATGGTCCAGTCGCGCATCAAGATGCTCGAAAAACTCCCCAAACTCGACGGGCTAGCCGATATTGAGTCTTTGGATTTCGAATTTAGACACGCCGGTTTTGCCGCCAAAATGTTGCTTGAGGCGCGCAATATTTCGTTTGGCTACACGTCCGACAATCTTTTGTTTCGGCACATGAATCTCACCATCAACGCACGTGACAGATTCGGCGTGATCGGCAACAACGGCAAAGGCAAATCGACTTTGTTAAATCTACTGTCCGGCGGGCTTAAACCGGCGACGGGCGAGTTCAAGGCTCATCCGGACATGAAACTGGGATACTTCGGCCAAACCAACATTCAACGGCTTGATCCCAAGTTGACCATCGAACAAGAAATCGAACAAACCAATCCGGCACTGACACGCACACAGGTTCGCAACATTTGCGGCACGATGATGTTCGGCGGCGATTTGGCGTTAAAGAACGTTTCCGTGTTGTCGGGCGGCGAAAAAAGTCGAACCCTCTTGGCCAAGATCCTCGCTCATCCTTCAAATCTGCTTTTATTGGATGAACCCAACAATCATCTCGACATGGAAGCCATCGACTCCTTGATCGACAGCCTGCAAGACTTTCCCGGCGCTTTGTTGATCGTCACCCATAACGAAGGGATTCTTCGCGCCCTAGCCACGAAGCTCATCGTCTTTCACCGCGGCAAAGTCGATGTCTTCGATTCGGGTTATGACGAGTTTTTAGAAAAAATCGGCTGGGAGGACGAAGGCAACGGCAGCGGCGCACAGAAAAGGCC
>JBBDNJ010000251.1:0-14100 GCA_040877705.1 Binatia bacterium | reverse complement strand
AAGGCTTCATAGTCCACTCCAGGTTTAACTTTTCTCCCTCTCAGATCGAATTCGTCCGTGGTGACCCATAACAGCCAGTACCCCTGGTCTCCTGGATTGCGGCCATGCCCTTCGGAATACTTGGGGGCATCATAACGGTGAAAATGGGTGAAGGCTTTATCAGGCTGCGCTTCCGCACAGAAAACCCCTTTAACGCCTATGCCAATGTAGCGCAAAGCTGTGGCCTCTGCTGGATCGGGGCGATCGAATTGGAGAAAAACAGAGACATTTTCGTTAACCCACTTGTGAGCCCTTGGAGGGGTCTGACCTCCAGTCAAGGGATTTTCGTTAAATAAAGCGCCGAGCGCGGTAATTGCGGTTTTGCTCAGCGGTTTTCCGCGGGGTACGCCGGTGGTCTTAGGCGTTTGAGAGGGGGACTTGTCCATAGTGACGGCGCTGGTTATCTTCTGTTCGAGCATGGTGCAGGAGTGAGCAGGGAGGACAACGGCAAGTAGAAAAACAGAGTTTCTCAGCCAGCAGGACAGCTCGCGGTCAGATACGTGAAACATATCGACTCCTTTGCGCGGGAAATTGTGGGAGAGAGATTAAGGCTGGTAGAGAGCTAGAACAAGAGGCATTGGTCCCGGAGAATTTAGGACAATTGTCCCAAGACAAGTCCGGTTACGACCGGCCCGAAGATGGAAACCCGATCTCCAGGTGATGCCGGATCGCATAGGCTGCGGCCTGGGTGCGAGAGTGAAGCCCGAGCTTGCTGAGGAGCTGGCTTACATAATTGCGAATCGTTTTTTCGGAAAGACGCAGGCGCTCTCCAATCTGACGATTGCTCTTTCCTTCCGCTATGAGGGCGAGAATACGCTTCTCCTGAAAGTTCAGAGAGTCGAAGGCCCCACTTTCCGACCTAAGAGGACTCTCTTTTAGCTTTTTGAGGACCCTCTCGGTGATCCGAGGATCGAGGAGCGATTCGCCGCGCACCACCGCCTGAAGCGCTTCGACTAACTTTTCGCTGTTGATCTCCTTCAAAATGTAACCGCTAGCACCGGCGGCGATAGCCTCAAAGAGAAGTTCCTCGTCAGAGAACGCCGTCAGCACAAGGATGCGAATTTGTGGGCACTTCTCCCTAATCGTTCGGATCGCTTGCACGCCGTCTTCTTCGGGCAGGCGCAGGTCCATGATGACAACATCCGGCTTGTGGCGAAGCGCCTTCTCAATGGCTTCACTTGCGGAGCCGGCATCATCGACAACGGATAGATTGGGGTAGCGGCTAAGAAGTGTCCGGAGTCCGATCCGAACCACCTCGTGGTCGTCGACCAGGAGAATCCGTATTGGCTCCTTCATGTTTCCGCGCTCTCCAAAGGCACCATGAGACTCACTTCCGTCCCTCTGGCAGGCGCTGTTTCGATGGCAAATTTTCCGCCGAGTAGCTCCGCGCGTCGCTTCATGTTCTTGAGCCCTTGCTGCCAGACTCCGTTACTTTGCCACGCCTGCTCCGAAACAAACCCCACGCCGTCGTCCCTGATCGTGACGTCCAGTGAGTGTGGGTTATAGGCAAAGGTGACCTGGAGGTTTCTTGCTTGGGCATGCTTTCTCGCATTGCTTACAGCCTCTTGAATGAAATAGTAGAGATGAAGCTCCACGCTCGCGGGCATTTTGTGGGTCCCAGATCCAAGTATCTCGAATTGAATATGTGGCGTGTCGTTTGAAGGACTTACTAGCAGATCTCTCAACTTCGTCTCCAGATCTGTCTGGGACTCCCAGTTTAGGTCGAAAATATAGTTACGGATCTCCTGCATGCCGCGGTTCAACGAATGGATGGCCTTCTGGATCAGGTCGGCCGAGCTACTGACATCCTGGGGAAGAACGGCTAACGCGTTTTCTAGATTGAGGCCGGCGCCATAGAGATGCTGCAAGATGCCGTCATGAAGATCCCGACTGATCCTCTCCCGATCCTGCGTTAGGGCTCGACTCCGGCTGGCCTCTTCGAGAGCTCTTCGCAGTTCAAGTCGGAAGACCTCGAGGCTGCGAATCATGAAATAGGCAATCAGCATTCCCGCCACGGCGCCGACCACTGGAGGTGGGATGCCAGCATAGCTCGAGAGAAGTCTACGGTTGAGCCAAGAGGCCGGAAAGAAGGACGCGGGCGGCACTAGCAGTCCCGCGACCATCGCATAGAGAACGAACGAGAACGCTGCAAGTTTCAGATGCCGTTCAATTTGCTGAACGCCCGTATCTTGAGCTTGCCTTGTCTGGAGAATCAGGCCGTAGGCGGTTAAGCACGCGCCTGGAAAGCAAAGAAGATAACGGGCCCAGAGGTCTGCAAGATCAGAAGTAGCTTTAAATTCCTTGTCAGGTGGCGGAATCGCTCCGAGAAAAACGAAAAGAAATGTCAGGAAAATCGTAGCGGGCAAATACCGAAGCCACCGAGCGGGTCGGCATAGGCCTACCACGGAGATTCCAAACTGAAACAGAAACGCGAAAGAAAGCGCTTCGAGAGGGCGCTGAATGATTTCGAAGAGACGGTAAGTCTCCGGCAGAAGATAGCTCTTCTGAACCGGCAGAATCACATAACTCCATTCGTAGAACGCATGTAGGAAGCCGAAGGTCGAAAGCAGCCAGAGAGGTCGAGCGAGAGGAACCTTAGTCTCCTGGCGTGCACTAAGGGCGATTGCGAGTCCCAAAACGAAAAAGACTTGACCAAAGAGCGAGTAAAAGAGAAGGCGATTCGCCTCAAAAAATTCCTGGAAATTCACCGGCTGGATTTTATAGCCGCTACAGTGATAAGTCCATATCTTGACTGGATCTTCAAAGTTTTAGAGCTGTCCTCCCTGAGCAGCCCATGCTGTAGTCGATGTTGAACCCGGCTACTTTCCCTGACAGGAGGAAAAAAGTTTTGCGTTTGAGATCCGTTCAAATTCGCGTGTGCAGACGTACCGATATGGTGCCAAATACATAGAGCCTTGTGTTACAAGCGCGAAGACGCGCTGCAGGATAGGGCAGCAAAAAGGAGACTCCTATATGGCAGAGAATCTTCAGGTGAAAAGAGAAATCGTCGTCGAGGCCGACGCGCAGACCTTAGAGAAGATGCGGAAAGAGGGGCACGCGCGTGGCTTCACAGTCTATTGCGACGAAGCAAGAGGAGGCGACAACTCCGCGCCGTCACCGCTTGCCTATTTCGCTCTATCGCTTGGTTTTTGACTGCTCACACAGATTTCCCGGTACGGGGAAATGATGAAAACCAAGCCTCGAGTCGTTCATAGTATCGACACTCCTGAAGACCTGCGCTATGTAGAATCTATTGCCGAGCGCTTCTCGAAGGTCCTAGAAAGGGCCCTTCAATTCTTAACGATCTGCAGTGAAACGAGCGCCATCTTTCCAAGTCCCAAAGAGAGGCCTTCTTAGGGTCATAGAAGAAATTTACATAGAGGCGGGCTGCATAGTCATCGCCCTCTTTCTTTGTCTCCTGGGTGGGGTAGGAATGGATTGTCGAAGATAGAACTCCCATCTTCTGTTTTGCCAAAATTGCCAGCGTCAGCTCGCTGATCATTTCGCCGGCATGGCGCGCCACTACCGTACCGCCCAGGATTCGACCCGTTTTCTTGTCATAGTGAACACGCGCAAAACCTTCGTCCTCGCCGTCCAAGATGGCTCGGTCAACATGATTCAGCGATTCGGTGATGGTCGCGACATCGAACTCGGCGGCGCGTGCCTCTTTCTCATAGTAACCGACGTGCGCGATTTCAGGATCGGTGTAAGTGCACCAGGGGATCACCAGGTCGGTCACTTTACGCCGCGCCAAAAAGAGCGCGTTGGCGATCACGATCCGGGCCATCGCGTCGGCAGCGTGGGTGAATTTATATCGCGAGCAGATGTCGCCTGCGGCGTAGATTTTGGGGTTCGTTGTTCTTAGCCTGGCGTCTACCACAACTCCTTGCGCGGTATACTGCTTACGGGCATCCATCCCGCATTAAACCAACTGTGGATGCGCGGGTCGAGTCCGCGCATGACAGATGAGTTGTGAGTCTGCTAAAAAGCAACCCATGGATTCATTCTTAACGCCGCCAAGGAAAGTGTCGCGAGCGATCAGAGAGATCAAAGCAACCTTCAAACCGATGCCGATTAACTTCTGTTTGGGTTACTGGAAGCGCGCGCTATCGACTCGCGTTAGACTCTCGAGCTTGTGCACCCGCTCGTCATAGCCAATCTGGCGGAACAGGTCGGCGAGCGACGCGAATTGCCCGTAGTCCTCGGCAAAAATACTCTCAAAGCGCTCCGCTTCGAGATCGGAATTCTCGGCCACATATTCCATGTACTCGTGCTCGGCATGGTCCTCGAAATACGCGTTCAAAAGATAACTCCATTTAGGGCGGATCACATAGAGGATCCAGGAGATGTGGTAGTAGAATAAAGCGATTACCTGAGGGATAAACCCATGCAAAAGCAAGCTCTCACCGATACCTTTCTTGGCGATAAGCTCGCCGATGATCAGCAGATGCCACTGCTCGTTGTCCTGTTGAATCCGGCTTTCCTTGATACGGTCGAAGATGCGACGTGCAAAGCCAGGATCGGCATGGGTGTGGGTCATAGCAACGTATGCCACGTTCTCCCAAGCCTGATAAGGTACGCGAGCGATGATTTCGAGCACCTTGAATTTCGACAGCCCTTTCTTTCGTCCGTAGAGAAGATCCATCGAGGAAAATAGAAGATGGGCGAGAAAGCCGTAGCGCATGCGCGGCGATCCAAGCGTCTGCCGTTGCTCCTGCTTGAGCTGCTCCGGGTTTAAGTGTTCCATTCACTGCTGTCCAAATTAGCTACAAGTTCCGACCAAGACCTCAAAAAATTCTCCCTATTTTACTCTGAACTTGGCGCCCTTTGCGCCTTTGCACGATTCATAATCGGTGTTCGTGGTCTTTGTGACCGCTAATTCGGCAAAGAGCGGGTCAGGGAGATTTTGGACAAGGGTACGTTCCATTAAAGCTTCGGACCTCTACAATCCTATACGAGCATGAACAAGGGTCGAATGAATTGCGATCGAGAGCGCCACGGCGAGAGAAGTCCCCAAGGGGGAGAGAGCCAGCGCGGTTTGAAAACGCCGCTCTCGCTCTATCCGTTCGCTATACTTCCAGAGAAGCCCCAGAAAGATCAATCCCAGCGGGATCAGCGAGAAATCGATAATCGGATGCGCGGTAATCAGGAACCAATTCGCGCCCGGATGCTCAGCGGCAAGCCACTCGGGGAGCCCCGCCCGCGGCATACCGAGGAGCGCGCCGCCATAGAGGATATGGAAGAGCAAGAGTGGGAGCGGCCCGAGGAAAAGATAGGCAACCCCCATGGCGATCCGCGCGTTGACCCAATTGGCGCCGGATCCGAACAGCGTCATGATATAGAAAACAACGCCGCTGCCGATGGCCCATCCGACTGCGTGAGCGAATGTCAGAGCAAAGACGATCGCAAAACCGGATACCGGATACAATTCCTCGGGCACCAATCCTCGCCCAATCCCGAGAAGAGACCAGGCCGGATGACTTACCGCCACGATAATGAGCAAGAGAACCGTCACGATCGCGGCAGCGATCAGTACCGGCTGCCAGAACCTATCGAGCCAGTGACGGTACTCTCCTTGTTCGAACCGAAGATGTTGAGTTGCATCTACATGATCCATGCGTCCTCCTATTTTCTTGCAAAGGGCAAAAACCCGCCTTTGCCGTCACCCCGCAGCATGACGACCGAACTGTGACTGGCAGAGACCAGGGCAAGATCCATTTTACCGTCGCGGTCAAAGTCAGCGGCTGTCAGAGCGATGATGTCCTGGTTGATGCGAAGAGGCGTCACGACAGTAAATCCGCCCTTGCCATCACCGAGAAAGACCGAAACCTCGCCCGCCGTTCGCGCCGAGCCGGCGAGGTCGAGAAAGCCATCGCTATTGAAATCGGCTGCTATAAGACCATGCGGATTGTCACCCATAGGAAGCGTCCCCATCTTCCGCAACATGCCGGTGCTGTCTCCCTGAAGGAGGATAACGGCGTCCTCACCCGCGCATGCGACTGCCAGATCCTGATGACCATCGCGATTCCAATCACCGGCCGCGACGTAATGCGGGAACCGTCCGACCTGAGTCTCTCCGGCAACAAGAAAAGTGCCGTCACCCTTGCCTAAGAAGACAGAGAGCATGTGCCGCGCAAATGTTCCGACTACGAGATCTGAAATCCCGTCTCCATTTAACTCAACCTTGGTTACGATGTGAGGCGCCCGGCCTACTTCGTAAGTAGCGGAAGCCCTAAAGCTCCCGCCCAGGTTTTCTAGGGTGATAAGCCGTGACTCTTTCGGCTGAGTGACGGCAAGATCCAAGCGTCCGTTGCGATTTATATTCACGGCGACCGCGGAGGCTGGGCCGGGAATATTCGTGATGTCACCGGCTTTGGAGAAATTTCCCCTACCGTCTCCGAAATAAAGACTAAGATCTCCGCCGCCGGTGTTGGCCGTGACGATATCGAGTTTCCCGTCGCCGTTGAAGTCGCCGATCTCCACCCAGCTCGGGCCTATGCCGGTCGCATAGGCATGATTGGAAGCGAATCCGCCCTTGCCGTTGCTTAAGAGAATGGCGACTTTACGCTCGGCGGCAGCGGGAACAGCAACGTCCGGGATGCCGTCCGCATTAAAGTCGCCGACCGCGATCGCATGCGGAACACGTCCGATCGTTTCATTTTGAGAAGAGGTCTGTTGAAGCCCGCCGGAAGGCAGAGGCGCGATGATGAGCATTCCTGTCACGAAGAAAAAAACTGGCAGAGAGATGGAAAACCGGGAGATCATCTTACTTTCTCAATGTTCGCATATAAGCAACGATGTCCCAGACTTCCCGATCGCTCAGCTGAAAGCCAAACGGCGGCATGAGGCGAGTTTTTCCTACCGCTTCACCGCCGCCATGGACGATAGCAAATAGATACTGATCCGATCTCTGTGGAACGACCTTGGTCAAATCAGGAATGGGGATCGGCGGCTTCTCTGCTCGCTTGGACCAGTCCCAGCCTTGGCCCTGAGATCCATGGCAGAGCACACACTTCTCGGTGTAAAAATCCTCACCCCTCTTCGGATCGCCTTTGATCTGGGCTATTAGGACGCCCGGGGCCAGGAGAAGGAGTACCGCCAGCCACCACGTCATCTCAACCCCCGAGGCCGGGGGGCGGAAACGGGATTTGCCAGGTTGACGGCGTAAAGGAGAGCGGCGCCTTGATGTCGCCGCCCCAGACAATCACGAACCGCAGAATGAGGCCGCCGGCCAGCACCGAGGCGAATTTAACCGCCGCCACGCCATTTGCGATGGTACGTCCCGCGAGTTCGGCGACAAACTCGACCAGCGTAAGCACTATCGGAATAACTAACGCGAGGCCGACGACGCCGAACCAGAACCATGCCGAGAGGTCTCGACCATGGGGCAGACTGCGGAAAACCTGAGGCGTCGCGCCGACACTCACTGCGCCGCTAAGCGCCGCCTCGGCGGTGCCGCCGGTTAGATAGCGATAGGCAAGCCGCCCCCCGCTTGGAGCCAGGAACTCGCCGCCGGTATCGATATTGATCGGCAGATTAAGACTGCGGCGCGACAGATTTTGAATGGCCACACTCTCTCTGGGCGCGATATTGGCGGCCACCTGCCGCGCTTCGGTATGAGACGGCCCAATATATACGTTGTAGGTCACGCCTGGCTTGCGCGGCGCCACGATTATTAATTGACTATTTGGCTGGGTGATCTCAATCGATGTGTCGGCAGACATGCCTTCTTCGACGCCAGTTACGTCGCCGACCCACGTGAGGACCGCGACGTAATTGCCGGGGCCGAGGGAGCCGCCTGACTCTACCTTGTACTGAAACCGCTCGGCCGTTGGCGCGCTCTCGTGTCCCGTGAGCAACCCTTGGCTGCCGAGATCGCGCATGAAACGGTAGAGTTCCCACCCTTCGAATAACATCAACACCACGAGGGCAATGCCAAACCAGCGGATCACCGGTCGCGGTCCGATATCGTCGAGGCGGAGCCACGGCCAGGCGAGGAGAGTAACCAGTCCAGCAGCGGCGAGCCCGGTATTAAGTCCCGATGTCAGGAAGAGCGGCGGGAGATATTTACCAGACCAGAGCGGTACATACCAAGATCCTGAAAGCAGCAGCCCCGTGTAGAGCGCAAGCCCGACGGCGGGAATCAGTCCGACAATACCCACCACGCGACGAAGCATCCATCCAGCGCCGAAGAACCATAGCACAGCATATAAAATCATCAGAATTGTCGCGACGATAAGAATCCACCCGCCGCGCGTCATCCAGGAATTATAGTTGGTAAAAAAGACCGGAAATAATAGTCCGCGTTCGGGCTTGCCGAGATGGATGGTAAGGAAAAAGCCGGCCAAGATGAGAATTGGCAGAACACCGTAGGCGACGAACCGCGCGGCGGCGCCTGCCCGCCTTGACCAGATGCCGGCAATATCAGTGGCCACCGCGACGATGAACATCCCCGCGGCTAGGCCCCCGAAGAAGAGATAAAGCGGCACAAAGGCGTTGTGGCTCCACTTGTCTTGGAGAAAGACGATCGTGTCCATCAAGTCCCTCAGGTTGGCCTATGGCTTATGGCTCTTCGCCCGTTCTATATGCTATATGCTACAGCCATATGCCAGTTAGTGACTACGATCCTCCTCTACCATACGCAGTGTCCCAGCCCCAAGCATCAACGCCCGAGCCACGAGCTGCCACGCGCTGGCGCACGACTTTGGCCACCTCTTCGGCGTCGCCCGCGACTAGTGCTTTCGTGGCACAAACGGACGCGCACATGGGCAGCTTCCCCTCGGCGATGCGGTTCGACCCGTAGAGGCGCCGCTCGCGCTCGGAGAACGCGACTTCAGGCCCGCCGGCGCAGTAGGTGCATTTGTCCATGACGCCGCGGGCTCCAAATGCCGAGCCCTTGGGAAATTGCGGCGCGCCAAAGGGACAGGCATAGAGACAATAACCGCATCCGATACAGGTTTCTTTGTTCAGAGCGACGATGCCGTCGGGCCGGTGGTACAGAGCATCCACGGGGCAGACGGCGACGCACGGCGCCTTAGAGCACTGCATGCAAGGGACGGCTATGTTGGTCTCGCCCGGCTCGCCTTCGTTGATCGTTACCACTCGAATGCGAGCGATGCCGTACGGCACATTATTTTCGTTCTTGCACGCCACTTCGCAGCCGCCGCACTCGATGCAGCGCTTGGCGTCCACGTAGAACTTCATGCGGGCTGCCGCTTGCTGGGGTTGCGGCCCGCCACCTCTCTGGGGAATGGTAACCTGCTGTGCTTGTGCCATGTCCGTCTCCCTATCTCTCAGGATTGCTTCGGCTTGCTGATCCGGCAGAGACCAGTCTTGGTCTCCTGCATCTGGGTCACACGATCGTAACCATAGTTCGTGAGGATATTGGCCGACTCGCCGACGCTGTACGGCACCGTACCCTGAGGGTATTTACTGGTCAGTGATTTCCCTTCGAACACGCCGCCCCAGTGAAACGGCATGAACACCGTGTCCGGTCCCACGCGCTTGGTGATTTTGACTTTAACCCAGGCTCGGCTCGGACGCTCGTCAAGGTCCTCAGGCGACTCAATCCAACAATAGTCGCCGTGGCGCAGGCCGTGGTCGTGCGCGACCTTCGGGTTCACCTCGACATAGACCTCCGGATTAAGCTCAACAAGCCACCAGGAGCTTCGCTCAGCCGCCCCACCCCCCTCCATTTCCACCACCCGGCCGGTGGTGAGGATGAGCGGAAACCGTTTCACCCAGTCGGGTTTCTGCAGGCTCTTATAAAGTTGCGGCAGGCGATAGTGCTCCTTGACGTCATCGTAGGTGGGCCACTTAACAATCAGATCAGGGCGTGGGCTATGGATCGGCTCACGATGAAGCGGCACAGGGTCAGCGATGTTCCACGAATTGAAGCGCGCCCGGCCATTGCCGTAAGGACTTCGTCCTTCAGCCAGCGCGCTCCTGATCGGCTCGATCGTGAGATCGCGGGCGTAGTCTTTTTCAGCCGGATACCCTACTTGAGGACCGCCAGGAGGCGCCGACCCTTTGCCGGCAAGCAACGTACTACCGTCCGGCGCTTTGGGCCCCCAGGTTGCGCGGAAGCCGCAACCGCCCTGAGACACCGGAATGTCGTTTCGGTAAAGGATCGAAGTTCCCGGATGCTTGTCGGTCCAGCACGGCCAAGGGAGTCCCCACTGCTCGCCATCGACCGGTCCGCCGACGGCTTTTTTGGTCTTGATATCGAAAACGTGCGCCCACTGATGCTGGCGCTTTAAGCGTTCGGGCGTCTGGCCGTTGTAGCCAATCGAGAGACAGCCGAGATTGATCTCTCGCAGCACGTCTTCAAACGTGGCTTCGGGCAAGGTTCGCACATTCTTCATGCTCGCCGGAACGCCCTTCCAATCTCCCTTCATGGTATGGATGAACTGTTTTTTGAAACCAAACCGCTCGGCGAAGTCGATCATGATGGCGAGATCCGGGCGAGCTTCAAACACAGGATCAACGACCTTGTCGCGCCACTGGAGATCGCGATTGGTATTGGTGGAGGAGCCCCACTGCTCGTAGTTGGTCGCCGCGGGCAGGAGATAGATGCCGTCCTTGCGATCCGGCAGCACTGCCGTGTTGGTGACGAACGGATCGACATCGACGATCAGCTCGACTTTTTCCAAAGCCTTCTTGACGCGATCCATCTGCGACATCGAGTTGGTCGAGTGGCCCCAGAACATGACCGCCTTGAGATTGACATCCTGACCGAGTTCCTTGGGATCCATCAGCACCCCTTCGTACCAGCGGGCGACGGTGAAGCCCGGCTTCTCCATCATCTTCTTGTCTTTGAAGCGGGAGACCAGCCAGTCGTACGGAACGTCCCAAACTTTTGAAAAGTGCGTCCAGGCGCTCTCGCCGACGCCGTAGTAACCCGGCAAAGTCTCGGGTCCGCCGCCGACGTCGGTCACTCCCTGGATGCTGTCGTGGCCGCGGAAGACATCGCAGCCGCCACCGGGCTTGCCCATGTTGCCAAGCACCATCTGCAGATGACAGTAGGTCCGAACGACGCCGGTGCCGTGGTTATGCTGCGTGCCACCCATTGCCCAAATAACGGTGCCCGGCCGGTTCTCGGCCATCGTCCGGGCTACCCACTCGATGTCTGTCGCAGGGATACCCGTAATATCGGCAGCCGTCTTGGGATCGTATTTGGCGACTTCTTTCTTTAACCCTTCGAAATCGTAGGTCCGCTCAGCAATGAACTTCTTGTCCTCCCACCCTTTGGCGAGAATGATGTTGATGAGGCCATAGACGAATGCCACGTCCGTGCCGGAGCGCAGCCGGATATATTTGTTGGCGAACGCGGAAGTCTTAGTAAAGCGCGGATCGACGGAAATAACGATCGCGCGATTGTTCTCCTTCGCGGTGAGGATATGCTGCATGGAGATCGGGTGGTTCTCCGCGGGGTTCATGCCGATGATCATGATCGACCGGCTGTTGCGGATATCGTTCTGATGATTCGTCATCGCCCCGTACCCGAACACGTTGGCCAGACCGGCCACAGTGGTCGAGTGTCATATCCGCGCTTGGAAGTCGGTGTTATTGGTCCCCCACATCCCGGCCCACTTGCGGATGGCGTAGCCGTTCTCGTTGGACTGGTGCGCTGAGAAATTGATCTGCAGCATGTCGGGGCCATGCTGTTTGCGCAGGTCGAGGAGCTTCGTGCTGATCTCCGACATAGCCTGATCCCAGGAGAGCCGTTGCCACTTTCCGCCGGCGAGCTTCATCGGGTAGCGCAGCCGTTTTTCGTTGACGACTTTCTCCCGGGCCCCCGCACCCTTCGAGCAGAGGCTCCCCTGATTGATGGGATGCTCAAACCAGGGCTCTTGGGCGACCCAGACGCCGTTCTGAACCTCGCCGATAAAACCGCAGCCGACAGCGCAGTTGGTGCAGATGGTCTTGTGCTGTTCGAGCTTGGGCGGCTGCGGTTGGCCTTTGCCTTGCGCTTCAACTTCTTTGACCAGCGATGGACCAGCCAAGGCGGCAAGGCCCGCCCCAAGGCCTCCCAGACCGGCAGCGGTCAGGAATTTGCGCCGGCCGATGAAAGGATTCAAAGCCTCGGGCCAAGATTTATCGCCATCACTACCATTGGTTCGGATCAACTTCATATCTCATCCTCCCTTTGCAGATCGTTCAAAAGGTCCATCTGCTTCGTTGCGCTCGGCCCGCTTCGCTCCAACGTACTTCTCACGTACGCCTCCGGTCATCGGCTTCTCGCGCGCCTCGCATCTGGAACCTTTTAATCGGTCTGCCAAGTTTTGAAGAAATTTATCGATAGAGAGTTCTATAGTATCGTTCTGTCTCTTCGGTGCGGCGGTAGAGGATCGGGGCCGCTTCTGGAACTGGCGTGCTGTTCTCAACCGCGCGCCCTCTCTTGGCAAACAAAAGCGCCGTGATTGCTCCGGCGGCACCGGCGAAAAATCCCGTCAGAAATTTTCGTCGCGGCTGCCTTCCTAGAAATCCCGCATTATCCATTTGTCCATCCTCCAGGTTAAAGAGAATACTCCCGGCAGGTTTCAGCTCACAGAGATGAGTGAGGCGCAGGCGCACTGGCCGTCGGCATCATGCGCGCCGAGCTCTACCTCGACAAAATATCCCTCGCGCAGGTCCTCCAGTTCTCCTCCCATGGTACCCATGGTTGTGGGCTCGCGCACTTCGATATTCGCGCCTTCGGGGAAGGTTAAAACTACATCCTGATTGTCTTGGGTAATAATTACTGCGGTACGTCGTGCTACATCAATTTTCTTGATCCGGCCTTCGATCATTGTCGACCTCCGTCAAAAAAATCCTTTATGCTCCGTCCTGCATCACTCGGTCAAATCCTTGTCAATTCTTATCAGGCAGGCACTGGTTCAGTTTAGTCAAGATCTCTCTCTTCGTTCGAGATGACAGATTGCTTAGTTGTCATTCCGAGCGCGGCGCGAGGAATCTTTCTCGATGTCAAAACTCATGGAGCATCTCACTGAACCACTACCCAGGCGCAACTCCGCTATTGCCTATTTGGCCGTCGGTGACGAAGGTTCCTTTTTCATCGGAGAAGCTTGACCTTTACCCATTCCCGCAGATCCTTCTGACGAAGCGCCGGAGGCACTCGCTTTTTCAATGCCAAGCTTGTCTGCAGTTTCGGTATCGAGCCTGCCGGTCACTTTGAGCCCATTGGCGTTTTGAAATGCTCTAATTGCTTGGCGCGTCTGTGGACCTATAACCCCATCCATTGACCCGGGGTTGTGTCCTTTGTCCTTCAGAGCCTCTTGGGCTTTTTTAACATCTTGCATAGCCCATCTTTCACCCTGGCTCTCCTTGGCTGCCATGCCTTCGGCTCCGCTCTTTCCCATCCGCCCCGGCTTTTGGGCCCCTCTGGCTTCCATCTCCTCTTCTCCCTTCTTCCTTTCCATTTGCCCCGGCTTTTGAGCGCCCCTGGCTTCCATCTTCTCCTCTCCCGACCTTTCTCCCTTGCCCTCTTTCGTTTGAGTTTGGTCCTTCGCTGGAGCTGGAGTGGTTTGACTCCATGCAAAGGAACCTGCGCTTAACACAACTGAGACGCCGGCGAGAATCAAAATTGAAAAAGGTTGCCCTCGCTTCATAATCTTCCCTTTCCGGATATTAGAAATTTGGAAATTGCGACAAACACCGTGAAAAGCCGTTCATCATTTGACATGCGACCGGCGAATGGGTTGAGCTAGGAAAGTTGAAATGCGTAACCGTTCGTCCTGAAGACTTATCAAAAGGGCGAACGGCTAACTCTCACACTAGTTCTGTGCAAGGACTGTACCATGCCCGATTACGCTGAAATTGCGGTTCTTTTTTTTCAATGCTGCTCAGTTTGTTTCAGAAACGAGACATTCAGCCTTTTTGTGTTGCGTCTTTAAGACGAGAGCGGGAAATGCGAGCGCACGAGCGCACTACTTTACCTTGTCAGACGAATGGGCTGCGGGCATGTCACCGGACATATCGAAGGTTGGCCCTTTCCACGTCGGCACTGCTCCGTGACGCTGCCGGGCTTCTTCGAGAGATGAAACTTTATCGAGGCCCCAT
>JBBDNJ010000250.1:0-14165 GCA_040877705.1 Binatia bacterium | reverse complement strand
TGGTTCTCCTCGGAAGCGCGTCGAAAAATGCCATCCTTCGCGCATTTTTGAGGATAAAGAAACGCGAATCCACTTCCGTGCCGCGCTTTTGTTCTTTGGCTCTTTCGTAGATGAGCCGGCCCAACGCGGCAAACTGAATACCCATGCCGACATTGTTGTTGTGATAGGTGATTTGAGAGCTGGTCGAACGACCGTGAATGTTCCTTTTCACCAGCAAATCGCCGATCTCATAAATGTCGTCCCAATCCAGAGTGCCGCGGCGCAAATGCGGGTATAATTCAGGTTGCTTATCTAGCCGCACTGAAGCTTTAGAATTGACCACGATGATGTCGCTTTTAAGCACCGTCTTATCGTCGGTTTCACGGCGCGGCAGAAAGTAGTCGCTGCCGATCATGGTATTCACATGGGTCCCGGGCTGTAGCCAATCGCCATCAAATACGGGTTCATTGGAATTCGTTGCCGTGGTCACGACATCGCAGCCTTCGACGGCTTCCCGCGGCTGTCCAACCGCGACAGCGTTGATGCCGATAAGCTCGCTCATCCGCCGAGCGACACTCTCCCGGCGTTCCTTTCTCGTGCTGTAAACCCGTACTTCGTTAACCCCGGTCACCGCGCAGTTATGTTCCAGTTGAAGAATGGCCTGGGTGCCGGAGCCAAAAAGTCCCATGACTCTGGCGTCATCTTTAGCAAGCCGTTGTGTCACGATGGCGCTGGTCGCGGCAACGCGAATCGGATTCAAATAAAAATCCTGCATAACCGAGATCAACTCGTTGGTTGCAGAATCGAACAGGAAAACCAATCCCGAGAAAGCACCGGGGAAACCAAAGCGGGCGTTACCACGCTTACGGGTAACGTTGACCGTGGCCGAGTTGAGTCTCAGCGCCATGGTATGGATGCCTGGAACGATGCCCGCCATCTCGTTGAACCAGTAATAGTGATCGATTTTTTCTGCTCTTGGATGATAGATGCGCCGCCTGGGCAACTCCTGCGCAATCCCCTGCCCCAATTCAAGGTAAGCCTTCTCGATGGCAGCGATACACTCTTTTGTCGTTACCAAACCGGGCATATCCTGGTTAGTGAGTAACAATGTAGTCTCGCCCATAGGGTTCCCTTACGTTCTTAAGTAATCCCCGCCTGTGGTTTTAGCACGCTCATAGATACCTTCGAGATCTTTCGCCTAATCACGAACATCCTGAACGAACCATTCGGTCGGAAGTTCCCGCCCAATCCTTTTCGCTTTCGCGGCGTGATAAAGCCAACCGCCCACTGACGCGAATTGAAGACCCTGGGTTCCGATGTTGATGAAACAGGTGACCTGCTCGGGCGAGGTGCGTCCTTTGGCTTTCCCTCCGACCACGTCGACGAGTTTAGGGAAATTCTCGAGATCGATGCCCAGACCGGACTTAGGAATGCGTGCCAGCTCCTCCGGCTGACCGGCGGTGTAACCGGCGAAGTGAAACGGACGGAACTCCGCGTCGGAGCCGCGGGTGGGAAGAGTCTGATCTCCCAGGCGAACCTTCACGTCGAAGCGCTTGAAGACAGGTTCCTCGGCGAACTCGCGGATGTCGAGATTGGTGACGTGCATCCCGGGTTCGATCCACTCTGGATCTCTAAGAACAGGAACAATGGAATCAGTACAGGTGGAGACGATATCCGAGCCGCGGACCACGGCCTCCGCGCTATTCATCGGCTCAATCGGAATGCCGAGCTTGGCTTCCATTTCTTTGGCGTACTCTTCCCTTCGCTCTCGCGAGCGGCTGTAGACTTTCACCCGCTTTAGCTTCCGCACTTCGGCGAATGCTTCCAGGTACGTCCGTGCCATTCCCCCGGAGCCGATGATTCCGACAATGTGGGAATCCGTCCGCGAAAGGTATTTCACACCAAGACCCGCACCGCCTCCGACGCGAAAATGTTGAAGGATTCCGTCGTTGATCATCGCCAATGGCTCGCCGTTGCGCGTGCTAAACAACATCACCAAACCACAGTAGGTTCCCGGTTGAATACAAAATTTTTGCTCGTTCTGCCCCTCGGGCCAACGCACCACATCGGACTTCATGCGGATGGCAAACACGCCAAAAGTCCGGCAAACACCTTCCATGCTTCCCCAGCGATAGTAACTATCCGGCCCCTCGGTCGGCGCCCATACATCGATCCGTGGGCGGTGCGTGGCATTGCCCACCGCAAGGTCTTTGTAACCGACCTCCAAGGCCGCGAGACAATCTTTCATCGAAAGCAGTTTGCTGACGTCGTCGTTATTGATCAGTAACATGAATGCCTTTCTCTTGTTCCATTACTCTTGATGTGCCCAATCACAACAGCAACACACGGCGAAGGCTATCCCTGCGGCGTATCATCGTCCTTGCCGTGCAGCGCAAACCAATAGATGCTGTTCATGTAACGCCAGCGCTTCTGGGTTGCCTCTTCAACGGTTTTCAGGGCCAGCTCTTGCAGCTCCGGCGTTGTGCAGTATTTTTCGACGATGGCAAAACCCTTGGCGCCATGAATCTCGTCCGCGTGAACATGCTCCTCAAAAAAGCGGATCTCTCGCGCACCAGCTTTCCAGCCGTAATGCTGGTGCAGAGCCGGAACGATTTTCTTGCAGATGTCGAGGAACTGCGATTCAAGACCGATGAACATTCCTGCCAGCGCGGCCTGCCATGGCTTCTGATAGACCATGCGCCAGCCCCAGTTTTGTAGCCCCTCGGTCCCTGGAAGAACTTTCACCTGCTCCAGATTTGCGACGGGAATGCCCGATGCTTTTACATAATCCGTGAGCATATCGAGATGGCGATCCTGCGGATTTTCTTCGTCGCTGAGATTCTCGAAGAGATAGCCCTTCACGTCCCGGTGCGGAATCTGCGAGGCTTCATACGCCATCCAGTTCAGGTATTCGATGACATAGTGGTAGTGCTGCATGCAATAAAGGGCGGTTTGCTCCTTGGTCAACTTCCCTTCTGCCCAAAGATCAAAAAACGGATGGTCTTTGCTGTGCTTCTGGTCTCGCCTTGAAATAAGCTCGTCGTGAAAAGAATGCTTCATAAAAACTCCTTGTTTCATAATTTCTTTTGAGCGAAAGCCCGTTCATGGGGTTTTTCGCGCTTCTCGGAAATCGTCTCCGGTTCTCGAGGTCGCCTTTCCTATGAGGCGGTGCGGCGTGTTTTCACCGCTTCACCCGTACTGGCATTCTTGAGCTTCTCGGAAATCGCTCCCGCGGCCTCTTTCAGCAACGAGATAAATCGCGGCAGCTTCTTTTGAGGCAGACGAAACCGGATCCCGGTAATCGCAATGGACCCGATCGCCACGTCTTTCTCGTTCAGGATCGGAGCGGCCAAACCCCAGGCCCCCTGGTGGCGCTCCTCTTGACTGAAATCATATCCGCGGCTGCGAATTTGAGTGAGAGCCTTTTCCAGGTTGGCTTTTTTTACGATCGTAGCGGCGCAGAGACGCTTGAGCCTCACGGTGCGAAAATAGGCCCGGCGCTCTTCCTCTTCCATAAAGGCGAGGATCACCTTTGCGGAGGCGCCGGCGTAAAGCGGGAACTGCCTGCCGATCGGGGCGCTGAAGCGTATACTCTCGGGACTTTCGACGCATGCAGCGTACCTCGCCTCCCAGCCGCTGCGAACGCTTAAAAAACTCGTCTCACCGGTTTCTTTGGTAAGCTGCTCCAGAGCCGGGCCAGTAAGCAGGGGAAGATCCAGACCACCCGCGCGGCCAAGCTGACAGAGGACGCTACCCAAGGTGTATTTTTTTCTTTCCGGGACAAAGGAGAGCAGGCCGCGATCACGCAGCACCCGCACGAAACGATATACACTGCTCGTCGGCCAGCCGAGGATATTCGCTAATTCCTCAACGGCCAGCTCACGCTCCGATTGGAAAGCCAACAAGAGATCTATTGCGCGGTGCAAAGATTTCATGATTATCACACAGTGATAAATACATTCTCACGCTAGGACGAAATGGAATACCGTGTCAAGGGAAAATGGACAGGAAAAACAGGAGGGTCAGAAAACCGCTATTATGACTTCTCGGCAGAAAGCGACCGCCCTTAGCCATGAGCCATATGCCATAAGCCAATTATTTTTTATAGAGCGTCCGATAAAAGCCTTGCTGATCCAATTCTTTAATGAAACTCTCATCTACAATGTCGGAGACTTTAGGCTCCTTTCCCTTTTCCACTCCCGGCGTCAAAGCAATCGCTGTTTCCATACCGGCATGATTGAGGTAAGGGATTTCGGGGACCCACTCCTTATAGGCTTCGTAGCTTTTTTCCAAAACAAACTTATCTATCCCCTTAAGGTGCTTTGCCATAACCTTCAGTGTGGGTTCCCGTTGCTGGTGAAAAATGCCAAGTGCCGTAGAATAAGCCCGCATGAACCTGCGAAAAGTATCTGGAGATTTCCTTATAATGGACCGCGTGGAAAGCACGACTGTGTTCTGATACTCGAAACCAGATTTGGAAAGGTCCATCAGCTCGCGATATCCCTGCTGGGCGGCTCTAATCGTGGACGGAGGTTGCAGCGTAGCCGCCTGAATCGAGTTTCCCGCGAGCGCACTCATGAGCGAGGGCGCGTCTCCTATCTGAATGAGAGCCACGTCTTTCCCTGGCTGGAGTCCCCATTTTTTTAACGCATAGTTGGCAGAGAAATCATAAAGACCGCCAAACCGGGTGATACCCATGCGTTTTCCCCTCAGATCTTCGGGTTTCTTGATCTCGGGGAGTGCGTAGATCGAAACGTTAATTTTGTTCACCGCGCCGGCTATAGCAACCACGTCGCTCCCGCGCGCATGGGCTGAGACAATAGCACTGACTCCAGCAAGTGACACCTGGATATCTCCGGCAAGAACGGCGGCGACCACCAGAGGCGAGGCGTTGATATAGACGAGCTTGACCAGCAGACCTTCTTTCTCGAACAGACCCAGCTCCTGCCCGATCCAGAAAGGCGCCCCTGACGGCACCAGCGCCGAGTAACTGGCGTGGAGCACTTCCGGTTGAGCGGAAAAGACTTCTTTGCGCTCTACGATCAGAAGCCATGCGCTTATGATAACGAATATAATCAATCTCGAAAATGGTGGATGAGTTGTTTTGGGCGTGTTTGCTATTACCAGTCGCATACAAAACCTCCCCTATACTCGATGTTTCTGTGAGTCGTGTAACAGAACGAACGTAACTACCACAAGCGAAAAACAAGGGAACAATCTGATACGCAGCGGGACTCGGATTCGGATGTGGTCGCGAGGACCGGAATCGGAACACCAACCGAAGTGAGCTGGTGGCCCGCTTACATCTTACTCAGCCCATATAACTCTCTTGCATTGTGGCAAAGAATCTTTTCTACCAGACCAGGAGGAAGATCTTCCCGCGCGCGCATAGTGGCGACAAGCTGAGGCTCTTTGGATGGATCGTTGTGACCGTAGTCCGAGCCGATGATCAGATTATCTTCGCCAATGAAATGAATTAGATGGGGAAGTTCCTCGTCGGCTTCGCATGCCACGTAGAAGCGATATTCGCGGAAGAGATCGGCGGGGTGGTTGAATTTGAAGTTCGCGCCCTGCTGGCGTCGCAGCACGTGAACCATGTAAGGCACCCAGCTGGCGGAAGCCTCGATGAAACCAAATTTAAGCGTGGGAAACTGCTCAGGGATACGGTTGGCTACTAAATCACGAAACGCAAACACCGGGAGCACCCTATTATGAGCGAAAGTGTGATTGCGTTCCACATCGAAAAGTTCCATGAGATGACGGCTGCCGGAGCCGGTGTGGATACAGATCGGAAGCCCATATTTTTCGGCCTGCTCATAAACGGGGAAAAAATAGGGATTGTCCAGCGTGAGGTTGCCTTCCATGCCACGAAAGAAAAGCCCGCTAGCACCGTGCTCCTTGGCCCAACCCATCTCGTCCAGCGAAGCTTCTATTGACCGCAGCGGCAAGATGGCAACCCACTTCAACCGGCTTGACCCGTTCGCACATGCCTCCGCGAGAAAACGATTATAGGCGCGGCAAAGCGTGATCTCCAGCTGTGCATCGTCGGTGAGATAGACGAGAAACAAGGTGGGATAGATCACCTGGATTTCGACGCCTAGCCTATTCATGTCCGCCAGGCGGGCTTCCGGATCGGTTAATTCCCGGGAGGCTAAATGAATATCGCCTCTTGAAGCTTCTCTCTTAGCTGCCGAAGGCGTTATAAGGCTGAAGCTGCCTTTACCCGCCGGCTTCGGGAAGATATTCCCGTCAATGAGCCAGAAAGCGTTACGGTCCTTGTACAAAGTGTCATCCGGAATCTTTGCCAAGATCGGCCTGCGGGCGTACATTTCCTTATCGATAAACTTCCACATCGCCTCTGACTCGGCGATATGGGTATCCGCGTCAATAACTCCAACCATCGAGGCTCCTCCCCATTACAGCTCTCTCACTTTACTTTGTCGATAAAGCCGCTCCGTCTAATTTCTTCCAGGACGGACGCGTCGAGCAGCTTGAGAGATTCCGGCGTTTGACCGATGGCCTTAGGGTTGTCCTTGGCGATTTGTGTAATGATAAACTCCAACCCTCTTCGGTCGGGCAGGCTCAAGACACCGTCTCCATGCTTCGCGACGTAATAGTCATACGCTATCCCCGCCTCTTCGTCGTTTACCCGGATATATTTTTTGATCAATTGAACGGCCAACGCTTTGTCTCGCTTCAAGGTCGCGTAGCCTTCGATGACTGCCTTCATGAAATTGACAATCTTTGGCCGGTTGGTCTCCAGGTAGCTCCGCTTCACCAAAAAGCAGTTTTGCGGAAAGGGCACGCCGCTCTCGGCGAGGTCAATGAGCGAATTCATCCTGTGCTTACGGATGGCCATCGTAGCGAGCGGCTCGTTTAAGAGTGTGGCGTGCACCGAACCGCTGTTGAGCGCTGCGAATCGGGTTAAGTTTCCTCCCACCTGAACGATCGCGACCTGCTTCGGATTGATCCCGAGCTTCTCCAGAGCCACCTGAGTGGCGTAGTCGGACGCCGAGCCAAACCGGCTTATCGCTACCGTCTTCCCCTTGAGATCTTCGGCACTTTTGATCTCCGGCCGCACGACCATTTTGTTCGGGATGAAGTTGATACCGCCCGCGACAATAGTAACATCAGCCCCCTGTAAATTGGCCGTGATACCGAGCGCTCCCGTAGAAAAGAGCGCCTGCACTTCCTTCGCCAGGAGCGTTTGCATACCAATAGTCCCACTCTCCAAGGCGAGGTACTCAACATCCAAGCCGTATTTGTTGAAAATCTTCTTTTCGTACCCGACCCACAAGACAGAGTGAATCGCGGTGCTGAAGCCGCCACTGGCAGCGCGAAACTTTTCCTGCGCTAAGGCCCAGCGGGGACAGAAGAGCCAGATAACAAGGATCAGAAAAACTAATCGTCTCATATGGTCTTCATATCCGAATTGGACTGTAAGTCAATTCAGGGTTACTTGCGCGATCTTCGTGGTTCGCCTTCATGGCTCATTCGGTAAACCCGCGCGACTACGACTCCCGAACAGGAGAATGTGGAATCAGCACCGTCCGGTACAAAGATGCCTCAGTTACTTTGGTGAAGAAGCCCACCTTCACAGGCGGGGAACTCCCGTGGATGCCGCATTACGGATGCACGGTTTCCAGGAACCAATCCGTGGGTATTTCCTTACCGATTCCTTTCGCCTTCGCTTCGGAGTAGATCGCGCCGCCCACCGCGGCGAATTGAATGCCCAGACCGATGTTATTGATGAAGCAGGTAATCTCCTCCGGCGAGTTTCGGCCGGAGACTTTTCCACCGATTACATCCTTCAATTCCGGGGTATCAATCCAAAACGGCGCGGCGGCGACATCGGCGGCGGACTTTTTCTCGCCACGAATAAAATCGATGGGATCATGGGCGGCGATCTTTTCATCGCCGAAACCCGCAATGTAATTCTCCGGCGCAAAATTGCGCGCATGAATGACGATCCGATCCGCTTTTCGAATGGTCTCTTCGCCGAGCTCGCAGTCCTTGACGCAGGTCGCGTGCACGCCGGGCTTCATCCACTCCGGTTCAATGACGCGGGTAACGGCGTTGGTGGCCGCCACCAGCATGTCTGCATTGCGGGCGGCCTCCTCCGCGGTGGTCATCGGTTGAACCGGCACGCCGACGAGCTTCTCCATCTCTTGCGCAAATTTCTCCCGGTTAGACTTCGTCGGACTGTAGGCGTTGATTTTTTTGATCCTCCGCACGGCGCAAAATGCCGGTACGTGCGCGCCGGCCTGCCACCCGGAGCCAAAGATCGCCATCACCGCAGCATCTTGCCGCGCCATTTCGCGCGCGGCCAGCGCGCTCGTCACCGCGACTCGCATACGCTGAATGACGCCGTCTGGAAACATCGCCAGCGGCTCGCCGGTTTCGGCGGAAAAGAGCTGAATCAATCCCACCCACTTCTTCCCGGGAGCCATCGGCATCTTGTCCTTCACCACCCGATTCTCCCGCTCCTGCCAACGGATGACGTCCGAATTCAAACGCAACGCGACAATCTTCGAATCCACCAGCCCGCCTTCCATGGTTTTAAAAGCGTACACGCTGCCTTCGTGCACGCCGGGAAGATAAAGATCGCTGCGCGCGCGATTGACCGCTGTACCTTGTGCCTGGCCGAGATACGCTCGCTCAAGCGACTTCAGCGCCAGATCCACGGTAAGCAGCGACTCAATCTCTTCATTGCTCAGGATCAACATAGTGCCTCAATCCTTTCACGTTTCACATGAGCGCTATATCAGTGCGCGAAATTAACTGTCAAGAAGATGCATTTTACTTATTGGCCCATTTTCTAGGTTCGATGATCTTGAAATCTAAACTGAACTGTGAGAAGCAAAAATCTTCCGACGTGAATGGTGTTTGGTTTTTCTAACCGGATCGAATTTTTTCGCTGTTTCAGCCATACCATCGGCTCAATTTCTAGATCAGACTTTTTGGCCTCCGCTAGAATTTCAGGATCTTTCAACGTGTTGTAAACGCGCGCTGCAGCAGCCGAAGGGAATCTTGCGGTACCCCGGGCGGAACAGAATATGGGAATTGAGCCCCATAGGCGCTGTCCGCCACCTCAAGGAGGAGTCGTGCCTCGGCACTCTTGGCGTAATTGATCGCCAAGGGCACCGGCTTTAAGTCCGGATGTGATTTAACGGTTACCTGGAGAACGGCGCGGATTTTTCCCGAGTCAAAGGCGTTGCGCCAGATGGTTTTGACACCTTGCCAAGGGCCACAGTACCCGTCCACTTCTCCCGATTCGACGGCGAGCCGGGTGTCGGCCCCGCCTTTGTATCCGTCCAGAACATTCATGGGTAGTCCGAGAGACCCTTTGAGGATTTTGGGAACATCCGAGGTACTCGTACCCGGACCGATAGCGGCAATCTTCACCGGCCGTTTAGAAGCAAACCAGTCCTCCACGGTCTTGATCCCGCTTTCTCCGTTAAAAGTACAGACGCTGTCGTGCGGACTGGCAACGCCGAGATAACCGAACTTCCGGCCGTCGAACTTCACTGCGTCATTCCCCATAATATGCTGAAGGATGAGAGGCGCTGCCCAGGCGCCGATCGTCATTCCGTCAGGTTTGACTCGATTGTAAATATGGTTGGCCGCAACGATCCCTCCCGCGCCGGTCATGTTGTCAACCAGCACAGTGGGGTTTCCCGGCACATGCTTGCCAAAATGGCGCGCAATCATCCGGGTATAAGCGTCAAATACGCCACCCGGAGAATAGCCGACGACAAAGCGTCGTGCTACCCCGGTAATTCTCCTGCCCATGCGCGACAAGGGTTCCAAGGGGAATAAGAACAACCGCTAATAAGCTGGTAAAAAAAATCCTTATGCTCCTAGTCATGACAACCTCCCCGTAACCCACCGTGCCAAGATTTAGGTCCTTCAATATTGCGCTTGATCATTGCTGTCAACAGATCATCATTTAAACACTCGCGGGAATCAAAAATTATAAGGCTCGCTTAGTTGCTTCGGAGTGCCGAGAAAGCCTACGTGACGAATAGCGAAGGAAGATTGCACCGTGACTGCCTGTAAGATGACCGGACACGGCGCGCATTGCGTCGCCCAACTCTGCGATGAGCTTCTCAGGCCTTTGCGCATTTTCCTATCAATGGTGTAAGCGAGAATGAAATCAGCAGGGCGGAGGTCCTATGCGCGAAAACTGGGTCTCAACTTATATAATCCTATATCATCGCGGTCATACCTATGACGGCTACACGTTGTTCGTTCCGCAGGCGGGGGCGAATGTTTTCTTGATCGAGATGCGCGGCGATGTGGTTCAATCGGTGGCAGCTTCCCCATCGGCCGGCTGACTATGGTTATCTCTTAGAGAATGGGAATTTGCTCGTTGGCGTAAGAACAGGCCAGAGTCCGGTGGACTTCGGTCGCCGGGGCGGACTGCTTTTGGAAATGGACTGGGAGGGCAATATCGTCTGGTCTTATGAAGAGCCGACGCTGCACCCTGATTTCTGCCGCATGGCGAACGGCAATACCATGGTGGTCGGTTGGGAACTCGTGCCGGCGGACCTGGCCAGACGAGTGCGAGGCGGCTTGGCCAGCACGAAGCATTCCCCAAGGCATGTGGTCGGATTACTTTCGTGAGGTAACCGCATAAGGGGAGATCGTCTGGGAATGGCACTGCCACGAACACCGTGATCCCGAAGGTCGATCGTATTTGTTTTCTTTGTTCTCGCAATGAAATGAATGGACACCATACAAATGCCTGTGAAGCCACCCGATCGAGCCAACATATTGTCCCGAAATGACGCTGACCCGTAACTACATTGAAGGCTTTGAAGGCTTAATTTTTACTTCAGCATATCCCAGTCATTTATTGCCGAGCTGCAAATCGTTATACGCTTTCTCCGCAAACGTCCAATCAGCAACTTCAGAAATCTCTATCGCCCGGGTAATCCTCTGAGTAGACCTTCCGGAGTCCATGGTTTCTTTCATAGATGCCTCAGAGGGAATTCCTGAATCTGGAAATAAGGGTGCCGTCCCATCATAAACCAGAGCTGCTATTTCTCTATCTTTAAGATTAAACGTTCGTGCCATTATCTTCAGACATGCTTCCTTATGTGTCTTTATATAGTGTATGCCCCTTAGAGTCGCTCTGATAGTTCTTGTGATTAGATCAGGGTTGTTTTTCATCATGTTCGTGTTTGCCGCTAGACCATTGAACGGTATGTTGATCAAGTCTTTCATGTAAACAAGTTCTCTAAAACCTTTTCGGACTAACATTTTGTTGTACGGCGCCGATAGCAGGGCTCCATCCACTGAGCCTCCTTCTAACGCAGCAAACCTGAGCGTACTGCCACCGGAGAGAGAAAGTATCTTGGTGTCCACGTCAGGGACCAGGCCGAATTTTTTTAAAATAGCCCGGGTGGATACGTCAGGAGTAGCACCCGGCGCGCTGACTGCCAGCGTTTTGCCTTTCAAACCTTCGACTTTTTGGATCGATGGTTTTACAACCAGGGTATGATCGGTACCGGTCATCAGCGCCATCAAAATTCGGATAGGGTAACCGCTCATAGCCGCGCGAACGGCATTGGTAAACGGGGCGGAAAAACTAACATCGCCAGTAACAACCGCCTTGATGGCGAGATCAGGTCGCATTACGACGAGATCAACATCCAGACCTTCGTCGCGATAATACCCCTCTGATTTGGCGATCATTACCGGAAAGATCGCCATCTGTATGCCCGTGGTTCCGATAAGGATCTTCTGCGGGGGATCTTTTTTTTGTGCCCAGCTTGTAGTCGCGATAACCATAATGAGAGAGAAGGCCAATGCCACTCGGCAATGGATTTGGATCCAAACACCGCTTTTCGCTAGGCTTAAAGGGAACATTAGCGCACCTCTCTTTGATTCTCTTGTGAGCTGAAGAAGAAAATAGCGCGCTTAGAACCTGACAGCTAACCAACTGTTAGGCAGCAACCCAAAATTCTTGGTTGCTGCGCTTCCTCGGAATGACAAGCCTAAGCATATCGAAAAAGCGCTCATTTCGACCGCCGGGAGAATCTTTCCGGTACGCTACTTTGTTGGCCACATTTCCTCGGCTGCATCTATACGATTACCTTCGGGATCACGCACTACATACTCCGAGTGTTGTCCGGGGGATCTGCCCGCCTCCTGCAATTGCTCAGCGGGCTCGACCGAGGTTTTCGCTCTGATCGGTTCAAGGCTATCAACTAAAAACCCATAGTGATCGATCCCGTTCGGATCACCGGGTCGAGGCGCGAGCAAGGCTAAGGTTAAGTAGCCATCAGTCATAAAGATCGTTCCTCTAGGCGTTTTTTTTACCTCTTCCAGGCCAAAGACATTTTGGAGGAAACCGCTCACCTTATCAGGATCCGCTGTCCTTACGGCTATATGCCTGATTCTTGGCTTTTCCATAAACTCTCCTTCCTTATTTCAGATAAGCTTTTCCATTGCCTGAGCCACGCCTTCTCTAAGAAAGCCATGGATACGTATTCCTTCTTTCGCACCTTCTATTACCAGCCGTTCATGTTCCGAATTAGCGGCAAATTCTGCAAAAACTTTTAGAAACTGTTCCCCGTGAGCTTCATCGGCCTTACTGTGCGCTTTAAAATCTGGCATTTTCTCTTCAGTGTAACCGATACCTTTCGACCATTGCTTGATCCGTCGAGAGGAAGCACCACCGCCCACCTCTGCAAGCAACCGGTTGTCGTTGAACCATTCCGTTATATTGAGGGAAGCCAAACCTTTAAGCCAGGGACTCTCTTTTGCCAGCCAAGCCCATCCGTATCCGGCAAGTTTGGTTGTTAAAAGCGGTTCGGGATTCACGCAGTCCTCCAGTTTTAGACCCACTGCTAAGGCTTGCCTCCTGGAGAGATCCAAATGACCGCTTTCGCTATAGTCGTCCTTCACCGCCTCTTCATACTCATGTTGTAATATTACTTTTCGTACACTTTCTTCGGAGCAGTTGGAAAGCACCCATAACCAGCATCGCCGCCGATTTTGAACGAAACAGATTTGCTGCAGCATCATCAATTGAGCTCGGGGAATCGTCATGGGCACTTCAAAATAATGATTTTCCTCGTAAGCGCGCGCTCCTTCTTTAACCAGCTCGCCGAGACATTGCCTCCATTCGGATGGGTTCATTAAATTCACCTCCCCCCCAGGATTTTGCTCGTTCTATGACGAGTCCAAAGTCCTTGTCAAGCCATGGCGGTTTAGGATAAGAGAAAAGTACATCGTTTGAATAGGCCGTAAGAATCGTCGCCTTAAAAAAAGAACAAGGAGATTTTGCATGGCTGTACAGAAACAGAAGGCAAGCAGTTCGTTGGATCGTTATATCGCGGAACTCCGCTCCGTGTGGGACGACGGCAAAGATCCGCAGTTGCCGTTCAAAGTGAAAGCGTTGATGGAGAAGCTTTTCGCTTCCACCAGTTCGGATGATCCGTGGATGGCCGAGCTCATTCGCGAGGGCAAGCCTTCCAGAGAACTCTATCGCGACCCGGATCATGGCTTCATACAGATGGGTCACATCCACAAACAGGGACACAGCAACACGCCCCACGATCATGGTCCGTGCTGGGTTGTGTATGGTTCGTACAGCGGCGTCACCGAGATTACCAAATACAAGCGCACCGATAATGGGTCACAGCCGGGAAACGCGACTCTGGAAAAAGAAAGGTTAGATCGGCTTTCGCCCGGCGTGGTTCAGCCATACCTGCGCGGGGATATCCATTCAACGAATGCAGTCCAAGGCCCCGGCGTGGTTTTTCGCTTTCTCAGTTACGACTTGGACAAGATCGAGCGCAACCGCTACAACGTGGAAAAGGGAACGGTTACGCGACTGGCACCGCAGTAAAAGTCTATCCAGGTACGTTCGGGCGTTGTCTGTTATCGGTCTTTCTTTAGGACGGCTGCACTTCATTGACCGGAGGTCGCAAGAGCCGACGATTGCGTCAAATATCCGGAGGCTGCTCGCGTCGAAGTTTAGCTCCTCGGCACAGGAGAAATCATGAAGCTACACCTGAAGCTTTCTGGCTGGATGTTTGTGCTTGCGTTGCTACTGGCGTCACACCTCGCCTCGGCGCAGGAGCTGGAAAAAGTTGTCATCGCCCATTCCAGCCTGCGCAACGACATCGCTTTTTTATGGGTGCCGCAGCAGGTCGGTATTTTTCGCAAATATG
>JBBDNJ010000249.1:0-14183 GCA_040877705.1 Binatia bacterium | reverse complement strand
TTTTCTCCAAGTTGCGTTTCATATTCTCGGGGTAAACACACAGCTCTCCCAGCACATAGGTCATGCGCGACAACATGAAATCAAGCGCAATCGTCGCATCCGGCGCAATCACCCGTTCCACCGAAGAGTGGCTGATGTCGCGCTCATGCCAAAGTGGCACGTTTTCCAACGCCGCCAGGGCGTAGGAGCGCATCAGACGCGCCAGGCCGGAGACATTCTCGGATAAAATAGGATTGCGCTTGTGCGGCATGGCCGACGAGCCTTTTTGTCCCCGGGTAAACGGTTCTTCGGCTTCTTGCACTTCGGTGCGCTGCAAGTGACGGATCTCGACCGCGAATTTTTCCAGCGAACTGGCGATCACCGCCAGCGTGGCAAAGAAGTATGCATGCCGGTCCCTTTGAATAATTTGATTCGAAACCAGCGCCGGTTTGAGCCCGCTCTTTTTGCAAACGTATGCTTCGACCTTGGGAGAGATCTGCGCAAAGGTTCCCACCGCTCCTGAGATCTGCCCAACGCTGATATCTTCGATGCCTTTGTTCAAGCGAGCCAAATTCCGCTCCATCTCTTGATACCAAAGCGCGAGTTTTAAGCCGAACGTGATCGGTTCCGCGTGAACCCCATGGGTGCGGCCGATCATGACCGTCCATTTATATTTGTGCGCTTGACCGCGCAAAACCTTCATCAGGTCCTTGACATCCTGGAGCAAGACCGCCCCAGCTTCCTTCAGCTGAATGGCCAGAGCCGTATCCATGACATCCGATGAAGTCATACCGGCATGCAGAAAGCGCGCATCGTCTCCGATAGATTCGGCGACACAGCTTAGAAACGCGATAATTTCATGCTTGACTTCGCTCTCGATCTCGCGAATGCGATCGACTTCGAAGCGAGCGTTCTTTTTGATCCTGGCGATAGCCGCTTTAGGGACTCTACCCATTTGCGCTAAAGCCTCGGTAGCGAGAATTTCGACATCGAGCCACTTTTGGAAGCTATTTTCCTCGGACCAGATACGGCCCATTTCTGGTCGTGTGTAACGGGATATCATCCTCGAAGTCGCCTCTGTTCGTTCAAGAGTTCAATCGTTCTGGGTCTAAACGCGAGCCTAATTTCATAACTTTGAACTTTTGAACCTTGAACCTTGAACCTTGAACGTCAACTCTTTTTATCAGTATGGCCAAACCCGCCTGCCTGGCGCACGGAGTTCGGTAGTTCATCGACCTCTTGCCACTGCGCGCGCACGACTCGTTGTATCACCATTTGCGCAATCCGCTGGCCGGGGCGAATAACCAACGATTCTCTACCCAAATTAATGGCAATGAGCTGAATCTCACCCCGGAAGTCTGAATCAATGGTTCCCGGGCTGTTGACTAAGGTCAATCCTTCTTTGAAAGCAAGTCCGCTACGCGGACGAATTTGCGCCTCGAAACCAAAGGGTAGAGCGATCGCGACACCGGTCGGTACGAGGATGCGCTCCAGAGGCGCCAGGTAGAGATCATCAGGAACATCCGCGCATAGATCCATGCCGGCGGCTCCTTCTGTCATGTAGGCCGGCAGTGAAACCGCCGCACCAGTGGGACGTATTCGCTTGATCTGTATCTGTATCTCTTCCACCAGTCCCCCAATGCTCCGGGCTAATGACCGAAATGACTACTGGCCGAGACCAAAGTCTTTAATTTTGTAATCTTCTTTGAAATCACCCAAGAGGGAAACAGCCATTCCTTCAGGGCGAAATAAGATGCGGGCCAACTCGACGATTTCATCGCGGGTGACCGAACGAATACGCTGGCAGATTTCATCGGTTGTCACTGCTTTGCCGAAATAAAGCTCATTACGGGCAATATGGCTCATCCAGGAATCCGTGGATTCCAAACCTAACATAATATTTCCCACCAGCTGTCCTTGCGTCCTGCGAATCTCGTCTTCTTTGATCTCACCGGCAGCCAAACTTTTTAGTTCTTTCAAAACGAGATCAACGACCTCTTCCGCCGAGTCGAGACTTGTGCCGGCATAGACGCCTAAATAACCCGTATCACTATAAGTTGACATAAAGGAATAGACGGAATACGCCTTGCCGCGCTTCTCACGAATCTCCTGAAACAGCCGGGAACTCATGCCGCCGCCCAAGATTGTGTTGAGAATATAGGCCGCGTGTCGCTGCGGATGTGCCTGGTGAATTCCCGGCAGTCCTAAACAGAGATGAACCTGCTCTAAAGGCTTGGCGTGAGTAAAAACGCCGCGCTGCGTTTGCGGCAACGTCTCTCCGTCATCAAGACTCGAGAGAGCCGGAACGGGCTGTTTGACACCTTCCAGACGGGCTTGCATCTCCGCCACCAGTTCATCATGTTTAGAGTGGCCGGCGGCTGAAACCAGCACTCGGCCCGGACGATAACGCTGGTGAAAAAAATTGAGAAAATCTTCGCGGCGAAAACTTGACACGGTCTCGGCATGACCGGCGATCGGCCGGCCCAAGGGATGATTCTGGAAAAAATCCAAACTAAACAGGTCGTGCACGTAATCGTCCGGAGTATCTTCCGACTGGGATATCTCCTGGAGAATGACCGACCTTTCCCGCTCGATTTCGTCGCCGTCAAAATTGGAATGAAGAAAGATGTCCGTTAACAGATCGATAGCCAGCGGCAGATTTTCGTCGAGAACCTTGGCGTAATAACAGGTATGTTCTTTGGAAGTAAATGCATTGAGAACGCCTCCGACGGCGTCCATTTCCTCAGCGATTTGCGCGGCGCTCCGTGTCGTCGTTCCCTTGAACAGCAAATGCTCGATGAAATGGGAGATGCCGTTCTCATGCTGGAGCTCATGACGGGAACCGTTTTCGACCCAGATTCCCAAACTCACCGAACGGTGATCGGTCATCTCCTGCGAGACAATCCGAATACCGTTGTCCAGAACGGTCTTAGCAAACATTAAAGAATCGAAAGGTTGCAAAGTTATTCTTGAGAAGCACCATCCGAGCCGCCTCCAGCGTTGGTTTGCCCCCCGCCGCTTTCTTGGAGGGCATCTTTACGACTGAGCCTGATCTTACCCTGTCTATCGACTTCAAGAACCTTGACCATGACTTCGTCGCCTTCTTTGAGGACGTCGGCAACACGCCGGACCCGCTCATGGGCGAGCTGGGAAATATGCACTAAGCCATCGGTGCCGGGAAGAATCTCAACAAACGCGCCGAAATCGACGATCTTGCGCACCGTGCCCTTGTATATCTTTCCAACCTCCGCCTCAGCAACAATCCGTTGCACCATCTCGATGGCTTTTTGCGAAGCAGCTTCATCGCTTGAAGCGATGGTTACAGTTCCATCGTCTTCAACATCCATCTTGACACCGGTGGCTTCTATGATCCCCCGGATGACTTTGCCGCCGGGGCCGATAATTTCTCGAATCTTTTCCGGTCTAACTTTAATGGTGATTATCCGCGGAGCATGGCCGGAGACGTTCGTCCGATGCGACGACATAGTCTCACCCATGATTGCGAGAATATGCATACGCCCTTCTTTGGCTTGATAAAGGGCCTGACGCATGATGTTGCGGTCTACGCCGCTGATTTTAATGTCCATCTGCAACGAAGTAACGCCGTCAGGAGTTCCCGCAACCTTGAAATCCATATCGCCCAGGTGGTCCTCGTCGCCCAAGATGTCGGAGAGAATGCGGACATGCTCGCCTTCCTTGATCAATCCCATGGCGATTCCAGCTACCGGTGCCAAAACCGGCACCCCGGCATCCATCAATGCAAGCGATCCACCGCAAACCGTCGCCATTGACGTAGAGCCATTGGATTCAAGGATCTCCGAAACGATTCGCACCGTGTAAGGAAAGCTCTCTTCGGGTGGCAGAACCGGAAGCAAAGCACGCTCCGCAAGATTACCATGGCCGATCTCGCGCCGGCCGGGACCGCGCAGAAACTTCACTTCACCGACGCTAAACGGTGGGAAGTTATAATGCAGCATGAATTTCTTGAAGTGCTCACCGATCAGCGCGTCCACTCTCTGCTCGTCGGATGCGGTGCCGAGGGTCGTCACCACCAAGGCCTGCGTCTCGCCGCGCGTGAACAAGGCCGATCCGTGAGTTCGCGGCAACACTTCGACCTCGCACGTAATCGGCCGGATATCTTTCAAACCACGGCCATCGATGCGCCGTTCCTTTTCAATAACGAGACCTCGGAAACAATTTCTCTTGAGCTCTTCGAAAGCGCCTTTGATATCTTTTCCCTTGTCTGGAAAATCAGCGAGCGCCTGCGGGACAACTTCGCCTTTCAATTCGGCGATCCGCTTATAGCGTTCCAACTTCTCCGGTACTTCGAGAGCCTGCTTGAGCTTCAACAACGCCAAGTCCTCAACTCGCCGAACCACTGCCGCTTCGAGTTCCGCCAGCGGTACATGCCTTTTGGACTTGCCGATCTCGCGTCGAATTTCTTCTTGGACTTGCAACAGCGGCTGAATCGCCTCATGGCCGGCAAACAGGGCTTCTAAGATCTCATCCTCGGGAACCATTTGCGCACCGCCTTCGACCATGACAATGGCGTCGCGACCGCCCGAAAGAAAAATATCCATATCGCTATCTAGGAGCTGGCTTTGGGTCGGATTCATGACCCATTGCCCATTGATTCGACCGATCCGAACGCCGGCCAAAGGCCCGTTGAAGGGGATGTCCGAAACCTGGAGAGCTACTGAGGCTCCAAGCAGCGCCAAGACATCAGGATCGTTTTCCCTGTCGGCGGATAGAACCGTTGCGATAATCTGGGTCTCACAGCGTAGGCCCTCCGCAAACAGCGGGCGTATGGAACGGTCGATTAACCGACAGGTAAGAATTTCTTTCTCCGAAGGACGGCCTTCACGCTTGAAAAAGCCACCAGGAATCTTGCCTGCGGCAAACGTTTTTTCCTGATAGTCTACTGTCAAAGGGAAAAAATCCATGTCTAACTTCACATCTTTGGCAGCCACCGCGGTAACTAAAACAACGGTCTCGCCGTAGCGGACCAACGCCGCGCCGTCCGCCTGTTTCGCCACACGGCCGACTTCGATGGATAAAGGCCGACCGTGGAATTCTAATTCAATTTTCTTAATCATAGACGCTCCTCTGAAGGAGAGGTGCTTGACGGAGGTAAAGATGGAGGGGGTAACTGGCTAGGAGCAGTTACTTCCTTATTCCCAGCCGTTGAATTAGACTCTGATATCTTTCGAAACTGCATTTCTTAAGATAGTCAAGGAGCCTTCTCCTTTGGCCTACTAGCTTCAGGAGGCCTCGGCGGGAATGATGATCTTTAGCATGTATCTTGAAGTGCTGGGTGAGATATTCGATGCGCTGGCTTAATAGCGCTACTTGCACTTCAGGAGAGCCGGTATCGCTCTGATGAACCCTGAACTGCTCGATAACCCCTTGTTTTTGCTGTGGAGCAACTCCCATGTTCTCCGTTTTTCTCTCTTTCTTCTTTTTCTTCTTTCGTTGACGTAAATTTCTACCATAGTCATTTAGCATTGTAAAGTCGTGACGATAAACAAGAAAGCGTTTTAGAAAATCACCTTTTTGAAAGACAGTTCTTGAATACTCAGTCATTAACAACGGTTCTGTGGACTAATGCAGTAGACCCATTTTTCAGCCTAAGGTATCGTGCTAAAATACGAGCCGTGAAAACCTTAATAATCTTCGTGCTGATTAATTTCGCGCTTTTCGCTGTACCCGCAGTGTCTCTGACTGCCGATTTTTTTCGCTGGGTCGATCATGACGGTGTCGTCCATTTCACTGATAATTTGCACAATATTCCAGAATCGCGGCGGCGTACCGCAACCCGAATCAAAGGGCAAGAGAGTCCCAGGCCACCGGAAACTTCCAGAACCCTCCCATCCACCATAGCCAAGGCATCGATTCCTTTTGAGAAGCTCGGACAGGTCGTGGTAGTCGAAGCCATGCTTAACAAGACCACACTAGCGAAGCTGGTTGTCGACACCGGCGCTACTTACACAATGATTTCTATGGCAACCGCCAAGGAGCTAAGCATCGACCCCCAGCAGAGCCAGCGCACGATGCCCTTTCAAACGGCTAATGGCGTCATTCAAGCCCCGCTGACAAATTTGGAATCCATTACAGTGGGTGGAATGGAGATAAAGAACCTTACGACCGCGATTCATGATGTCATACCGAGTTCCCAGGTGGCGGGTCTTCTGGGTCTCAACTTCCTCAGCAACTTTCGAATGGAAATCGACACCGACAAAGGGGTGCTCCATTTGGAGAAAAAATAGCTTAACCTGCCGGCCTTTTACTTTGTCTTATAGAAATTTAACCGGAACTGCCCCATCGTCGCAGCGCCCCCAATGCGGCTTCCGTCAAAAATTCTTTGATGCTTGCCGCCACTCAAGAACCGGGTCAGTAAAATTCTTTCCACCGCCCGGTGAAGTACAGTAGATCTCTAAGTAGTTGAACCTAAGAACAACCGCTCACCGCACCGCAGTTCATGCACTTGTAGCAGGCGCCGCTGCGGATCATGATAGCACCACAATCCGGACAGGGCGGCGCGTCTTGTTGGTAGAGACTGGTGATATTGCTAATGCTTGTCACCGGGGCGCCGCCACGAAGCGATTGGGATGCGATAGAAACGACTTTTTTAGGGACAGTCATTTCCTTTGCTTCCGGCTCCTGCTTGACGACACCGATCTCCTGCTGAGCATCGCCGTCAAGGAACTTCGTGGCGAGCCACCGGAAAATGTAGTCCATAATCGACTTGGCCATGGGAATATCCGGATTTTTGGTGAAGCCAGAGGGCTCAAAGCGCATATGGCTGAACTTGTCCACCAAAACCCGCAGCGGCACACCGTATTGAAAAGCCAGCGAAATGGCCGTGGCAAATGAGTCCATCAGCCCGGAAATCGTCGATCCTTCCTTAGACATCGTAATGAAAATCTCACCGGGTTGACCGTCTTCGTACATCCCGGCGGTGATATACCCTTCATGACCCGCGATGTCGAATTTGTGAGTAATCGATCTTCTTTCGTCCGGCAATTTGCGCCGTAACGGCCGGGCTTCTTTAAATTCGGCAGCAGTAGTTTTTTTCTCTTCTTTATCCTTGGAAGTGTTGAGCGGCTGAGTTCGCTTCGAGCCATCACGGTAGATCGCCACCGCTTTCAGTCCGAGTTTCCAGGACTCCATGTAGGCCTGAATTATTTCTTCTGCCGTGGCTTCATTCGGCATATTGATGGTCTTGGAGATAGCGCCGGAAATAAAAGGCTGCACCGCTCCCATCATCTTGATGTGACCCGTATAATGAATCGTTCGGCTGCCATTGGCCGGCTTGAAAGCACAGTCGAAAACTGCCTGGTCCTCGTCCTTGAGGTGCGGCGCGCCTTCAATGGTTTCATGTTCTTCGATGTATTCAATGATGTCTTGAATTTGTTTAACTTCGTATCCCAAACGTTTTAGCGCGCGCGCCACGGTGTTGTTGACGATCTTCAGGAGTCCGCCGCCCACTAACTTCTTGTATTTGATAAGAGCGATATCCGGCTCGACTCCCGTCGTGTCACAATCCATCATAAATGCGATCGTGCCGGTCGGCGCAAGCACCGAGATCTGTGAATTTCTCACTCCGTGTTTTTCCGCTTCACCGCATGTCTGATCCCAAGCTTCACGCGCCGCGGCGAGCAGATCGAGCGGCACATGAGACGGCGAGATTTTGTAAGCGTGAGAACGATGTTTATTGAGCACGCGCAGCATCGGTTGGCGATTAACACCGTATCCCGGGAAAGTCCCCGTAGCGGCGGCAATGCGCGCCGACTGGAGATACCCTTCTCCGGACATCAGTGCGGTAACCGCCGATGCGTAGCCACGACCCGCATCGGAGTCGTAGGGCAGCCCTAATGACATGAGCAGCGCTCCGAGATTAGCATACCCCAAACCCAATTCTCGAAAGGCGTGGGCATTAGCGGTAATCTCAGGCGTCGGATAAGAAGAATTATCGACGAGTATGTCCTGCGCCAGTGCGATGATGCCCACCGCGCGACGGAACGCTTCGGTATCGAAAACTCCATCCTCACGTAAGAACTTGAGCAAATTTAACGAAGCTAAATTGCAAGCCGAATTATCCAGATGCATATACTCCGAGCAGGGATTAGACGCATTGATCCTTCCGGTACCGGAGCAGGTGTGCCAGTCATTGATAGTCGTGTCGTATTGCATTCCCGGATCACCGCAGAAATAAGTGCTCTCGGCAATCATTCGCATGAGATCGCGCGCCTTATAGCTGTCGCACGTCTCCCCGCTTTTGACATATCGGGTCTGCCATTCACGGTCCTCTTGCACCGCCTGCATAAAGTCATCGGTGACCCGGACGGAATTATTGGCATTTTGGAAGAAAACGCTACCGTAGGCCGGACCATCCAAACTGGCATCATACCCGGCTTCAATCAAAGCCCATGCTTTCTTCTCCTCTTCAACTTTGCACTTGACGAATTCTTCTATGTCAGGATGATCAACGTTGAGGACGACCATTTTCGCCGCGCGGCGAGTTTTACCGCCGGACTTGATCACCCCCGCCGAAGCATCCGCCGCCTTCATAAAGGACACTGGACCGGAAGCCGTGCCACCACCCGCCAACTGCTCCCTGGCGGATCGAATTTTAGAAAGGTTCACTCCGGACCCGGAACCCCCTTTGAAAATAACACCTTCCTTACGGTACCAATCGAGAATGGACTCCATCGTGTCGTCAACGGAGAGAATGAAGCAGGCCGAGCATTGCGGCTTTTCTTCGATACCGCAGTTGAACCAAACAGGGCTGTTAAAACAGGCTTTCTGGTGAACCAAAATATGAGTTAATTCATCGTGAAAGTTTTGCCCATCCTCTTCGCTGGCGAAGTATCCATCCTTCCTGCCCCAGCCGGTGATGGTATCAACCACCCGGCCGATCATTTGGCGCACACTGTATTCGCGCTGCGGACTGCCGAGCGGGCCGCGAAAATACTTGGAAACGACGACGTTGGTGGCCATGAGCGACCAGGCTTTTGGGATTTCGACGTTGTTCTGTTCGAAAACGACTTTACCCTGTTCATTAACGATGGCGGCAGAGCGAATTTCCCATTCAATTTCATCGTATGGATTGATACCCGCACGAGTAAAATAACGCCCTACTTTTAAGCCGTTTTTTACCTTTGCCTCGCCCTGATTACTATTAGAAAAATCGTTAACTTGTGAGATTGTGGTTGCCATCGTGGTCTCTCCCTTCGGTCGCGAAATATCAATATGTAGTGTGTCTGACGCAGTGGAATGTACTAGATTTTGTATTCGTAAAGGTTTTAAAAATTTTTGTCAAGAAAAATTTCTTGCCTGCCGAATTTAGCCGAGTTTCCTTGGAGTTTCGTGCTCAACGCGGATAAGATAGGGTTCCCTGGAAGGGGTTAGCATCGCAAATCGGGGTTACTAAAACTGCAAATAAGTCACTCACCATGGCCAGAAAAACGCTGCAACAAACCGATCGTATAGGCGAAATTCTCGGCAATTCTTTAAAGCGCCTCGATCTGTCGTCCCGGTTAGATGAATACGGCGTCTGGCCAATATGGAACGATGTCGTCGGCAAAACCATTGCCTTGAATGCGCAACCGGAGAAGATCCGCCATGGCACTCTCTTCGTTAAAGTGACCAGTCCTGTCTGGATGCAACAGCTTCAATTCATGAAAGAGATGATTGCGGAAAAACTCAACCACCGGCTCAACGCGGAAATCGTGAAAAATATTTTCTTCGTCGTGGGTCGGATTGACACTGGCGGCCTGCGGCCGGAAGAGGAAGCCGAAACTGCTTCAGCACCTGTCCTGCGCGATCCAAAAATAGATGAACAGTTCCTTGAATCGGTTGCCGACCCTGAGATTCGCCAGGCCTTCAAAAGACTCTTGAATAGCTATTTACGGCGCCACCGCAAGCAAGATAATCCGCATGACCGCTAGCCATACAATGGCTAAGCTAATCGGCCAAGTGCCGGTTAATTCAGATAGAGCGCCTAGCCCCGGACAACATCGCGTCTAACTGCGCGGTATATGCATTGACACCGTCATACACCACGAGCGGCGGTAACACCTCCAGTCCACTACGACCCCCCTTGGCGCCTTCCACTAAAATCGTAGTCGCCCCGGCGTCAGCAAAAGAGTGAACCATTTTCAGCCGCTTGGGTTCGATACCGGCGCTTCGCATCGCTGTCAATAAATCCACGCTGCGACCGGCTAAGTGAATGCATGCAAATCGGCCTTTCATCGGGAGCAAGAAAGCGGCTGCCCGTATAAAATCATCGAGTGTCCCTTTCATTTCATGACGGGCAATTTGCTTTTCCGAGGATGGACTCACGCGCCCGCTGTTCGGCCGCCGATAGGGAGGATTACAGATCACCACATCGAAGCTCTCGGGCATGAAGTGATCCATGGCGGCGGAAACATCCATGCAAGTGACCGTCACGCGATTTTCATAGCCGTTGAGCCGAATATTTCTCGCGGCGCGGTTTGTCATCGGCCGTTGAATCTCCAGCCCGGTAATAGAGGTCGCCGGGTGCAGATGGGCTAAGATCACAGGGATCACGCCATTTCCCGTGCCCAAATCCATTAACTTCTCTCCGGGCCGGATGGTCGCAAAATGGGATAACAAAATGGAGTCAAGGGAGAATCGATAACCGCGCCGGCCTTGATACAGCTTTAGCTTGCCTCCGAAAAGCGCGTCCAGGGTCTCGTCACTGTGAGGCGGCGCCAGCGCTTGAACATGATTGGGCGGTACGCCGAATTGGCGCGTTCGCCTGTGAAAACTTTTGTTGTTTAGGCGATCATTCTTTTTCATATACTTGCAAAGCAAACCAGTTTTCTATATTTAGTCTGAATTCAATAACACCGTTTGCCTTTAACAAAAAGCATGGTTTCTTTCCTGGGCCGAATCGGCCGCTTTGCCATCGATCAGATTGCTGGGATGGGGAGAATGTTTCTTTTCTTGGTCTCAGCCATTCTGCTAGCCTTTCGTCGGCCGGCAAAACTAAGGCTGATCGTTTACCACATCAAAACCATCGGCGTGGACTCTCTTTCCGTTGTCGCTCTGTCGGGCTTTTTTACCGGCATGGTTATGGGTTTTCAAGGCTACTACAGCTTGCGAAAATTTAATGCGGAGAGCTGGCTCGGCTCGGCCACGGCTTTAGGTTTATTGCGCGAACTCGGTCCGGTTTTATCGGCGTTCATGGTCACGGGAAGAACCGGCTCGGCGATGGCCGCGGAGCTTGGCACCATGCGCGCCACCGAACAAATCGATGCGCTCTATTCCATGGCCATCAATCCTATCAAATATCTAGTTTCGCCGCGCATTATAGCCGGTCTCATCGCCATGCCTTTGCTCACGGCCATCTTCAACGTCATCGGCATCTTCGGTTCGTACGTTGTTGGCGTGGGAATGTTGAGTGTCAGTTCCGGTAGCTTTTTCTCGGGCATGGAGAATAGTGTCGTTTTCCACGATGTCTACAGCGGAATCACCAAATCCGTATGTTTTGGTCTGATCATTACCTGGATCTGCTGTTACAAAGGATTTCATGCTTCTCCCATGGCCACCGGAGTAAGCCAGGCAACCACCGAATCAGTCGTGCTTTCTTTTGTCCTGATCCTGGTCTGGGACTACTTTCTCACTTCGATAATGTTGTAGGGGTCATGATACGGGTCGCCAATTTACACAAAAGCTTTCGCGGGCAAAAGGTTCTCAAGGGCGTAAACATTGAGTTTGCCAGGGGCAAAATTACCACCATCGTGGGCACCAGTGGTTGCGGGAAGACGGTGCTCCTGAAGCATCTCAATGCGTTACTCCTTCCCGATAAGGGTGAAATTTTCATCGACAGCGTGGATATCAGCAAACTTCGACAAAAAGAGCTGTATCAGATTCGGGCCAAGTTTGGTGTCCTTTTTCAAGGCGCTGCGCTGCTCGATTCTATGACTGTTTTCGACAATGTCGGCTTTCCGCTAAGAGAAAAAACCAAAATGAAGGAAAGCAATATAAAGAAAAAGGTGGCGGACCGGCTGGAACAGGTCGGTTTAGGAGAGATGGGACATAAGCTTCCCGCCGAACTGAGTGGTGGAATGAGGAAACGGGCCGGTCTAGCCCGAGCGCTGATCATGGACCCGGAAATCGTGTTGTTTGACGAGCCTACCACGGGTCTGGATCCGGTCTTGGCAACAAGCATCCATCAACTCATCTCGAGAACCCAGGAGGCTTTTGGCTTCACCGGAATTATCGTGAGTCATACGATTCCCCAAGTCTTCGAAATTTCGGATTACGTTGCGATGCTTGCCAACGGCGTCGTCGAAGAGCTCACCCCGCCAGAAGTCTTTTGCTCGTCTCAGAATCCGATTGTCCAACAGTTTATTCACGGCAAGACTGAAGGTCCTATCCAGGTCCTGTAGGAGATCCAAAGTGAACCATTCACGCACTGATATCATCGTCGGTATTTTTGTCCTTGCAGGCGCTATCTGCCTCGGCTACCTCGCCATACGCCTTGGGAAAGTAGAATTGTTTGGCGCTACGGGATATGTCGTCTACGCCGACTTTTCATCGATCGCGGGCCTTAAAATCGGCGACCCGACAGAGATCGCTGGCGTCAGGGTCGGCAAAGTAGAATCGCTCGGCTTGGCTGATGACCGCGCCCGTATCGCTCTCCGAATCGATCCCCAAGTCAAACTTCAGGAGGACGTGATCGCGTCGGTACGAGCCCGTGGACTCATCGGCGATAAATTTGTCTTGATCACACCTGGCGGTTCGGATAAAATTATCCCACCTGGAGGCAGAATTAGAGAGACCGAATCCCCCCAAGATATTACTGATTTAATCGGTAAGTTTATCGGCGGAGACTTAACATCGAAAAAAGAAGAAAAATGACGTACGTAAAATCGCGCTCCCATCTCGTTGTGTCGTTGTCGTTATTGCTGCTGCTGACAACACCCCTGCCATCGTTCGCAGGCGCGCCGACCGATCAGATCAAAGGCACGGTGGATAAGGCCATTGTGCTGCTCAAAGAATCCCGGACCAATCCTGCGATAAAGCTAAGGGACCGCCGCAATCAGCTAAAGCAAATTCTTTTCAACCGCTTCGACTTTTCGGAGATGGCCAAGCGGGCCTTGGGCGCCCACTGGCGCCGGCGCACTGCCGAGGAACAACAGGAATTCGTTGGCCTGTTCACCGACCTGCTGGAGCGCCAATACGCCGGCATCATCGAATCCTACTCGGATGAGAAGATCGTCTACACAGGCGAGAGAACCGATGGAACCTTTGCGGAAGTAAACAGCAAGGTTTTTACCGCCAAAGGACAGGAATATTCGATCAATTATAAAGCGCAACTGGTCGGCCACGACTGGAAGGTGTATGACGTAATCGCCGAGGACATCAGCATGGTGAACAACTTCAGGTCTCAGTTCAATCGCGTAATCTCCAACTCTTCTTATGACGAACTGCTCCGCCGGCTTAAGGAAAAACAGGCCGACGTCATCAGTGTCAGGAACTGATTCACCGCTGCACAGCCATTCTCCGCGGTTCATTTTACTCTGATCGACGGCATAACGCCTCTGCACAAAGTGTCATGCCTATGTTAGCCGACCCCTTTCACCACGCGATGCTATCCAGTATGCTGCATTGACTGGATTCATGCTTCCGCAGTATCCAAATCAGAAATAGCCATCATGGAAGGAGCTTTATCATGGCAATAGTCATTGATTGGCACGCTCACCACACCGCGCCTGAGATCGCGGACAAAATAAAAGAATTAACGGGTAAAAAACCGCATATCGACAACTACGATTCGCCGGATTTGGGAAAACGCGTCAAGGACATGGACGCTGTCGGGTTGGATATACAGCTCATCTGCCAAGGCGCCGGCATCTATGCGGACCAACTCCCGGCCGAGCACGCACTCGAGATTGTACGGCAATCAAACGATATATTGGCGCAACGGATTGCACCCCATCGGGATCGTTTGATGGGCATTACGGCGCTCTCGCTAAAGAATATTGATGCTTCGGTAAAAGAAATCGAACGCACTGCAGTGCAGGGGTTTCGCGCCGTTCTCATGTATCCTCATGTCGATGGCGAGATGGTTGTGGATTTGCCGGTTATGGATCCGGTTTTCGCCAAGATCGCAGAACACTACTGTCCGGACGTTAATTGAACAAATTCAGTTGATTAGGTGAAAATGCCTG
>JBBDNJ010000248.1:0-14213 GCA_040877705.1 Binatia bacterium | reverse complement strand
GATATCCCGGCTGACAACTATAACCGCCAGCCACATAGGTATCCCGCCAATCAGGCCGAGCACGATAAACGACGTAATCACCAACAGCTTATCCGCAATGGGGTCGAGATAAGCCCCTAAAGCAGTCTGCTGCTTCATCAACCTTGCGGCAAGGCCGTCGAGGAAATCGGTAACGCCGCCGATGACGAAGATAATCAACGCTTCCAGATACCGATGATAGGACAGATACACCAGAAAAAAAGGTATCGTCAGGATACGAATCAGAGTAAGAAAATTGGGTAGATTTAACATCATGGCCTAACGCAGCCGGTTGGAAGAATCGCCGTTTCGCAGCAATTTTCTCAACTGTCCGGCCAGCTTCGGCGTAACCATGGCAGTGACATGCACCTGATCGTCTTGATAAGTCTCTCGCACGATTCTGCCGCGTTCACGCAGCAGCGACAGCAAGCCGCCCTGCGCCGATGAAAAAGAAGCTTGTAACTTTTCTTTACCTCCATCGAGTCGGGCGCCGATCGTATCGAGGAGATCTTTGATGCCCGCGCCGGTCAATGCGGAAATCGGACACACCGCTTGGTCTCCCCGGTTTCTGAACAACGGATGCGGCAGCGAAGAGGAAACATCGATCTTGTTGGGCACTATAATCGTCGGGATTTCACCGGCGCCGATCTCGCGCAAGACTTCTTCAATGACGTTCATTTGGTCTTGCACCAGCGAACTGCTCATATCGACGATATGAAGCAGCAAATCAGCGCCCATCACCTCTTCCAGTGTACTTTTGAAAGCTTCGATAAGAGAATGCGGAATTTTATTGATAAAACCCACCGTGTCCGCGACCATGACCTTGTCTCCATTGGGCAATCGCAACGAACGAATCGTTGGATCCAAGGTGGCAAACAATTTATCTTCGACGACAACCCCGGCCCGCGTAAGAGCGTTCATCAGGGTCGACTTACCGGCGTTCGTATAGCCGACCAGGGCAACCGTCGCAAACGGCACTTCGTCCCGCTCTTTACGCTGCAGAGAGCGCGTACGCTCCACCGTCTTCAAGCGGCGCTTTAGGTAACCAATCTTTTCACGAATACGCCGGCGGTCGACCTCGAGCTGGGTTTCGCCCGGCCCGCGCGTGCCGATACCGCCGCCGAGTCTTGAAAGATGTGTCCACTGGCGCGTCAATCGCGGCAGAAGATATTCCAGTTGAGCCAATTCTACCTGAAGTTTTCCTTCGTTGCTGCACGCTCTTTGGGCAAAAATATCAAGTATAAGTTGACTACGGTCAATGACCCGGACCTGGAACGCCGATTCGAGATTGCGCTGCTGCGCCGGAGTTAAATCCTCGTCGAAGATCACCAGGTCGGGATGAAGTTCGTGCAGGCTGCGCTGAATTTCTTCGACCTTGCCACGGCCCACCAAGGTAGCTGGTGTGACACTCCTGAGCTGCTGCGTGAACTTTTGCGCGACCTCGGCGCCGGCAGTTTGAGCTAACCGATCAAGCTCTTCGAGGCTGTAATCCAGGGAAAATTTATGATTCTTCGATGGCAGCTCGACGCCAACCAAAACCGCGCGTTCTCTGTGCTGCTGCTGGCTGGAATATTGTCGCATCAAGACTCTAAGGAGTGAAAGCTGACTCGGGCTCCAAAGAGCTGTGCGACGATGTCGGTTAACTCCGGGCCGGAGGCAACCCGAACCTGGTCCGGTAATTCGATCACGGTTTCACCATTGCTGGAAGTGACGAGATGGAGAAAGACCGTACACGAACCGGGATAGTTAAGAAGCGTATCGCGCAGCTGAACCATTTCCTCGGCGGAAATGTCGGACTCGCGCACATATAAATGCACGCGTTCACTGGTTTCCTTGCGATGGCCGTTGCCATTGCCCGAGGCTCGAGCTTTAGCAGCCGCCTCAGACAGAGGAATAACCTCGTTGGCAATGATTTGCATCCGATCTTCGCCGACTTCGAGTTTACCTTTGATAAATATGGGATCGTCCGAGCCCAAAAGCTCCATGCATTTTTTATAGGTCTCCGGCCAGACGATAACTTCAAGGAAGCCGGTCTTATCTTCCAAATTGAAGCTGCCGTAGCGATCGCCTTTTTTAGTATTTCTAAGTTTCAGGGCCGATACCACGCCGCCCAACTTGACTTCCCCAGGCGTCGGCTTTTCCCGGATGCCGGCGGCGCTACCGCTGACAATCCTTTTGATGACCCGATCGTATTTATCCAAAGGGTGACCGGTAATATAAAAGCCCAGCGCTTCCTTCTCAAAAGCCAACGACTCCTGCTGAGACCACTCCTGGACCTGGGGATAGCTATCACCGGGCCGCTTCGCTCCCTTAGTCGAGGTGCCAAGCATGGCAAAAATATCGATCTGATTGCTGGCCTGATCGCGCTGATAAATCTGCCCAGCTTTCATGGCTTCGTCCAATGCGCCGGTCATGCGCGCGCGTGAGACCTGGGTGGAATCGAAGGCGCCGCACTTGATCAGGCTTTCTAGGACGCGCCGGTTTACCGCCGCAAGATCGACGCGGCGGCAGAAATCGAATAGCGATTCGAAAGCGCCGTCCCGCCGGCGACTCTCCAGGATCACGTCCACTGCTTTTTCACCAACGTTTTTTACCGCGGCCAAACCGAAACGAACCTTCTCCCCGACCGGCGTGAAATCCGCGCGGCTCTCGTTGATATCGGGGGCAAGAACTTCGATGCCCTTTTCCCGGCACTCGGCGAGATTTTTGATGACCTTGTCGGTGTCGCCCATCTCGGAGGTCATCAAAGCAGCCATGAACTCCACAGGATAATGCGTTTTTAAATAGGCCGTCTGATAAGAAACCAACGCATAGGCCGCGGAGTGGGATTTGTTGAAGCCATAGCGGGCAAAGGTCTCCATCTGATCGAAAATCTCGGTGGCTTTCTTTTCGTCGATCTTGTTCTTTTGCGCGCCTTCGACAAACCTTTCGCGCTGCGCCGCCATCTCTTCGGGATCTTTTTTGCCCATGGCGCGCCGCAGGATATCGGCGTCGCCCATGGTATAGCCGCCAAGCACCTGAGCGATCTGCATGACCTGTTCCTGATAAACGATAACGCCGTAAGTGTCTTTAAGATAGGGTTCTACATGGGGATGCAAATACTTGAACTTTTCCTTGCCGTGCTTGCGCTTGATGTATTCCTCGGCCATGCCGCTGTCCAACGGACCCGGGCGGTAAAGCGCCAGAATGGCGACCAGATCTTCGAAGCAGTTGGGGCGGATCTTGACGGTCATCTCGCGAATGCCCGTGCTTTCCAATTGGAACACGCCGGTGGTATTGCCGTTACAAAGCAGCCGGTAAGTTTTTTTATCGTCCAATGGAAGCCGCTGCAGATCGATCTTCACGCCCCGGGTCGCTTCAATGAGCTTCAAGCAATCGTGAATGAGAGTCAGGGTTTTCAAACCGAGAAAATCGAACTTGACCAGACCGATCTTTTCGACGCAGCTCATGTCGAACTGAGTGACGATACCGCCTTCTTTATCAACGAACAGCGGCAGATGATCGACCAGCGGCAGATTCGAAAGCACAACGCCCGCGGCATGCGTCGAGGCGTGGCGCACCAAACCCTCGAGGCGCAAAGCGTGATCGATAAGCGTCTTGACCCGCGCATCGTTCTTCACCATTTCCGGCAGCCGCGGTTCCATCTTCATGGACTCGGTCAGGGGATAGTCGAATCCCTGCTTGGGCGCGGGGATCAGTTTGGCGATGGCATCGGTCTCCGCGAATGAAAAGCCCAGGGCGCGGCCGACGTCTCTGATCGCCGCCTTGGCCTTGAGAGTTCCGAAGGTCGCGATCTGTGCGACGCGATCGGCGCCGTATTTGTCCTTGACGTATTGAATCACCTGGGCCCTGCCGCGAATACAGAAATCGACGTCGATATCCGGCATCGAGCGTCGTTCGGGATTGAGAAACCGCTCGAACAACAAGACGTGACGAATCGGATCGAGATCGGTGATCTTGAGCGCGTAGGCTACTAAACTGCCGGCCGATGATCCGCGTCCCGGCCCCACTGGGATGCCATTTTGTTTCGCGTAGTTGATAAAGTCGGCGACCACCAGAAAGTAACCGGGGAACTGCATGCGTTTAATGACATCCAGCTCATATTCGAGGCGCTCCAAATAGGTTTTTTTAATTTCGGGATCGCTCACTCCGTCGAGTCTTTCCTCGAGACCGCTGTGGGCGAGTTCGTCGAGATAATCGTCCAGACTGATTTCTTTGGGCGGCGTGTAGGTTGGAAAGTGGTACTTGCCGAATTCCATCTCGACATTGCAGCGATCGGCGATCTCCAGCGTACGTTCCACGGCGCCGGGGCAGTAGTCGAAACCCTGGATCATCTCTTCGGCGGACTTGAGATAGAGTTCGTCGGTTTCGAGTTTAAGCCGATTCTCGTCTGTGACGGTTTTGCCCGTCTGCACGCACAGGAGAACATCGTGAGCGTGAAAATCATCGCGCTCGCCGTAATGGCAATCGTTGGTCGCCACCACGGGGATCGACAGATCTTTGGCGATTTCGACCAGCAAACGATTGACCTTCTCCTGTTCCGGCAGCTTATTGTCCTGGATTTCGATGTAATAGCGATCATCGAAGATCGACAAATAGCTTTCGGCCGCGGCCTTGGCCTTTTCGACATTGCCGAAATTGAGCGCCTGCGAGACTTCTCCTTGCAAGCAAGCGCTCAACGCGATCAATCCGCCGTTCAGTTCTCTAAGCAGTTGCTTGTCGATACGCGGTTTGTAATAGAATCCTTCCATATAACCGAGGGAAACCAGCTTGCACAGATTACGATAGCCGTCCTTATTCATCGCCAGGAGAATAAGATGGTTGTTGTATTCCTTGGGGCCTTTATCGACGCCTTTTCTTTCGAACCGGCTGGTCGGCGCGACATAAATCTCGCAGCCGATGATCGGCTTGATGCCATGGCTGAGCGCTTCCCGGTAAAATTCGACGGCGCCGAACATGTTGCCGTGGTCGGTCATGGCCACCGCCGGCTGTCTCAGCATTTTTATGCGTTCGAACAGCTTGTCGACCTTGTTGGCGCCGTCAAGCAGACTGTATTCAGTGTGACAGTGAAGATGTACGAAACGGGAATGTTTCATTGCAGCTGTTAATCACTTAGCACAAAGACGATGAGCCGACAATTCGATTAGCGCAAATTTGCATTACGAAGGATCCGCCATTTCGGGCCAGAGTCCGCTGTCGATAAAATCTTCGAGAATTTGCCCGAGAATGTTCGCGAACTGAGTGCGGTTGATTTCGTCGCGTTCGATACTGATCAACCGCTGTCCTTCATTCAAAGTGAGCTCTACCGGTAGTTTGTCAATCCGGGCCCAGTAAATATACTTGATATTCGGATAAACATCGCCTCGGGTGCAGTTGTAAAGCCGGAAGAAATTCCATTGCCTCAGTTCAACTCCGATTTCCTCTTTAACTTCCCGCACCAAAGCCTGTTTGGGACTCTCCCCTTCTTCCAAATGGCCACCGAAAAAATCCCAGTGATTGGGGAAAGGGATATCGGGTTTATCGTCGCGAAGATAAACTAACAATCGGCCGCCGCGGTCAAACAGCAAAACCTGGGCAATCTGTTTCATGAATCGATGAATGTTTGCGCTCGCATGCGAGCGCAAACGGCTAGGATCATTCCCATTCGATGGTCGCGGGAGGTTTTGAGGAAATGTCGTAGACAACGCGGTTCACACCGCGAACTTCATTGATGATTCGGTTGGAAATTCGGGCCAGCAAATCGGCCGGCAACGGCACCCAGTTGGCGGTCATGCCATCGAGGCTATCGACGACTCGCAACGCAATCACATTTTCGTAGCTGCGCTCATCGCCCATGACGCCGACGGTTTTAATCGGCAACAAAACCGCGAAGGACTGCCACACTTTTTCGTACAGGCCGGCGGCGCGCATCTCGTGTAACACGATGGTATCGGCGGCGCGTAAAATCTTGAGCCGATCTTCAGTCACAGGTCCGAGAATACGGATCGCCAATCCAGGTCCCGGAAAAGGCTGGCGCTGGACCATTTCGTTCGGTAATCCAAGTTGTTTGCCGAGAAGTCTTACTTCGTCCTTGAACAGCTCGCGGAGCGGCTCGATCAGTTTAAATTTCATCTGAGTCGGCAATCCGCCGACGTTGTGATGGCTTTTGATGGTCACCGAGGGACCGACGAACGACACCGATTCGATGACATCGGGATAAAGCGTGCCCTGAGCCAGGAAATTGATTTCACCGAGCTTTTGCGCTTCTTGTTCGAAAACCTCGATGAACTTGTAGCCGATGCGCTTGCGCTTTATTTCCGGATCATCGACGCCGCTTAACTCCGAGAGAAAGGCGTCGCTGGCATCGACGTAGCGAAAGCTGCCGCCGAATCGCTCGGCAAACAATTGGCACACACGCTCCGCTTCTCCCTGGCGCAGTAAACCATTATTGACAAACACGCAAACCAGACGGTCTTTGATGGCGCGGCGAACCAAGGTGGCCGCGACGGATGAGTCGACGCCGCCGCTGAGCGCACATAAAACGCGCCCATCGCCGACCTGTTCGCGGATCTTCTGCACCGAAGTCTCGATAAAGTGTTCCATGGTCCAATCGGGCTTACAGCCACAGATGCGGAAAACAAAGTTATCGAGAATTTCTTTGCCGCGCGGCGTGTGCACCACTTCGGGGTGAAACTGCACGCCGAAAAACCGTCGCGTCGGATCGGCGAATGCAGCGATCGGCGAATTGCCGCTGTGTGCAAGGCTGCTCCAACCCATCGGCATTGTTGTCATTTTATCGCCATGACTCATCCAAACGCGCACGGGCTCGGTTTTGGCGAAGCCGTAAAAAAGATCCGCGTCGCTGTCAACGATCAGCTCGGCGGGGCCATACTCCCGGTTGTCAGCGCGCGCGACTTCGCCACCGGAAGCAAGACTGATCACCCCCATACCATAACAAATGCCGAGAAATGGGATGGCTACCTGGAAAGTTTCAGGTTTAACTTTAGGTGCGTTGTCGTGGTAGACGCTGGCTGGGCCGCCGGAAAGTATGATTCCCTTAGGGTTGAGTGCGGCGATCTTTTCCAGTTCGATGCTAAATGGATGGATTTCGCAGTACACATTGGCTTCGCGGATGCGGCGGGCAATGAGCTGCGTATACTGAGACCCAAAATCAAGAACAAGAATCATTCGACGCTATAGTTGGGGGCCTCATTGGTGATGAAAACATCATGAACATGCCCTTCTCTTAACCCCGCCGCAGTGATTTGCATAAACTTGGCTTTGGCTCGCAGCGTCGCTACGTCCCGGCATCCCACATAGCCCATGCCGGCGCGCAGCCCGCCGACCAGTTGATGGATATTGAATGAGAGCGAGCCTTTGTACGGCACCTGGCCCTCGATGCCCTCCGGCACCAGCTTCATCGGTTCCTCGACGTCCGCTTGGTTATAGCGGTCTTTGCTCCCTTGCTTCATCGCTCCCAGAGATCCCATGCCGCGGTAGACCTTGTAAGTTCGCCCCTGATAGAGAATCGTGTCCCCTGGGCTCTCTTCGGTTCCCGCGAATAGGCTGCCGATCATGACGCAGTCGGCGCCGGCGGCCAGCGCCTTCGTGATGTCGCCGGAAAATTTGATACCGCCATCCGCGACGATGGGCACGTTGTGGCGCGCCGCCGCCTTAGAGCAACTACCGATAGCCGTAATTTGCGGAACTCCGACACCTGAAACGACACGAGTGGTACAAATCGACCCCGGCCCGACGCCGACCTTGACGACATTGACGCCGGCTTGGATCAAGGCCGTCGTTCCTTCGGCTGTCGCCACGTTACCGCCGGAAAGATCGAGATCGGGGTAACGCCGCCGTATCTGGCCGATCGTATCAAGCACGTTCTTCGAGTGCCCATGCGCGGTGTCGATGGCGATGAGATCCGCCCCCGCGCGCACCAGAGCCTCCACTCGCTCCTCCCAATCCGCTCCTACTCCCACCGCCGCTCCCACCCGCAGCCGGCCGCGCTCGTCCTTACAAGCGTTCGGGTACTGAATCTTTTTCTCGATATCCTTGACGGTAATCAAACCCTTGAGCTGGAAGTGATCATCCACCACCAAGAGCTTTTCGATGCGATGCTGATGGAGAATCTCTTTGGCTTCGTCGAGTTCGACGCCCGGCTTCACTGTGACTAATTTATCCTTGGTCATTACCTCGGAAACCGTGCGCTCGAGCTTTTTTTCGAAACGCAAATCTCGATTCGTGAGAATGCCGACGAGCCGGCCATTCTTGGTTACCGGTAATCCAGAGATGCCATATTTGTCCATGATCCCCTGGGCTTCGGAAATCTTTTGATCCGGCGCTACGGTAATGGGATCGGAAATCATTCCGCTCTCGAACTTTTTAACTTTCTCCACCTGCGCCGCTTGAACCGGCACCGAAAGATTTCGATGGATGATGCCGATGCCGCCCTCTTGGGCCATGGCGATCGCCGTCTTCGACTCCGTCACCGTATCCATCGCGGCGCTGACCAGCGGGATGTTGAGCACAACCCGCTCCGTCAATCGAGTTGAGACATCGATATCTCGAGGCAAAACGGAGGATTCAGCCGGAATCAACAAAACATCATCGAAAGTTAAACCGACCGGTAAGACTTCTTGCTCTAGCATCAATCACCTCCGAGCAAGGCTAAAAAAAACCCAGACCTACGCCTGGGTTTTTGCGTTGACTTGCTTGACACATAGCAAACATAAAATGTTATACCAGGAAAAATTTTACGAGACAAGCTCGCCTTATTGTGACAGTGTTTTCAATATGATAGCTAATTTGATCAGCTATGCCGCTTTACGAGTACGAATGCACTAAGGGACACCGCTTTGAAGCGATTCAAAAGGTCAACGATAAGCCGCTCACGAAATGCAGCGCGTGCGCTGCCGCGGCAAAGCGGTCAATCTCCCAACCGACCCTGCTGCACAATCGCGGCGTCCACGTCTTTGACCGCGTTACCAAAGACGATGCTTTACGCAGCCGGCCATCGTCGCTAAAATCTTTCAAAAAAGACAAATTCTAGTTGTTATCCCGTGCCGCCTTTGCTAGCGTAGCGCCCGCTTATGCTAGCAAAAGTGAACAGCGCCGCGCTTTACGGAATCGACGCCCTGCGCGTCGAAGTGGAGATCGATCTTGCCTCCGGCCTGCCCCAGCTCGCGACGGTGGGGTTGCCCGAGGGCGCGGTAAAAGAAAGCAAAGATCGCATTCGCGCCGCGCTTAAAAACTGCGGCTACACTTTTCCCGCCAAACGCATCACCATCAATCTCGCTCCCGCCGACATCAAGAAGGAAGGGTCGGCCTATGATCTGCCCATGGCCGTCGGCATCCTGGCCGCTGAAGGATCCATCGCAAAGAATTTGCTCGATGATTACTTTTTAATCGGCGAGCTATCCCTCGACGGCGCCATCAAGCCGGTGCGCGGCGCGTTGCCCATCGCCATGGCGGCGAAAAAGGAAAATCTCAAAGGACTGATTCTGCCGGAGCAGAACGCGCCGGAAGCCGCGGTGGTGAGTGAAATTGAAGTTCTCGGCGTCAAGGATCTACCCCAGGTGGTCGAGTTTTTAAACGGCAAGCAGAACATCGAGCGGACGCAGGTCAATCTGGAAACGCTCTTCAGCCAGCACTCTCAATACGGCGCCGACTTCACCGACGTCAAAGGCCAGCAGCACGTAAAACGCGCGCTAGAGGTCGCCGCGTCGGGAAGCCACAACGTGATCATGGTAGGCCCTCCCGGTTCAGGCAAGACCATGCTGGCAAAGCGCCTGCCGACGATCCTTCCCGACCTTACCCTTGCCGAAGCTTTGGAAACGACAAAAATTCACAGTGTCATGGGTTTGCTCAGCGGCTCGCCGATCATTGCCACGCGCCCGTTTCGTTACCCGCATCATACGATCTCCGATGCGGGTCTGGTGGGCGGCGGCACCGTGCCCAAACCCGGCGAAGTTTCACTGGCGCACAACGGCGTGCTCTTTCTCGACGAATTACCCGAATTCAAGCGCAATGTCCTCGAAGTCATGCGCCAACCGCTGGAGGACGGCAACATCACGGTTTCACGAGCCATGGGATCGATCAACTATCCCGCCGGATTCATGCTTATCGCCGCTATGAATCCGTGTCCCTGTGGATTCTTCACCGATCCGCAGAAGGAATGCGTCTGCACCCCGTTACAAATTCAACGCTACCGTTCGCGGGTGTCCGGTCCGCTGCTCGACCGCATCGACATCCAGGTCGAAGTACCCGCGCTACGCTACCAGGATCTCGCCAGTCGCGACGCTGGCGAAACGTCGGATCTGATCCGCCAGCGAGTCAACCACGCGCGTGGAATTCAGTTGCAGCGTTTTAACAAAAGAAACATCCACGGCAACGCTCAGATGGGCACCAGAGACATCAAACGCCATTGCGTCTTGAAGGAGGACGCGGAAAAGCTCCTGGAGAATGCCATCAACCGCCTCGGCCTCAGTGCCCGCGCCTACAGCCGCGTCCTCAAAGTCGGCCGCACCATCGCGGACCTGGCGGACTCGGAAGAGATCCAGTCCAGCCACATTGCCGAAGCCATCCAGTATCGGAGCCTGGACAGAAGGATGTGAATCTGGTCCTCTATAAGCTAGCCAATCGATTCTCGCAGTTATTAAATAAGTCCACGCTGGCCAAACCCACCATAGGTCGTTGTACTCGGCGGTGATTCGTGGCCCTGGCAGTGATACCTATTGATGCTTTTGGTCAATTTGGCCAATAGGCGCAGACGCTTCGGCTTTGTTGGGAGCTTTGCTGGTTACGAAAATAGGGCTTGCCGGCTTAAGCCGCGCTGACGTTCCAGAAGAAACACGGCGCGACTTCTATTTCTATCTGGACGAGTTTCAGAACTTCGCGACGTTAAGCTTGGCCAATATGCTCTCGGAGTTGCGGAAGTACCGAATCAATATGATTCTGGCCCATCAGTATTTGAGCCAGCTCGATCCGCAGGTGAAAGATGCCGTTCTAGGAAACGTCGGAACGATTATTTCATTCCGGCTTGGGCTGACAGATGCCGAAATGTTGTCTGGAGAGTTTTACCCGTTCTTTTCTGCGAGTGACTTAATCAACCTGCCTAATTACCACATCTATTTGAGACTGATGATTGATGGAGTGGTCTCGCAGCCGTTTAGTGGGGAGACGCTGGCTTGAGCTAACTTTGAATAACACGGGAAGCAGTGTTATTTCCTTTCACAATAAGACAGATTAATTTTCTGAGCCCGTCTCTTCGTCCCTCGACAGATCCAGCTTCGGTATTTGGCGAAGCGTATACAACACGCCAAGCTATCACTTGATGTTTGCTGGAATTATCCACATTCATGATTTGTTAAAACATTGACAAACTGGTGTATAGGTCGAATAATTGACTTGTACATGGCAATAAAAAACAAACCGTACTACTTCTTTTTGCTGCTATCAGGCTTTATTCCATATGCGCTCAGTATGCTATTTACAGGTTACGCTGGCTTCGGAATCTTGGGTGTGAGCATTGTTGGTAAATTTATCGCGATTTCTTGGTTTATTCTCATTGCCATATTTAGCATTTCATTCTTCCGTTTCCTGGATGAAGCACGCCGGAATAGTCTCAAAGATGCAAGTAAAATGTTTCTCGTCAGCCTACTACTTTACCTGCTTATCATCCCACTATTTATTGGGTTAGGGATTGCCACTCCTGTCGGCCCTCTGATTTTAGGTTTGTTCTCAGACCCAGTCGACACTTTTAAATTACTGATCTGTCTTGTGTTCCGTGCGGCTTGTCGATAAATCATTGCTGTAAAAATTCAAGAACCTCTGCGGAAAAACTGCTTGGGAGCTGTCCGTGGGCCGCGGGCTTTGTTACAACCGGAATGCCTCCTATAGAGATCCGCGACTCAAGAACTGTCATATCTCCATCTAAATACGATTGAACACCGGGCTGTCCATCGGTCCATTTCGTATCCGCGGCGCAAGGTACCGCGATGTTCTGAATGGTTAGATCACCGGGCGTGTCCTGCCCAGTACCAGCAAAGATTCTTATGTCCACGGCTTTACTTGTCAAGTCACTTATGCCTGCATTTAAGTCGCGCAAGACCGTATTTATTTCACAGACTAATGGTTGAGGTACAGTTGAGAATCCGGGTAATAATAAAAAAGGAAAGGTGGGTAACAGCTCCTTCAATGAGGGTATTCTATTTCTGATGAAACTGAAATTTGTGATACCACCGCCACAACCTAGCTTCATATATTGAATCGCGATATCTATAAAAACTTCGTCCCAATCAAAGCTCGCACCCAGAATTACGCCTCCTTCCCACACGTAATATGCATCAACGGCCCCGTTATTGGGAGTTCCCAGCATCATAAACTTTCTAATGTCTCCAGAATATGAAGAGTTTTGTATGTATTCGCGCACAATTAACCCTCCCATGCTGTGCGCGACGACATCAACCTTTGCTGCTTTATATTTTCTCTTCGTTTCATCGAGGGCAGCTTTAAAGGTATCCACAGATACTAAAATCGATTGACGCCAGTCATAGGGTACTGGAACGGTGACTAGCCACTTCTCAAAAGAGTAAATATAAGCGCCTCGTACGTATTAAGAAAAGGATCAAGTGTCCATTGTTTTGGTAGCTTGCTACCTAGGTGTTTCACTCCATCCTCAAACAACTTTACTGCACTTTTTGTATTACAAAACAACTCCGTGGACCACGAACCGTAAATCCCTGGTACAACGAGAACTGGCGGCGCATGGTAGCTGAAGGTCTTATCACTGTTGCTTGGTCCAGCGGCGGTAGTTACTGTTATCCCGGTGACACTACCTGAAGAAGGGCCATCGGGAGCCACGGCAATGATCTGCGTATCATCCCAAAAATTTACTGTCGCATTAGTATTACCAAATCTCACAAAGCTTGTACCCTGACTTGACCCAAAGTTCTTACCCTTGATTGTCACAGCAGTTCCTGCCGTACCGGATTTTGGATCTCCGCTAGATACGGTTGGAGGAGAACTAACTAGCGCCGGATTTATCGTTACAGAAACGATCGTGGAGTTTCCGGACCCGTCCAAATTCGAGACGTGAACGACATATCTTACGATCGTGGGCACGGTGATTAGCGTCCCATTGGCCTTTTTTGTCGGCGCTAGTAACGTAACAGGGCTAGCGGTCGGACTTACAGTCGAACTATCTACCGTGTCTGTCCCTCCGAGGCAGCAGCTCGCTGCCAATGGGTCCGTCGGATTCCAATGCACATTAACGTGAGTGGGGCTCCCAGTCGTCACCCACGCGACCGTAAAGGTCTGACCCGCCGTTACACTAGATGGGGGTGGTGTAGTCCAGGTCGCCGTAGGAGGCGTGACGATGGTGCTGGTCGTGCCGATCCCTGTTAGCGCCACAGAAGCGCTTCCGGCATTACTCGCAATAGAAACATTGCCCTCAAAAGCCGCTTCTGCTGGCGGACTGAACCTCACCGTAATCGTTTTGCTCTCACCTGCACCTAAGCTGAACGAACTATCCCCGAAGATGCTAAACGGTGCGCTCGTACTGGCGCTACCTGTAAGAGTTCCACTTCCGGTGTTTTGGACGGTGAAGGTTAGATCTTTCGATGTGCCGACTGTGACGGTCTGGAAGTCCAGAGGTGTAGGAGGAGTAGGAGTAACAGACAAGACAGGAGACGACGACGGCGGCGGAAAAACGTCGGGGCCGATGAATTGCCCAATCGAAAAAGGAGAAGTTCCCACCTGCACGGCCCCCACGACGGCGTTCGTAGCCGTGTCGATCACAGAGACGGTGTTGCTATCCCAGTTTGCCACGTATACACGGCTCCCGTCAGGGTGTACCGCAACACCAAGAGGGCGATTTCCCACCATCACCGTCTTTATGAGAATATTCGTAGCTGTCGCGAAGACAGAGACGGTGTTGGTGCTCGCGTTTGCCACGTAGACACGGCTCCCGTCAGGATGCACCGCAACACCAAGAGGGAAAATTCCAAATGCCGACACCGACCCCACGACGATATTCGTAGCCGTGTCGATGACAGAAATGGTGTTGCTCTCCGTGTGTGTTACGTAGACGCGGCTACCGTCCGGGTGCACCGCAACGCCAGCAGGACCCCCTTCTTCCGCACCAGGATCCCCTAAATCTACGGTCGTTGTCACCGTATTGGTAGTTGTGTGGATTGTTGCAACGGTTTTGCTGC
>JBBDNJ010000247.1:0-14228 GCA_040877705.1 Binatia bacterium | reverse complement strand
GGCCTTCGATAAGGCCAAAGAAACTTGCATGGAGTATTATGACGACCCGAACTGGTCGCGCTTCGTGTGGGGTAGGCATTTGTTCGAAGAGGAGCGAAATGCCTTCGGTGACGATCCCTGGCCGCATGGAGTGAGGAAAAACCGCGCTAACCTCGAACGGTTCATCGGTTACTCCCTCGATCAAGGGCTAATGGAAAAGAAACTGCCGGTCGAAGAGTTGTTCGCCGCCAGAACCCTCGACTCATAACCAAAATTTGGGTAAATTCGGATTTGATTATTTGGTTGGCCACATCTCCTCGGCTGCATCTATGCGATTGCCTTCAGGATCGAACACCACGAACTCAGAGTGTTGTCCGGGAGAACGGCCTCCCGCCTGCAACTGCTCGGCCGGTTGTAGCGGAGTCAATGCTCTTATCGGTTCAAGACTATCGACTAGAAACCCATAGTGATTGATCCCATTGGGATGGCCGGCTTTAGGCGGTATCAATGCCAGGGTCAAGTAGCCATCGGTCATGAATATAATTCCGCTCGGTGTTTTCTTGGCCACCTCCATGGCGAAAACGTTCTGCAGAAACTCGCTGAGTTTTTCTGCGTCTGCGGCCCTTACTGCTATATGCCTGATTTTTGGTTTTCCCATAACGCTCTCCTTTTAGTTAATCTTCTCCATCGCCTGAGCGACACCTTCTCTCATAAACATGTGCAGCTTGACGCCATCTTTGGCTCCGTCAATCACGAGTTGCTCCTTCTCCGGTCCACTAGCAAACTCTTCAAATACCCGCAAAAATAATTCTCCGTGCGCTTCATCCGCTTTGTTATGCGCTTTAAAGTTCGGCATCTGTTCTATGGTGAAGCCGAGGCCGTCGGACCACTGTTTAATTCGCCTTGCCGATGCTCCACCACCTACATCTTCCAAGAGCCGGTTGTCATTGAACCATTCAGCAATATTCAGCGCCGCCAAACCTTTTAGCCAGTGGCTTTCCTTACTTAGCCATGCCCAGCCGTAAAAGCTCAATTGCGTGGTAAAAAGAGGCTCCGCCTTGACACACTCTTCTTGTGTCAACCCGACCGCCTGAGCCTGCCGATCGAGTAAATCGAGATGCCCTTTCTCGCTAAACTCGTCTTTGACAGCTTCCTCATATTCGTGCTGTAAAATAGATCTTCTCACGCTCTCATCAGGACAATTTGCCAACAGCCAAAGCCAGCACCGCCTTCTGCCTCTTACGAAGCAAATACTCTGGAGTATCATTACTTTGGCCCTAGGTATCGTCATGGGTATTTCATAGTAATGATTCTCTTCATAACTACGGGCCCCCTCTCGTACCAGGTCACCAAGGCATTGTCTCCATTCACTGGCTTGCATATTTGCCTCCTTGTCTTCTTGGCTCTAGTCTACTTTAAATTTCCGCCGATGATCCGCCTGGGTATTCCCTCTGCTCGAACGCGCGCCATCGTAGTAAACCGCAACACGTTCTTCCATACGCCATGTGGATCTCATCTGAGAGCTTCGCCACGAACACGGTTGAAGAAGCCCTCCTGCTCCAGTTCTCTAAAGATTGTGTCATCTATAAATTCTGAGGCGTTTTTTGCTTTCAATTCGGGACGGCTCCGGCTCAAAAAATCCAGGACCGCCTGAACTCCAGATTTATCTATAACGGTAGGAAAATTCATGTTCCGCACGTGGCTTGTATAGGCATCCTCCAAGACCTCCCGATCCTCGGTTCTCATCCATTTGGCCAATGTCTTGAGCGCTTTTTGCCTATCTTTCGTAAAAACATAAACTCCCTCATTCAGCGCCTGAAGGAATTTTTTAGCGACCGTTGTCTTGGAAGCGAGAAACCTTCTCGTGGTAATCACGCTCACTGTCGGAAAGCTCTCCCCTATTTGGGCCAGCTCCAGAAGAATTGGAATGCCGATCTTGCGGGCTCTTTCGGTTTCCGGGGAGACCAGGACTGTCGCATCGATTTGGCCGGAACGCAAAGCGAGCAGCCGCGCGGAAGTGGAGCCGGCGCGCACAATCGTCACGCTCTTCTCCTCGATACCCCAATAGCGTAAAGCGGTGACGACCGCCATGTGATTGGAGGCGCCGAGCGAAAGCACGCCAACCTTCTTCCCCGGTAACTCTTGAGGCGACTTGATGCCTGGACGCACGGCAAAGCTCCACGGATGCTTGTTGTAGTAGGAACCGACGAGCACGATGTCCGCTCCCGAAGCCGCGGCTGTGATCGGCGAAACCGAGGAATCCACGCCGAACTGGATCTCACCCGCGGAAATTCCGGCCGTCCATATGGCCCCTCCCCTGACGAAGATGGGCTGGACATCGAGACCGTATTTGGTGAAGAGTCCCAGGTCGCTGGTGAGCCATAAAGGCGCCTGCTGTCCAGAGATCCCGCCGTAAACTGCTACCACTGGCTCCTGGCTATAGCCAACCAAAGGACCCATGAAAATCAGAAGAAGCGAAAACGACATCGCCTTAAGGCCTTGAGTGACCAGGCTGCTAGCTTTCATGAGCTTCGCTTTACGAGTCAAGCATTCCAGCGGTATCGTGGCTCGCTCCTCTTTCTCGCGCCAATTCATAAACCCTTTTTGTCGTGGCAGCATACTGTTTCGATAGAGAAGAAAAGGAACAGGCCTAAGAACTTTCCCTGGGAGGCGCCAGGAGGTGATCCCTCCTCCGTCACCCAAAGGATATCAGAGCTCTGTCTGAGCGGCCAACCCCATGCTCCTGACTGACCCAGCCATCTGATCGCCATGAGTATCGCTGTCCTCGTTCGATAGCAACAGCGGCATATTTACCTCCGCCACCACAGGTATTTTTTTACGGCCCTGCCCTGTCAGCCTCTACGCCTCTACCACTCCAGTCCCAGCCCAAGTTCCTTCAGCCGCTCATAGGCGAGCGCGCCGATGGCAATATCCATGATGCCAAGACCCTGGAGTTTGTATAACGTGATTTGCTCATCGCTCGTGCGGCCTCGAGCACGACCGAGAAGCAGGTCGCCGAATTCATAGACTGAGTCCCAGGAAATCACACCTTCACGAGCCTTGCGATAGACGTCGCTTTCATTGATAGCCACAGTCTCCTTTGAGGTTACGTAGACAAGATCGCTGCGCTGAAATGTTTCCACGTCAAGCTCTTCTCGCATGCGATTCTTATCACCATTGGCAATGCTATCGATATGAGCCCCTGGTGTCAGCCAGGCGCCGTCGAAGACCGGCGTCACGGAGTTGGTTACAACTACGACAATATCCATTGCCTCGACTGCTTCACGGGCGCTGTTCACGGCTATGACATCGACATTGAGAGCGGCTGTCATCTCCTTTGCAAAAGTCCTGCGATGCTCGGGATTTGGGCTGAATGCCCTAACCTCTTTTAACTTTCTCATCTCATTGATGGCAAGGAGCTGGGCTTGCGCCTGCGGCCCCGTTCCCAGAATGCCGAGCGAGGATGCCGTCTCTTTTGCCAGGTATTTGACACCTAAAGCGCCGGCCGCTCCGGTCCGGTACTCATTGATGCCGCAATCCTGAAACATGACTAGTGGTTCTCCGGTGGAGACGCCGTAGAGGATGATAGTTTCCCTCCAAACTAGACGATCCTGATCGACCTGGAGGTAAGCGCCCATGAAATCCTTGAACGAGCCCGGCAAGAGGCCGAAGATCATCCGGTTGGGATGATGGATACGACGCCTGGGGAGGTCGTATCCCGATCGTTTCGCTAGCTCCAACAGCGAATCTTCGACGGCTTGAATCATCTCGCTCATAGTGAGAACGCTCTTTACGGGAATTTCTTTAAATAGCAGCATTGAGTGATGCCTGTGGTTCCCTACAGGGCCGAGAGGTAGCGCCAAAGCTCTCCCATTCCGTCAAGGACCGCACGCCGGCGGGTATCCATTAAGGTTGTCAGCCGGATGCGGGCCCGCCCGCGTCTCTCCCCTTTAGGGCCGCTTATACCGAAGCCAAGCTCGGTGATTCTTTCCGGCACGCTGCTCTTGGGATCGAGGCTCCCCGTCAGAGCCAAGGCGACATCAGAAGAAAACTTCTCGCGTGCTCTTCGCGCCATTTCCAATGTGCCGTCGGCGCTGTCTGTCTGCTCTATTTCCATTTCAAGAGGGTTGCGCGAACCGGCAAGGACAACGCCGCCTTTGAAATAGCGCTTTGATCTATTCTCGCCAGTAAAGTCAGCAATAAGAGTTCCTCCGGTAAAGCCTGTCTCCGCAATAGCAAGGGTTATGGATTGATCGATGAGTTTTTGGCCGATCGCCTGCGCAAGCGTCTCGTCATCGACTCCATAGAGATGCTCGGTTATCCGTGCCGCGACTTTTTGGGCCAACGGTTCAATAAGCGACTCGGCAACACTCTTGTCTTGCGCTTTTGCCGTGATTCTTATCTGGACTCCGGCGCGAGTCGCGTAAGTGGCGAGCGTCGGGTTGATGAAATGGATGAGGTCCCTGATCCTCTCTTCAACATCAGATTCACCGATGCCGACCGTCTTTAAAGTGCGAGAAAAAATAACGTGCCGGAAAAGACCAGCCTGATGCAGGCGAGGCACAGCTTCGGTTTCCCATATGCCCATCAACTCCACAGGGATGCCGGGAAGCGCGACCAGAAAAACGCCTTTTTCGCGAACCAGCAAGCCTGGAGCAGCGCCGTTTTCATTCCGCAGCAAGGTCGCGGACGGAATTTTGAGCGCCATCTTAAGCCGGCTTTCCGGCATCGGCGCCGGCCTGCCTCGCGCGAGGTACGATTGACGTAACCGCTCGCCAATTTCCGAATCGACCTCAAGTTTTTCACCAACCCAGGAAGCGATTGCTTCTCGCGTTAGATCATCTTCAGTGGGTCCCAAACCTCCGCTGGTGATGATGAGCTCGGACCTCGAGGCGGCGCGTTCGAAGGCATCCACGATCCGTCCCAAGTTGTCTCCCACTTGGCTGATCCAGTGAAGGTCAATGCCATAGGAGGCGAGCTCCTTGGCCAAATAGGAAGAATTGGTATCTGTATGACCGAGGAGAAGCTCAGTCCCAACCGAAATGATCTCCGCCTTCATAAAACTTCAAGCAAAAGCACATATGCAATTTTAAACAGGCTCATGTAAATCTCACATCCGACTACCCTCTGCGTTACCTCCAAGCATAAAGTGGCCGGGCCGCATGGATACGAATGCATCGATCGGTTTCTTGATCTTTGGATTCATTCGCGATTTCGGGCGTGAAGCTGACTCGTCAGTCGCGGATATCCTGCAGGAGCCAGTCCGTGGGGATCTCTCGTCCCAATCCCTTCGCCTTTGCCAGCTCGTAAGCTTTACCTGCTACGGCGTAGAATTGTGCGCCCTGAATATTTCCGCGCTCCGAATATGTAATTTGCTTGTTGGAGGTTCGGCCCTTTTTCTTGCTCCCCAAAACTTCCGCCAGTAGCACGGCCCGGTCCTCTGCAATCATGCCATGAGCGCGCTTGCCGGCACGCTTCATCTTGGAGCCGGCGATTCGCTTCGGCACAGCCGCGTAAGTCACATACTCGTCCGGCACGCCCAGCTCGGGCAGGCCCCAGGGCGCCGGCGCATTACCCAGTCTCAGTGAAAGGTCGATCCGTTTCAACGTATCTTCGTCGGGTTTTCCTCCGATACAAGTAACGTGAGTCCCTTCTTCGAGCCACTTGCCGATAATGATCGGCACGGCCGAATCTGTGCAGCCGGCGATAATATGCGCTCCTTTGTAAACATCTTGAGGATTGTTAACCGGGACGGCCTCAATCCCAAACCGCTCCGTTATTTCCTCTGCGAACTCCAATCGGTGCGCCCTGGTGGGACTGTAAACTTGAACCCTATCGATTTTTCTCGCCAAGAGAAAAGCTTCTACGTGCGACCGCGCCATTCCTCCGGAGCCGATCATCCCAACCACCCGGGCGTCTTCTCGCGCCATGTATTTGACGCCAATACCTGAGTCGGCGCCGACCCTCATGTGCTGGAGATAACCGTCGTTAATGAGCGCCACTGGCTCGCCGTTTTGAATGTCGATCAGGAGAATCAAACCACAGAACTTTCCTGGGCGCACACAATATTTTTCCTGGGTGCGCGCGCCTTCGTACTCTGTTTCGTAAACTATGTCGGATTTCATTCGGATGGCGAAATAACCCGACACTGCTCCGCCTTCCATCGTGCCCCATTGATAAAGTTTGTTCGGGTCATTGGTTGGGATCTGAATGTCGATTCGCGGCCTGCAGACCGCCTCGTGTCGAGTGAGTTCTTGATATGCATTCTCCAGCGCGTTCATGGTAATCTCCATTGTGAGCACGCTCTGCACATCGTCGTTATTGAGAATAAGGGTCATGATTTCGCTTCCTTCCTCTGCTTGATCCTCTGATTCATGGACTCACTTACGGCATTAACCGCGGCCATTGATGTCCAAGGGCGGCATCCAGCTCTTTCCCGCTCATCCCGCTTTCCCTGCATCCGCAAGGCGCCGTTCCGTTCTCGGATCGCAGCCCCGGGTCATCGCGACTGCTAATCCGAGGAGCATCTTTTCCCATTCGTTCAAGCACGCCACGCTATGCGCCTCACGGTAAAACTGCCGAAAGTCGCTTTTTTTCATATCGCTCTCCTGCCGGATGTGGATTGCGGTGCTTCAAAGTCTCCCGTTACGCCGAGCTTCAGGCATCATAGAGTTTTCGCCGAACACCTGGTACCAAAATTCTTTCATGTGCAGCTGTTCTCGGACTAAAGCGACAGCCACACTGGGTCGCTATCTGTTAAGCGTCGACTCTGTCCCACTTTCCCACGTCCACTTCCCAACCCTTTTTGTCTGATAAGGAGACCGCGTTGTGCTCTAGATCACGTATGTGGAATTCGACGCCCGGCCGTTCCGGCTCCCATAGCTCGGTCCTTGTCGGATAAGCCTCTCTAATATGGGAAACCACGTCTCCTGGATTGCGGATCAATATTCCAAAATGGCTGGCGCTCTTGGGATTGGTCTCCCGTTTTACAAGGCAAATGTTCACAAACCCATCGGCAATGCACCCCCTCGTCCTGACGCCCGCCTCGTTGCTTCCACGGTTGATCTCGACTTCTCTCATACCAAAAATCTTTTCATAGAACTGAAGCCTCCCTTCCGGGTCGCTTCCGCCGGTAGCGATATGGCGGATGCCTGGGATTCTCTTTTCACCATCAATACCATACCCTTTCTCTGAAAGATCGATAGTAAGTGTTTCCGCGTCTCTGATCCGATATTCGGAATAGGGATCATTCTTTGGCCTCCTCTCAATTTGAATTGACGGGCTAAATTCTTTCAGCCGCCGTTTAATCTCTTCTATGCTTTCGATTTCAAACCCGACATGGTGGAGGCCCAACTCTGCGCTGTCTCCGGCCACCTCGGAATCTTTCTGTAGTAAGCCCACATTGAGATACCCATCGGTTAGATAGACCGAACCGTCAGGGGTCCGGTTTAGCTCGTCGAATCCGAACCAGCGGCAGTAATACTCTTTCAGTTGATCAGGATCGCGGCAGATGATTGCCATGTGCTTGATTTTCGCCATCATGAAGCTCCTTTATTTATTTAGTAAAACGAAATCTCCAGTTTACTAGGTCGACTCGTCCATTGTAGGAAAGTTTGTAAGGCTTATCCCTCGGTGATGTCAACCCATTCGAAAATTCCGTTCAGCCTGAAACTCTCCTTCGCAAGCAATTATAGAAATCTCATCTGCAGGCGTTGTCATTCCAGTTTGTTTTTTAATCTTGCTGGAGATCTCCGTCAATGGTAGATTCCTGCAAATTCATTGGAACGGATCTCGAACTACTCTATCGGCGCGGCATGTCAATGAGAGAAAGAGATCCAAACGATATTTCCTGGAGGACAGCCATGAGTAATGAGCAGAACGAACTTCGGGTCGGAGACAAAGCTCCTGAGTTCTTGATCAACACCACTCATGGTAAGCTGCCGGTAAGCCAACTGGCGGCGCATTGCGTGAAATTGGCGCTCACGAGCCAGGATAGTTACCGCTATCATCCCAACTGAGCAGCCAGTATGGCTGCTTCGTTGAAGCAGGATTACGCCAAAATTCTAAAGGCGGGAGCTGATCTTGTCATGATCTGCCCCGATTCACTCGATGAACACCGCAGATACGCTCTAAAGCTTTTTGGCGAGGAGCTTCCTTACCTCTACGTTTCCGATAGCGCCCTCGAAATCGCGCGACAATACGGACTGGTTCGAAAAGAAGAGCACCCTCACGGGGGTTTCTATTATCGTTCGCTTTGGATTTTGAACAGCGACGCCGTGATCACCTACAGGAGTGTTCCGTGGCAAGCAAATGTGCAGGTCGAAGAGTACCAAAAGCTATTCCGCTTGCTCGGGAGCAAGCCGGGAGAATGGCGGTTCATGCATGGTTCGAGAGATGTGGACGAACGAACCGGGGCACAAAGCCCGGAGAATCGACATAGACTTTAATCTTCGCAGGACGGACCGGCGCGCAGCGTGACCGCGCTCAAGCCCCGGCGGAGAAGCGATCCTTTTGCGCCAGCTCCAAAGCCCCGTGGCGCGGACACTGGGCCATGACGCTGATAGGAATGCGCGTTTCTACATGATTGAATAACTGGAGCCAAACGATCAAGAGAGATGAACTGACACCCCTGACCAACTCCACAAACCGTAGAGATTTTCCGGCAAACCCGCATGGCGCTGCTCATCACAGACGATGTTGTCAAAGAAATCCTCGCGATGAATGAGGCGATCGATGTCTGTGAAATCGCCGTGCGCGATCTTCACGAGGGTAGAGCCGAAAACCGGCCGCGCGATCATTTTTATGTGGCCGGCGAAAAGGGCACTTTCGTGATGCGTCAATTTCAGGGAGCACTGCCGAGCCTCGGCGTTTTTGGGCTTCGGGCGACAACCGATACGATCGGTGCTGTTCCTCACAGGCCACAAATGCGCCCATTCGGACTATTTTTTCTGTTCGACCTGCAAAGCGCGGCGCTTTTAGCCGTCATTCATGATCACGAGCTACAGAGAATAAGGGTGGGGGCCGAAACCGGAGTCGCGGCGCGCTACCTCGCCTGCGCGGGCGCGGATACGCTCGGTCTTCTAGGATCAGGTTTTCAGGCCGAAATGCAGCTGGCCGCAGTCTGTCAGGTGCGCGAAATCCGCCGTGCGGAAGTATACAGTCCCAATGCCGAGCATCGAGCGCGCTTCGCGGGAGAGATGAAAAAGAGATTGGGGATCGACGTCGTCCCGGTAGAGTCGGCCAGGCAAGCCGTTGAAGGAAAAACGATTGTTTTAGCCTCTACCAATTCGTCAAAGCCGGTCCTCGATGGCGCGTGGATTACCGCGGGCGCTCATGTCACATCCATTGTCAACAGTGACCGCCGGTATCCCCGGCGCGAACTTGATAACGAGATTTTCGCGCGCGCCGAAATCGTTGTGCTGGCCTCCGAGGAGCAAAGCCGGCAAGATCACGCGGCAGACATATTTGAAGCGATCGAAGGCGGCGCGCTAACTTGGGAAAAAGTGTGCGAGTTGGGAGACGTTGTTGCGGGGGAAAAGAGAAGACGCAACAAAAGGCAGATCACTCTATTCAAAAACAACGCCCTGGCGGTGGAGTTCACGGCTCTAGCCTGGAAATCGTTCCAGAACGCTCAGCAGGCGGGGTTGGGTCAAGAGATTCCCGCTCACTATTTTCCTGGGCTCAAGCCAGTCAGATAGCCGGCGTGCCGGGCTGAACTCGGTCGGCGGGTCTGTATTAGCCTTCCGGCAGCTGAACTGCGCCGCCGCGGCGGATCCGCTCGTGCTCCTCGGGGCTCAATTTTTTAATATCTTTCTTCAGCTCATAGTTAATATGTTGAATGTCCTCAGATGGACCGGAGCGGTTGCCCATGAGGACCATCGGCCCATTGCCCGTGTTTTCGAGTTGGTAAAACGAGCCGCCCGTAATCAGGGCTGCCACGCCGGGTTTCATCACCGCCTTCCCGCCGTCCGGAAAATGCATCGTGCATTCCCCTTCGATGACATAAAAGGTCTGGTCCGCGTTGTGACAGTGCATGTCGTCCTTGTCGCCCGGATTCGGGTAGTAATGCACCCACGCGTGAAAGCGCTTCGTATTAAGGAGCACTTTTCTCTTTTTTATCTCGTGAGCGGTTTTGACCATATCGACAATCTCTACCGGCATAAAAGACCTCCTTTGAAAGTTGGTATCTTGCGTTATCTAGAGTCAATACTAACTTAAGGATGACACGTCAAGTTCAAGAGGACAGTTCCGCCACCGTAAGTAGCGTAGACCAGACCCAATGTGTGCTCAGCGCCTCCATGCCGAAAGTAATTCGCCACACATGGAAGATCATGAACTGCCTCGACTTCCTTTACTTGCATCATCGCCTGTCAATCGCTGCTAGGTTGATATGCGCAGGAGTGTTTTCAAGCAAGACGTTCACCGCCTGGGTTAAGAGCTTCCAGGTTCTATGCAAGATGAAAGGCCGACACCTACGGTCGCGTGGTCTAATTCAAAGCACGCGTGTGCGCGAAAAGCTCATGAATTTGTGAATAACATTTTTGCGCAAAACGATTTATGAGATACCCGGAATCCACCGCCTAACATGGGATTTGTAGTCAAAATATTGCTGGCCAAAAACGGAGGCCAGTCGTTTCTCGTCCTTCAGAATTCGCCTGTGAAACGTAACTCCAATGACAGCAGCAAGGATTGCTGCTAATAAAGACTGTAGAAGCAATGCAAGACCGAGCATGAAAATGATATGTCCCAGGTAAACCGGATTTCGCGTAAAAGCATAGGGACCGGTCGTGATCAACCTGTGAGGTTCTTTTTCCCAATTTTCGCCAACGCCACCGCCGCCGTGCTTGACCCTGTAAACGGTTGAGAATTTATAAAGGAGATACCCAACGACTATTAGAACAACGTAAGCCGGCTTGAGTTCGAGCCGTCCCTTCCGAAGTAGAGCTTCCCATCCCAGAACCAAAACCGGATATAAAAGAAACGTTCGAACCGGCGTTCGGGTTGAGAATCTAACCAACGATCTTAGCCAAGGATACAGAAAAGTTCCCTTTTTCGTTTCAACCTCATCACTCAGGACAAAAAACCATAGTTGTCATTTCCAAGGAATTCCCTTATCACGAGTTAGGTTACCGTTGCTATTTCTTTGGCAGTAAGAGGCCCAGCAATCGTCTGCGCTAAATTGAGACGATCTGCACAGGGCGGAAAACCCTACCTGAAAATGTAAAATCGCAGTGAGCTAGTGGCTGATTCAGCAAACATCCAATCCAACTCGGCTGTTCGCCTCGGGTTGCGGGAGAATTCATCACAGTTCCCATTGCTCGTACTCGTGAACGGATTTGTCGGCGGTATGGTCGGGCTGGAGCGCACGCTCGTGCCGCTGATCGGGTCCGACGAATTCAAGATTGCCTCAGCGACAATCATTGCCTCGTTCATCATGAGCTTCGGCCTGACGAAGGCATTAACCAACTCATCTCCGGGCAACTGGCCGATAGTTTGGGACGCAAGCGGGTGTTGGTCCTGGGCTGGATCATCGGTGTGCGGTTCCCTTTATGATCATTTGGGCGCCCAGCTGGAATTGGATTGTCGCCGCCAACGTCCTGCTCGGCATAAATCAGGGGCTCGCGTGGTCCATGATGGTGATCATGAAGATCGATCTGGTCGGACCAAAATCACGCGGCCTCGCCGTGGGCTTCGACGAATTCGCGCCGGTATCAGGCGGGTGGCGCCACTGCGTTCGTGACCGGCTACGTTGCTGCGTCGACGCATGCCCTACGACCCGATCCTTTCTATCTTGGTATCGGTTATGCCGTGCTCGGCCTGGCGCTATATATCAGTGTTGGTTATTCGGGATACGAGCGAGCATGTCCGTCTTGAGGCAGACAAGCAGCCGAAAGTGGCGCCTGTCCGATTCCGAGAAGTATTCACGCGGACCTCCTTTCGGGACCCAACTCTCTTCGCCGGTGGTATCAAAACTCTGGGCGGTGGAGGCCAATGCCAAAAACGTAATTCTTTCCACGACCACGAGCATGCAAGATACCGGGTTACTCGACGTTGCTGGTGCCCTTTTTCGAGAAACAAACTGAATACTCCGTGAAGGTGATTGCGGTCGGTACCGGGCAAGCGTTGGCCTTGGCCGCCAAAGGCGACGCCGACGTGGCCCTAGTTCATGCGCCGAGTCTGGAAAAGCAACCTGTCGTGGCGGGAAAACTTTTAATCGCCGCTTAGTCCATGTACAATGACCTTTTGATCATCGGTCCCACAGAAACAAGCTAATAACTCCGCCGATCATCGGCGCGGCGATGCGTCTCATGACATCGGCTCCGGGACCGTGGCTTCCACATGATCGGCAGCAAACCAAACAAAATCGCCATCACGGTCATCATTTTCGGCCTGATGCGTTTCACCGCGCCTTCGGTAATCGTCTCCTGGAGATCTTTGACTGTCCGCATGCGTCCCGAGTTGCGCCATTTATCGTATGCTTGATCCAAATAGAGGCCGCCATCTTAACGGCCCCGAGCTAACCAAGTTATCTTCTCTTGTCAATAAGTGACCGAACGCTCATGTCTATCAACTCAGCCGCCATTTGCGAAGGCACCAAAAGCGGACTGTCCCTCTTCCTTCAGAAGCCTTCGCCTATTAAGATTGCACTGGTCGCAATTTCTGTCACCGGAATCAAGTGATGGAAAAAGTTCCCCACAAAGAAGGCAGCGGCGCATCATGTATTTCCGGCGGCGAACAAACTTTGCGAGCCACTCGCAATATTGACGCGGCGTCAAACCAAACTCTAGTTGGATCCGTTGGAACAATATCAGAGCATTTCCATCCGCATCCTCTAGGCCAGCGCTAGTTACCCGGATGAGACGATTCAGATCGTTTTTGTGAATCCTAGGTGTAGACCGTGGACGTCCACGCGTCAATTTTGTTCCCGCAATTCTTGCCACACGCTTGATCGTTCTGCTTGAAGGAGCATGGCCAAGTACATGTCTCATTAGCACTCGAATCTCCGGCGTTGAAAAGTTATATTGTGACAGGGCTAGGCTCATTCTGGTGAAGCAATTGAAATGAGCATTCCTACCGTGACTAATATCTTTCATGGAGTGAGTTACTGGCGTTATGGTGCCTTTCTCTTCTGACCGTCAGTTAACAATTGGATCACCTCCAATAACCAGGCAAAAAGTTCTGCCGAACCAGCTTTTTTAGGTCTCGGTAATCGTTGGTGCTTAATCATTTTTAGAGCCTCGATTTTTGACTCGGGTATTCCGAGAACCACTGTACAATACGCATCAAAGCTCTCGTGGCCGGAGGATCGGAAATGTTGCCAAACTTCGACCTCAAATAGATTGCGGCTGAGCTCAACGAGGGAGTGACAGATATCCGCCAATCCCTGATGAATCTGTAACAGTTTCCTTTGTGAGGCATCGGGCGACAGCTCCCGAGTGATTGTTTTTAGCAGGCTCGATAGAATCAGCGCTTCTCCTACGCCTCCTTCTTTAAGGACGTTCTCCAATCGTCTTAGTTCGTTTGGAGAGATCCCATCGTTTCGAAGCTCCTCGATCGTTTTTCGTGCGAGGTCGATCATACCTTGCTCATCTAAAAGTACTGACTCAGCTGCCATGGGTTATCTCCCCAACTCGCGTGCGAGATTCAATAGGCCTTTGCCATTTTCCGTGAATTTGAGACTTTCTCTGACAAGTCCGAAGGCTTCGCCCTTTACATTCATTGTCGCCGGAGCAAGCGGCAATACCAATCGATAGAATACCCCCTTTAGTGGCGCATCGCGCCGTTGAAGTACATCCTCATCTGTCAAGATAACAATCAACCTACCATCAGAGACGATTGCCTCGACCACCTCCAAGAGACCACCGTGTTTTCCAGTTAATGTTTCAAGATTGTAATTGATGTCCATTTCCTGAATCCTCCCTTTACACGCGCAAATAGCCCTGAGTTCTGCGGGCGATTTTAGGGACTCAGGATGTCAAAAGTATCTTAGGGAGAATTGGATTTTCGTTGGAATTCTTCTGAGATCGTTATTCGAGGACAATTCGGAGCGAACGACACACTATGATAAGTCCAGTCCGAAAGAATCGGGTTAAAGATTAAACGGCTTACTGACCCAGAGGAGCTTGCGAACTACGTTCGGCGCTGAGGATCAATCCTTTGAGGGGCTTTGACTTTTGGTATTTACGGTCATCGTATGCTTGGACGGAAAAGTAAGCAGTTGAAGCGGCGCGAACGATTAGTTTCGCCCG
>JBBDNJ010000246.1:0-14380 GCA_040877705.1 Binatia bacterium | reverse complement strand
GCAATCAACCAGCGCAAGACAATAAACTCTCTATGTTGCGAGCCGCCGTGCCGCGGACGCCGCATCAATAAACTGCTCAATACCGGGACCAATATGACCGCAAAGATCAACGAGCCGAACATGGCGATGGCCATCGTTTGGGCGAGCGGCCGGAAGGTCTTGCCTTCAACCCCCTGGAGGGTAAAGAGGGGCAGAAAAACGATGACGATGATGAGCAAGGAAAAAACAATGGGGCGCGCCACTTCCGAGCAGGCCCGCCCGACAACGTGGATGAGCGGTTCGGCCGGGTCTCCCTCGCGGAGCATCCGATCCACGTTTTCCACCATCACCACGGCGCCGTCCACAAGCAATCCCAGGGCGATCGCCAACCCGCCGAGCGACATCAAGTTAGCCGAGATTCCGAAGTACTGCATAAGAAGAAACGCAAAGGCTAGTGAGAAAGGAATAGCCGCTAGAACAACAAAGCTCGGGCGCAGCCCGCCCAGCAGCAGAAGTTGGATCACGACAACAAGGATCACCGCTTCGTACAGTGCCTTGGTCACGGTATCTACCACCTGAGATACGAGCGTGGCCTGATCGTAGTAGGTCACCACTCTGACTCCCGCGGGCAAGACGCGGTTGATCTCCGCCATGCGCTGCCTTACTGCCTCGATAACCTCCGATGTGTTAGTGCCGATGAGTTTCAAGACCATGCCGACCACGGCTTCTCCCTTGCCGTCCTTGGTGGCGAGTCCCTGGCGAACCTCCCCGCCGATGACCACGTCGGCGACCTGGTTCAGGAAAACGGGCGTACCGTCAAGCGCCTTCAGGACGATACCCTGAAGGTCACTTATTTTTTCGGCCAGACCGACGGAGCGAACGAGATACGTTTCGGCATTCTTGACTATGAACTGGGCTCCGACGTTCGAGTTGTTCGCCTGGACCGCCTCCACGACGTCGTGAAGCGAGAGATCGTATCGCAAGAGGTCGTCGGGACGGACAAGCAACTGAAACTGTTTGACTTCCCCTCCCAAGGAAAGCACCTCGGTTACCCCGGGCACCGTTTGTAGATTGAACTTGATCAGCCAGTCCTGAATCTGGCGCATCTCCTCCGGACTCCGCTTGCCGCTCTCGTCTTCTACGAAGTAGAAGAGTATTTGACCCAGACCGGTTGTGATGGGTCCCATCTCGGGTTCCCCGAAACCTTCCGGAATCTCTTCACGAGCCAGTTGCAGCCGCTCGTTCACCAGTTGGCGCGCAAAATAGATGTCGGTGCCGTCTTCGAAATAGATGTTCACCACCGATAACCCGAAGTTCGACACGGAACGGATCTCCTTGAGGTTGGGGAGCCCGTTCATCGCGACCTCGACAGGGTAGGTGACGTATTTTTCAACCTCCTCCGGCGCCAACCCCTCCGTTTCGGTAAAGACCTGAACCAAAATAGGAGTGACGTCTGGAAAAGCATCAACCGGCAATTGACGGTAGCTGTAATAGCCTCCGGCCAGCACTAAAATTCCCAGGACTATGATCAATAGGCGGCTTCTTAGGAAAAACTGGATGAGTTGCTGCACCGCTTCCTTCCTCCTCTTTTAATGGCCGTGGCCGCCCCCAAAAGCACCCTTGGACAATTGGGCTTTCACGGTAAAGGCGCCACGCGTCACGTACCGCTCGCCCGAAGTGAGACCGGAAGTGATCTCGACATGCGTGTCATTGCTGCGTCCGACGGTTACATGGCGCGGCTTCAATCCTTCCGCGGTTTCTACGAAGACGGCGGGACGCTCCTCAATCGTCTGGAGCGCGCTCTTTGGCACCAAGAGCGGCACATCGGCATTCTCCACGACGATCTTCCCGTTAACGAAAAGTCCGGGTCTCCATTGTCCGTCCGGGTTGGGGAGCACCACTCGCGCCAGGGCGGTGCGGGTCTGCTCGCCTACCAGTGGTCCCACATAAGAGATCTTTCCTTCGGCATCCGGAATACCCCGGCCAGCCGATATGGCCACCGGTTGACCCCGGCGCACAAACGGCAATTCCTTTTGATAGACGCGCAGATCCACCCAGACAGAACGGAGGTCAGCAACGACAAAAGCCGTGGCATCATCCTTGAGCATTTCGCCCAACGTGATGTGTTTCTCGATCACCACGCCGTCGAAGGGAGCCGTGATCGTATACCGCGTGAAGGATGCGTCGCCTTGCTTAGGCAACTGCGCTATGTATTCATCGGAAAATCCTACGGCATGAAGCTTCTGCTCCGCGGATCGAAGCTCGATTCGGGTCTCAGCCAGTGCTTGTTTCGCCTGCAAATAGTCTTGCTCCGCGGTTATCTTTTTCTTCCACAAGTTCTCCTCGCGGCGGAAGGTGGTCTCCGCCGACGCTACCCGCTCAATGGCAGCCAGATAGGCGGACTTCATATCGGCCAGGTCGCGGCTTTCCAGCACCGCCATCACCTCTCCGGCGCGCACTTGATCGCCGAGCGTTCTACCCACCTGGCGGACGACACCACCCACACGCGGCACAATATGGACGCGCCAGTCGGCGTTGAGCGCGATCTCGCCGGGTAGGCTGACATACATCTTGAGCTTTCCGGGGCCCGCTGTACCGAGCTCGATATCAAATTCTTTCTTTTCGGCTTCGCTCAGGCGCACGGCCTGCTCTTTTTTGTGTTCGTCAGGCTTGCCGCTTTGATCGTGGCCAGGATCAGCCTCCTCGCGGTTTGCCTTCTGAGCTTCAGGGGCGGCACTCTTCTCGCACCCGCTAGACCAGATCGCCACTGCCGCCAGAATGACGCTCGTCAAACCGACCAAACAGATCATTTTCGGGTTACGTAACATGCTATCTCTCCTTTTAAGGCTTTACGGTGTCTTGACGGGTGAAAGTGGTTCGCCGATCAGGCGTTCGACCTGCGCGACCGATTTATGATAGGCGCCTAATGCCTCGAGATACTGGCCTCTGGCCTCGAACAGCGTACGCTGGGCATCCAACACATCCAAAATTCCGAATCTTCCCTGACGGTAGCCTTCGCTGGCGGCTTCAAACGCGCTGCTGGCGCCGGGTAGCACTTCGTTTTTCAAAGCGGTCGCTTCTGTGAAGGCGGCCGAGAGTGTGCCGTATGCTTCTCCCAGGGCTGCGCGCACCTGAGCCTCAGCCGCCCTGCGTTCCTCATTTGCCTTTGCCAACCGATAACGTGCCTCAAGATATCCACCCTGGTTACGGTCGAAAAAAGGTAAGGGGATAGAAAACTCCATCATCATCGCTTGATCGTTGGTCTCGTTGAAATATCTCGGCCCTATGCCCATGGTTAAGTCAGGAATCCTCCGGGCGCTCTCCAGATCCACCGCGGCTTCGCGCTGGGCTATCTCGGTGACCCAGCGGGCAAGATCCGGATTCTGCTGAAGGCGCTGAGCTACTTGTTCGGCAGTCGGAATAGGGGCAACGACGTCTAACTTGCCATCTACCCGCTCGAAGCTAACTCTCGTACTGCCCCACGTAGCGACCAAGGCATTCTTTGCAGCATCGAGCTCGCGTCTGGCGCGCTCCAGCGCTATGCGACTGCTGGACAGAGCCACCTTGGCCCTGGTCTCTTCCACCGGAGACACCTTGCCGGCTTGAACCCGCTCTGCCACAGTTTTGAAAACTTGCTCGGCCAGGCGGACCAGTTCTTCGTTGAGCGCCACTCGTTCCTGAGCGCTCAGTGTTTCAACGAACGACTGTGCTACCCGGGTAAACACATCGAGCCGTTTGGTCTCGTAGTTCCAGGCCGCTAGATCGCGCTCCAACCCTGCGGCGCGGCTTCGCTTGAGGCGCTTCCCGCCCAGCTCGATCAACTGGCTGAACTGAATCGTGGTCTCCGAGCCACGGAACCCGCGCAGCTCTCTCGATCCGGCAAAATTTTCGACTTCAACGCCAATCTCGGGATTGGGAAATAATCCAGCCTGTAACGTGCGCGCCTCGCCTGCACGGACTTCCCAGGCGAAGGCCGCGAGTTCCGGATTCCGCATCAACGCTAGAGCCAGCGCCTGACGTAGAGTAAGGGCGCCGGTTGGTTCCTCAACCTTATTTGTTGCGGATGCGAGCGGTGGAGGTTCCATAGGAGGCCGGAAGGCGGGCAAATCCTTGCCGAGCGGCCTCAAATCCGGCCAGAGAGCTTGGGTATTTTGCGTGCCGCAGGCTGCAAGGCCGATGGCCAGAACAAAGGCAGGAAAGGGAAGATCTTTCATTGAAACCCTCCTCCATCCGCCGCGGCGTCAAACCACTGCAAACAAAGACAACGAAACAACGAACGTTTCCGAGCCATGTCGACATTTCTTTCCGTGTTGCGCTCGCGTGCAACACTTATTGCGAACTACAAATGATTAAACCCGAGAGAGAAAACGAACAGGCGCTAAACCTGAGGGGGATGAGTGATATTGAAAGTGATAGCCGGAAACGAAAGCAAACTCGCCATTATCACCTGAGTTGAATGAGAAACGGGCGACAACGGAGATATCTTAGCGGGCAAGTGCAGAGTCACATGGCTGTGGTAGCAACCGTGCTGATCGGTGTGCGGACCCAGAGGAGAAGTCTTACCGGCAGGAGCGGTGTCATCGCTATTATTAGAATCAGCGATTTCCTCCTGGTTGGCATGCAAATGAGAGAGACTTTCCGCTTCACCGCGACCATGAAGCGAAATCAGAAATCCGGTTATAAGAATCAGAATTAGAAAGGATTTCACAACAGCGTCACTATGAAGAATTAAAAACGAGAAATCAACAAGCTTGAACCCGCGATACTCGCGAACGGCTTGCTTGGGAACGGTCCATGTAAGTGTTGATGGAGGCTAAAATGGTTCGGATTCGGAACACTAAGTTTGAGCACCCACACTCCTGGTTGCTACGCTGCCGGAATTTCACCTCGGCCAATACATGATAATTGAGACGCCAACCAGGCTCACGCCTGCGCCCACCAGATCGAACCGGTCAGGCTGGTTCCCGTCTATTATCCAACCCCACAGAAGAGACAAAAGGATAAAGACTCCCCCGTATGTGGCATATACCCGGCCGAAGTGCGCGGGTTGAAAAGTCGGGATAATGCCATAAATGATCAAAATCAACCCTCCAGCAAGGCCCCATGTGAGTCCGCGATCTTCGCGCAACCACTGCCAGACCAACCAGCCACCCGCAATTTCGCATAACCCTGCCAGCAAAAATAGAAAGACGGACGAAACAATTATCTCCACAGACGTCGTCGCTCCTCAATGAACAATTGTGCCAGACGATTATGATTAAGACCTGTCTGTTTCGAACGGCAGCCGGATACCAGGCAAGGCCTCGGCCGAAGCACGAAGCTAAGCGAATCGATTCAGCTCACAAACAAACCCCTTTACTGTAGGAGCCGTTCGATTCGGCGATTAAAATCCTTTTCTTTCATCGGGCCGCTAACACGCTCCACGATGTTCCCGTCCTTGCCGATGAAAATCGTAACTGGTGGACCTATGACACCATACGAACCAGCGATCTTCATGCCCGGATCGAGCCCTGAGGGAAAAGCAATCCCATGTTGAGCGACAAACTTCTTTGCGCTGCTTTCAGTATCTTTGACGAAGATTCCCACGAACTCTAACCCTTTGCTTTTTACTTCCTTGTATTTCCTAGCGGTAGCAGGAGCCTCCTGCCGGCACTCGGGTCACCATGAAGCCATGAACTTGAGCACGACCGGTTTTCCCTGAAAATCGGAAAGCTTAATCTCTTTGTTGTCAAAGCTCTTAAGCGAGAATTCAGGCGCCTTTTTCTTCTTCGCCTCGGCTGAATACGTAAAACCGACGTCGAAATAGAAAGCTAAGAACGCCGCGGCCAAAGCGATCGGAAAATATTTGCGTTTCATGATTATGTTCCTCCTGCTTGATCAAAAACGGCCTGGTTTATAAAAAGTTCCCTATGGCCGCACTTTCCACTGATCTTTGCCAGCTATTTATGAGAATGAGCCGGTAATCCGTCATGGGCGTGTTTCTCAATGCGATGATGTTCCTCGCCTGAAACATCGACAGGATCGACGTGAATGGTCACGTTCGAAAGATAGGACAGATGATGCAATAGTTCATGACGAACTTCGAGAGCGACTGCATGTGCTTGTCCTACTGATAGTTGCGATGGAACGGTAATGTTGATCTCGGCACTAAGCCGATGGCCAAGCCAGCGTCCGCGAACTTCTGAAACCTCGTGCACCCCTTGCACATGACCGGCGGCGCTTTTTAGCTCATCGATAATTTTAGGTTCAACACCGTCAAGCAGCCGGCTGAAGACGGTTTTGCTGGAATCCCAGACGATCTTTAGAATAGCCAGAGCGATGAGCAAACCAATAATAGGGTCGGCTAGAGGAAAGCCAAGCCAGACGCCGATCGCGCCTAAGAGTACAGCCAGACTGGTCAAGCCATCGACGCGGGCATGATAGCCATCGGCCACTAACGCGGCGCTGTTAATCTCTTTGCCGATACGGATGCGGAAAATAGCGACCATCTCGTTACCCGCAAAACCAACCACAGAGGCCAAGATCACCGCCCACAAATATTCGACCGGTTGGGGTTGCATCAGGCGTTGAACGGACTGATATCCAGCGACGATGCCGCTCAACAAGATAACTAACACGATGGCGACACCGGCCAAGTCCTCTACTCGTCCAAGACCATAAGTGAACTGGCGTGACGGCTTCCGGCGTGCAAGGGCGAAGGCAATCCATAGCGGAACCGCGGTGGCAGCGTCGCCAAAGTTGTGAATGGTATCCGCCAACAAGGCAACGCTGCCGGAAAAATAGACTACGACAACCTGGAATAATGCGGTTATCAAGAGGCCGACGAATGACCACTTGAGCGCCCAGATGCCGCGCTCGTTCGCCGCCAGCGTTGGCTCGATTACGCCATGGCTATGACTATGCGCGGTATGATCCTCGTGGGATTGGTTTTTACGCGAGGAGTGTTCGGTCTCATTCATGACAAACTCCGCTAAGAGCCGCTTTGGATCGATCTGACACTATCAGAAACACGAGGGTGCCTGCGCCTCAAGTTCCGCGATCGCTTGAAGATGGCCGAGCGCGGCATCTAAATATCGCAAACGGGTTTGAGCTAGACGATCCCGGGTCACACTGAACTCAAAAATGGTCATCTCGCCGCTTTCATAGGCTTTCCGTGTCAAAGCCATGGTCTTTCCGATATCCTCAAGATAGTCGCTTCCATAGCCCGCAAGTCTTTCGTTCGCCACATCGATTGCTTTATAGGCGGAGTCCACTTCCTGGTTCACGGTCAACATGCGGCCCTCCAATTCAGCTCTGCCCACGTTCCGGTTGGCGAGCGCCGTGGTTATTTCCTCCTGATTACGGTTGAAAAAAGGCAGTGGAACCGCAATTTCGCCGCCGATAAAATCTTGATGATTGTCGCGCTTGTAGCGAGGGCCAAGAGCGACATTAGGAATCCGGCGCGCAGATTTTGCCGGTTGGCGTCCTCGGCGCGCACCACGAGATCGAAACTCCTCTGTCCTTCGAGCACGCGCGAAACGGTCTTGCCGAGAAACGCCGTCTCGATGACTTCAGCAACCTCTTCCACCTTGAGCCCGGCGCGGGCGATGCGGTCGCGGTCGAGTTGAACGCGAAGAATGGGAATATCGGTCTGCTGCTCGATGGCGAGATCGACCACACCCGGCACCGCGGCCATGGCATCGCGCACTTGCTGGCCGACGGCACGTAGTTGGCGCAAATCTTCCCCAAAAATCTTGACCGCGATGTTGGCCCGCGTGCCCGAGAGCATGTGATCGATGCGGTGGGAGATCGGCTGGCCGATGGTGATATTCATCCCCGGCACGACGGTCAAGGCGCGGCGAAGTTCTTGGAGAAACTCTTCTTTCGAACGTTGTTCCATCCGCAGAGCGACATCGATCTCGGCAGCCTCAACGCCCTGGACGTGCTCGTCGAGTTCCGCGCGTCCGGTTCTTCGGGCCGTCGACCTCACCTCCGGAAAGGATAGCAGGATCGACTCCACCATTTGTCCAAGCCGATTAGATTCTTCCAGCGAAGTCCCCGGCAACGTAACGGCATTGATCGTCAACGTCCCTTCGTTGAACTCCGGAAGGAAGGCCCGGCCGATAAACGGGATCGTAGCGAGGGTCATTAAAAACAGACCGGCGGCAACGCTAATGATAAGCCTCGGGCGCCCAATGACGACGGCGAGAGTCCTTCGATAGGCGTCTTTCAGGCGCCGCACCAGCGGTCCTTCATTTCCCTCGGCGACTCCCTTTGATTTTGGCAGAAGCAGAGAACAGAGCACGGGAGTCACCGAGGCGGCTACAATAAGCGAGGCGAACAGCGAGACCACGTAAGCGACGCCTAGCGGCGCCAACAGCCGTCCCTCCACGCCGCTTAAGAAAAACAGCGGGATAAAGACGAGCATGATAATGAATGTCGCGAAGGTAATCGAACTGCGGATCTCCAACGATGCCCTGAGCGTCACCGCCAGCGGATTTTGGCGCATGTTGGGCGCGAGTTTGGCGTTTTCCCGAAGCCGCCGAAAAACATTTTCGACATCGATGATGGCATCATCGACCAGCGCGCCGATGGCAATCGCCATTCCACCTAAAGTCATCGTATTGATCGTCGCGCCGAAGAATTTCAGGGTAAGCACCGCCACCAGCAAGGATAGCGGGATCGCCAGGAGAGTGATGAAGGTGGCGCGCAGGTTCATCAGAAACAACAGCAGGATCACAACGACGACGATGGCGCCGTCGCGCAACGCGTCGATCACATTCTCAATCGAGATCTGGATAAAATCCGCTTGACGGAAGATATTCCGATCGATCGCCATGCCCGTTGGAAGGATCTTCTGGATCTCGTCCAGCGTTCGATCCAACTCCCGGGTCAGGGTCAAGGTGTTGGCCCCGGGCTGCTTCTGAAGACCGAGAATCACCGCGGATTTGCCTTGAGTCGATCCTTCTCCGCGTTTGATGGCCGGACCGATACGCACATCGGCAAGATGACTTACAAGCACCGGCCGGCCATTGTTGAGGTCCACGACGGTGTTGGCGATGTCTTGAATGCGTGTGACTCGGCCAATCCCGTGGATCAGGTACTCCTGACCGCCCTCGACGTAAAAGCCCGCCGAGGTGTTTTGGTTGGTGCCCTTCACTGCCGCGATAACCTGGTTCAGAGTAACCCCGGAAGACGCCATTTTTTGACGCGAAATGATTACCTGGTATTCCTTCAGATCGCCGCCGATGGGCGTGACCTGGGACACGCCGGGGACCGCGAGGAGACGCGGCCGGATGACCCAATCCGCCGTTGAGCGAAGTTCCATGGGCGACTGCTTGTCGCTGGTCAGGCTGATGAACATGATTTCGCCCATGATCGAGGAAACGGGAGCCAGGACCGGCCGTTCAGCCTCGGGCGGCAAGTTGGCGCCGGCAAGCTGAAGTTTTTCATTGACGACTTGCCGCGCCTGATAGATATCGGTCCCCCAGTCAAACTCGACCCAGACCACTGAGATTCCCGTCGCGGTGGACGAGCGAACCCGGCGCACTCCCGAGGCGCCGTTGACCGCCGTCTCGATCGGAAACGTCACCAAGGTCTCGACCTCTTCCGGCGCCATGCCATGCGCTTCGGTAATAACGGTAACGGAAGGCGCAGTCAGATCGGGAAAAACATCCACGGGCATTTTGATGGCGACCGAAGTTCCTCCAATGAGAATAACGGCGGCCATGGCAAGAACAATCAGGCGATTCTCTAAAGACCAACCGATCAGTTTAGCAATCATACTCTATCCCTCGTCCGATCAATCAATTGACGCTAGTGCCCGTGGCCATGGGCTGGAATCGCGCTGGAAAGAGAAGCGAGGTGCACGCGATAAGCGCCCTTTGTGACGACTCGTTCCCCGGCTTTCAAACCGGCTTTAACTTCGGCGTAGCCTTCGCTTCTGATTCCAAGCTCCAGTTCGCGCCGCTCGAAGGTCTCTCCTTCGGCCTGCACAAAAGCGACCGTAAGTCCCTTGTCGTCGACAATGGCATTGATGGGGATGGCGATGCCGCGGATTTTTTCCCCCGTTTGTACAGCAAGATCTCCCTGAAGACCGATCTTTAGACGGCCTTCGTCGTTGCGTGCTTCCAAGATGAATCGGATGGAGCGAGTGGCGAGATCGATCACGCTGCCAATGCTCACCAGCCGCGTCTTCGGCTGAAGGAGGATGAATGGCTCGGACAATGCGGCAGCCGTAAAGTGTCCTCGTTCGAACTTCCGCACCTTGGCGATGTCATGCTCAAAGAGACGTCCCTCAACCCACAGTCGATCGAGGTCAATAACCGAAAGAAGATTTTGGCCGGCTTCAACCTGAGCACCAGGCGTCATGCTTGCGGCGACAATGGTGCCGGATATCGGCGATCGGAGAGAAAATTGTCCGCGACTACCCGACGCAAATTTTTCAGAACCATCGAGCAAACTGAGTTGTGAGCGAGCGGCGTCCAAACGAGCCTTCTGCACTGCTACTTCTGTCTGAGACTGTTCCAGTCTTTTGCGAGGGACAATTTTGTCTTTGTAGAGTTCTTCGACTCGTTGTAACTCGTTCTCAGCAGCTTCTAGCCCTGAATTGACCGCTCTAACTTCCGCGTCCAGTTCAACTCTGTTCTTACTAGGTAGAGGGAGAATGACGGCGAGATCCTCTCCTTGCTTAACTTTTTGACCGGGGACAGACACCCCTCTGGCCGCGATCATAACTCTCCCTGCGACAGGAGCTACGATTTGCACTTGCCCGGCCGCTGCCGGCTTTACCTCGGCGCTCATTTTTAAAAGCATCGAAAGATCTTTTTCACCGACCGGGTCAGTTGCGAAATCCATGCGCCACTGTTGTTCCTTGAGAAACGTGATGCCTTTGACTTGCGGCGTTTCAGCCTTTTGCTGGCCGGCTTGTCGTTTCTCCAGGACTTCTACCTCCGGCGTCGATCGAATCATAAATTTCCTCCGTGCCGGGACGATACCGATGGAACACAAGACGATAAGAACCGGGCTCATCGATCTTGACCACCGGCCGATAGATTCCCGCGACAGTGGGAGCGTTTGCCACGGCGGCTGCCTCTCTTCTTCCTTGCTCGCGAGTGAGAGCGACCCTTAGCATTCCATCAGAGACCGGCTTGAAGGTTTTCAGATCCGTCAGGTGTGCGGCAAACGGCGTCTCCTTGCCTACCAGCAGAGGAGAGAATTCAACAAAAAGCTCCGTCTTGTCCGTCCACTTGGTAATACTTACCGTCTCATCGGCTGGAGCATTTTCAGCTTCTGAGTGCTGATGAGTGCAGCCCGCAAGAGCCAATAAGACAAGTATGCCCCAGGCATAAAATCTCCGCGTCATTGGATAATCCTCCCGTCGTACGGAAATGCCTCGCCGCCGGCAGCGAAGCCGTTCCAGAGAAAACAACGATGTCTTTAGAATTAAATAAAGAACAGAAAACTATGCTGACAGCGGAGGGGAACGTGGAGAACCGAGGTTCGGGTAAAATTCTCTGATAGGCGGTGGATGGTCTTGTTTATGAATTGCTCTGTAAAACAGGCTTCGGGAGGAAGTTGCTCGATCTTCGTAATAAACGAAATTTGAATAAACTTGGAGAGCTTTGAACGAGATTTTGAGGCCCGAAGAAGCGAGGGCAACTAGTGTAGTGTCTCTTAAATGTAGGTAGTATTTCAAACGTCATTCCGGCCAAGCTGGCGATAGCACGGCTTCGATTTGAAAAAGATTCCGAAGAAAACCCGCCCGCGCTTTGTTAACATTTAAACCGGTTTCCCGTAAGCTGAGCGGTCGGAGCTGCGGCAGCCACGATATTACCCTTTCATATTCTCACGGATATCATTACGTCTCACTCACGTTTTCTTCTGAAGTACTCGTACAAATCGTCGAACACAGCAGCGCCACGAGCAAGCCGGGTCTCATCATCCTTGTGAGCCATAGCGATACCGGCAATCAGCCGCTCGATTCCTAAGGTCTCCTGGCGTTTAAACTTCGAGTCTTTAAGGTCGATGTCGTGGACGATCTCGGCAATCGAATTAAGGGCACGATCTTCGATCCCTGTCCGTTCGAGCAGAACCTCCAAGGTGCAGCGGTCACCTTCATGCGTGAATTCCGCCTCGAACATATCGAAGCGTATTTCATCGGCGAGTGGCTTGTACCCTTTCGCCGGGACAAACTTGAAGCGAGCATCCGGATCGATGAACCGGCGCACCAGCCACGCGCTGGCGATGCGGTCGACGTGGAGGCCCTTGCGCGTCACCCAAGTCTTGCCTTGTAGATTTGCCCGCTGGGCGGGTCCGCTATTTGAGCGTTGTGTCCCGGATTTCCTACCGCGTATCCGCGCTTCAACGCCTGAAAGCAATCCTTCCGCTGCTTCCCGACCGGGAGCGCCGAAAAAATCCAGGGCAACTACGTCCGCAAGACGCCGCTTAAGCCGGGCGAGATCAATCTCAAACTGCGCGCGGCCTTCTTCATCAACCTTCGATTTGGACGGCAAAGTTTCGGCGAGATGCCGAGCCTCCTCGGCAAGTTGTCCATAGTCGGCGTCTCGCGCCACCTGAAACAACCCCTCCACCTGATCGTCCGAAAGGCCATCGACAAATCGCGCTTCACAGAGCGACGCATCTCCACCCCCTTCCGTGATCTCTCGAAGTACCCATTGGAAATCTTCCTGCGTCTGGTCGTTCTTAGGCAGAACGTATACGGAGTTCTTGATGGCGACGGCGCCCAACCGCTGAAGCCGCCGCCAAATTTTTACCCGAAAATAATTTGGCTTGGGCGGGATCTGATGGATGAGGAGGAGCCATCGTCCTTCAACTGATTCGTGCATAAAAAGATCTGCCTTGACTTAAGATACAACTGTTATATATCTAGTTCAATCGTTACAATCACTCGAATCGGACGTGCAAGCAATTCCATATTATCGAGGATCTGTATTTCTTAAAGCCACGAAGATTCTCATTTTAAAGAAACATGGAGATTCAACGCGTCACAAGTTGAAAAAGTGAGGAGAAAAATGACACTTTCGAAAGCTGAATCCGCTGGACCACGACCCGATGAGACGGCTTCGGCCACAGCCTCAGCCACGGCTTCCGACAATCAAAACAAAGTCGGCCTCTGGCCGCTCACCGGATACTTTCTAAAATTAGGCACGATCGGTTTCGGCGGGCCGGTCGCATTGGTGGGCTTCATGCACAGAGATCTGGTCGAGCAGCGGCGTTGGATCACCGAGGATACGTACAAGCTTTCGCTGGCGCTCGCCCAGATCATGCCGGGACCGCTGGCTGCGCAGACGGCGATTGCCATCGGTTATTTTGAAGGCGGCGTGCTAGGGGCAACCCTCGTCGGTCTCGCTTTTGTGCTGCCTTCGTTCCTAATGGTCGTCGCCATTTCTATGGCGTACGTTGCTTACGGCGGCCTTTGGTGGATGCAGGCGCTTTTCTACGCGATCGGCGCCACGGTCATTGCCATCATCGCCATCGCCGCTTACAAACTCGCCCGCAGCACAAACAAACACGACCCGCTGCTGTGGGGAATCTTTATAGCGCTTACGACCGTAACCGTCTGGGCTCAAGCCGAGCTCGCGGAATTCTTTATCCTTGCGGGTTTGGTCGTTTTGTTCGTCCGCGCATGGCCGGGCTGGAAATCTGGGTCGGTGATGGCACTGAGCGGCGTAATTTTAGGATCGGCGATCTGGTTCTTCGAAGCTTGGGTCCGGCAAACCGGGACTGCAGCAAATTCTCAAGACACACTAACTCAGATCCTGCTATTTTTTACCAAAGCCGGCGCCTTTGTGTTCGGCAGCGGGCTCGCCATCGTACCTTTTCTTCAACAGGGGGTTGTTCAGCAGTTCGGCTGGCTTAATGAGCATCAGTTCCTCGACGCGGTGGCAGTCGCAATGATTACGCCTGGTCCGGTGGTCATTACTGTCGCGTTCATCGGATTTCTCGTCGCCGGCTTTGCAGGAGCAATCATGGCATCGATCGGCATTTTCTTGCCCGTCTATTTGTTTACGATCTTTCCGGCGCCGTGGTTCAAACGCCACCGTGACAACGCCCAGCTCAAAGCCTTTGTCAATGGCGCCACGGCCTCGGCCACCGGCGCTATCACCGGCGCAGTCATAGTGTTGGGGGCGCGGGCGATCATAGACCTTCCCACGGCAATCATAGCGCTCGTCAGTTTTGGTGTCTTGTGGCGTTTCAAAATATCAGAGCCCATCATGGTTACGATTTCAGGAATCGTTGGATTAATACTCTGGCCGCTTGTGAGGATGGACTAAATATCGAGTCGCTAGTCACATTGTAAATTTGCGGTGAGTTCGGCACATTCGCAACGTGCCATTCAATAGCCGTCGTCGGAAAATCCGTCGATGCCCTGAACAAGTCAGGGCATGACGGGAGCGAG
>JBBDNJ010000245.1:0-14465 GCA_040877705.1 Binatia bacterium | reverse complement strand
TACGAAAGGGTACGCCTACCTAATTCCTATTTCCACACTTTTTAATTGTAGCTCGAGCTGCGGCGGCAAAAGATTTATAGCCCGGTCATTATTCTAAGCGCCAAGCGGTCGGTCGACGATCGAATCAAAGGCCTGCAGCATGGCGGCGATGACTACTTAACTAAACCTTTTTCGTTCGCCGAACTTCTGGCACGGGTGCATGCGCTGATTCGCCGGGCCAGTCACGAAACCGAGCCCGCCCGGCTGGTGCAAGGGGAGCTGTCATTGGACCTGTTAACTCGCGAGATCACGCGATCGGGTAAGAACATCGACCTGCAACCGCGCGAATTTTCCTTACTGGAGTACCTCATGCGCAATAGCGGCAGAGTCGTGTCCAAGACCATGATCATAGAGCATGTATGGGGTTACCATTTCGACCCTCAAACCAACGTTGTCGACGTGCTTGTCTCCAGGCTGCGCAATAAGGTGGATCGAGATTTCGACAAGAAACTGATTCACACCCACCGTGGAGTCGGGTATGCCCTCAAGCTCTCATAAGCGTTTCCATAAGACGCTCGGCTTCCGCCTCACTTTCTGGTATTCGTCGATTTTTATCTTGAGTTCTTTGACTCTCTCCATCATTTCTTTCGCGTTCGTGTTCTCAACAATGCGAGACAATCGCAAGGCGATTCAGTTGAAACTCGCGGAGTACCGGTCTCTAGCCGACAAGGACGGGGTTCAGGCGATCGCGAAGGTCATCAGCGAGCAGCGCAAGCCCAGCCGGCGCACCACTTTCTTTGTCCGCGTTATCGCTCCCGGCAATAAGACCGTATTGCTGAGCAACCCGCGACTTTGGGAGGAGTTCGATTTCATGCGTTTCGACGATCGGCAGATCGAGGGACAATGGCAATATTACACCTCCAATCGAGACACGGGTTTTCTTGAGGTCACATCGGCGCGGCTGGCGAACGATCATGTCTTGCAGGTCGGCAAGAGCATTCAGGATCGCGAAGACATCCTGGAGCGTTTCCGCGACACGCTTCTGGCGACGATGATACCGATGATCCTGATCGGTCTGGCCGGAGGAGCGTTTCTGGCCTTTCGCGCTTTGCGACCGATTCGGGGTCTTATTCATGCCACGCGTTCTATCGTCGAGACCGGACGGATGGATCTCCGTGTTCCCGAAAGCAACAATCAGGACGAATTGGACGAACTGGTTCGACTATTTAACAGCATGCTTACGAGAATCGAAGGGCTGATCAAAGGAATGAGAGACGCGCTGGATAATGTCGCTCACGATCTTCGTACGCCGATGACCCGACTACGGGGGACCGCCGAAATGTGCTTGGAAGCGCCATCGAAAACCGAGCAATACGAGGAATCGTTGGCTACGTGCGTTGAGGAATCGGATCGCATCCTCACGTTACTGAACAGCATCATGGACGTTTCGGAAGCCGAGACGGGAACCATGCGCCTGAAGCTTGAAACGGTGAACCTTACTAAGCTCATTCGCGAGATGATGGAGTTGTATCAAGACGTCGCCGAGGATAACGGTATCCTCGTATCGATGGACTGTGATCAAGATATTCACATCACTGCCGATCTTAACCGCATGCGCCGGGTGGTCGCCAATCTCTTAGATAACGCGATCAAATACACGCGACCGGGCGGACGCGTCATGATCAGCGCCCGCGTCGAAGGGCATCAGACGGTCATGTCGTTTCGGGACACGGGCATTGGCATCCCTGCCGAGGAAGTTCCAAACATATGGGATCGTCTCTATCGCGGTGATAAAAGCCGGTCACAGCCTGGACTCGGTCTTGGTTTGAGCCTGGTCAAGGCGATCGTCCGCGCCCATACAGGACACGTTGAGGTTCACAGCGATCCGGGTGTAGGTTCGGTTTTCACGGTTCGTCTCCCTGTCGTTTAGGCCGCCTTAGGTCATCTCTTTCTTTCCTAACCTTTCAAAACTGTAATCTTGCCGAAAGGTTCGAGCAAGGTTGCCGGATTAGATTCCAGCCATCCGAGCGTGGGCCTTTCTGTTCGTAGAAAGCGACCGTTGCCGTCGCTTTTCAAAAAATGATCTTGGTGTTCGCGGACAATCTGTTTTCATCTTTCTCACATTATCAACGCGAAGATAAAGACAAATTATTGAGGGAAGTATTTTATGGCCCACGATCTTCTGTTTAGCGAAAAGAGAGACGAGATCAGAGATTTCGATTTCGGCAAAGATACAGCGGTAGTCTTCGATGACATGCTGCACCGTTCGGTGCCTTTTTATGCGGAAGCGCAGCGCATGATCGGCGAAATTGCCGCCGATTATGCGGTGGATGGGACCCAGCTTTACGATTTGGGCTGCTCGACCTGCAATGCTTTTGTGAAATTAGACCCTATTCTTCCCCCCGGCGTTCGCTTCGTCGGCATCGATTTTTCCAACGAGATGCTCGATCGTGCCCGCGAGAAAATAAGTGAGCACGGAATGAAGCGAGATTACGAGCTCATTTGCGCGGACCTAAACGAGGACATTGAGATCACCAATGCTTCGGTCGTCATCATCAACCTGACGCTTCAGTTTATCCGGCCCGTGCGCCGGCACCGGGTCATCAGCAATATCGCCAGAGGCATGACTCCTGGTAGTTGCCTCCTGGTTGTCGAGAAGGTGCTCAGCAAGGATCCCAAGATCAATCGCTCGTTCATCAAATATTACTACGATTTTAAACAGCGTAACGGCTATAGCCAACTCGAGATCGCCCAGAAACGCGAAGCTTTGGAAAATGTCTTGATACCCTACAGGCTGGAAGAGGACTTCGAGCTGTTTCTGCACAGCGGGTTTACCTTCTGCGACCTGTTCTTCAAGTGGTACAACTTCTGCGGCATGATCGCGATCAAGTAACATTATGAACCGTACTGTTCCGAGGTGTCGGTAAGCGATGGAGAAGGGTCAGACAAACCTACGATCGCTGAATATCACGGCCGGAAACTTCTTTTTCCGCTACCGCAACGCCCTTTTCCCCCTGATTTTTGTTTTCGCGGCGCTGACTCTCAGGCCCACAATCATGTTCGGAACTCCGCTCGCAGATCACTTAGTCGGAGCGAGCGGCATGGTCATTGCCTTGCTCGGAGAGGCTGTTCGGTTCGTAACCATTGGCTTTGAGTATATTCATCGTGGCGGCAAGCACGGACGAGTGTATGCCCGCCATCTCGTTCAAGGAGGCGTCTTCGGTCTGGTGCGTAACCCCATGTATGTCGGCAACGCGCTGATCGTTATCGGCATGACAATGTATCTGGGATCGCCTCTGGGATACCTTGTCTTGATTCCCTTCTTCCTGTTCGTCTACCAGGCGTTGATCGCAGCGGAGGAAGCGTATCTGCGCAATACGTTTAACGGCGACTACGATGACTATTGCGAAAAAGTCAATCGCTTTGTCCCTCGCTTAAATCGTATCCCGCAGGCGTTTTCAGGATTGCGCTTTAACTGGAGGCGTAGTCTCAGAAAAGACCTGGGCACGGTTGTCGGCTTGACTATGGGGCTCATCTTCATACCGGTATTGCGGAGTTATTTCCTTTACGGCTGGGCCGGCACGGGACCCACGGCGTCTGTCGCCTTGAAGTTATCTCTTGCTGTCATAACCGTCTACCTGTTCCTCCTCAGGCTGAAAGAGCGCAATCACTTATAGCAAACAATCCAATAACGTGGACAAAAGAAGACTAATAATTTCGTCGCATCAGCAACACTTGGGGTCCGTAGCTTGGAAACACGCAGTAAGAACTACCTATTCTACCTTTTCGCTTTAACGCTAATACTATTTTTCACCGGACTGGTCGGGCGCGACTTCTGGGCGCCGGTGGAGCCCCGTTATGCCGAAATCGCCCGGATCATGTTTACCAAAGGCGAATGGATTGTCCCGACGGTCAATGGCGACCTCTATACCGACAAGCCGATCCTATATTTCTGGCTGGTCTTGATTGCGTCCCACATCGCCGGGGCGGTGAACGAATGGACGTTGCGTTTGCCGGCCGCGCTGGCCGGCATTGGCTTCGTATGGACGACTTATCTGTTGGGCCGCGACTTCTACGGCCCACGCGTGGGACTGATCGCCGCCGCCGCATTGGCGACTTCCGTGCGCGTAATCTGGGAAGCGCGCTGGGCGCACATCGACATGGTCTTCGGACTCTTCTTTCTCCTGACTATATACTTCGGCGCCCGTTCTCTATTGCGCAATGGTAGCAAGCACGAGATTCTCCTGGCCTACGTGTTTATGGGACTTGCGGTTCTGGCCAAGGGACTGATCGGTATCGTGCTGCCGGCGCTCTTACTGGCTGCGTTCGCGATCGTCCGGCGTGATTGGCGCATGATCATCGATGCCAAACTGCCGCTGGGGATTCCGATATTCCTCTTCGTCGTCGCCCCATGGTTTTATCTGGTCAACAGCGCCACCGATGGAAAATGGCTTGCAGACTTCATCTACGTTCATCATATCCAGCGCTACACCGACGCAGTCGGCCACCGGCAGCCTTTCTATTATTACCTAAGAACATTGCCGGCGGACTTCCTGCCGTGGACCGTCTTCGCAATCCCTGCTGTCTTCGCTTATTTTCCTTATCGACAATTAAGGCAGCGGCCGATCCCAGTGTTTTTTTTCCTCTGGTTTGTGGTGATCTTCCTGTTCTTCTGCCTTTCCGATACCAAGCGCGACTTATACCTTCTGCCGCTCTTGCCGGCGGTGGCTTTGTTGGTCGGCAACTACATTGACGATTTAGCGCAGAAACAATTGCCCGAGAGCGCGCTTTACCGATGGTTGAGCCAGTTATTTTTCGGCGCAGTGGCCATTATCGGTTTGGCGGCGCCTGTAGTCGCATGGGTAGTGCGCCGAGAAACTTTGTCGATCAGCCTGCCCGCCGCCTTGGTGTTGGCAGCGGGTGGAATCCTTACGGTGGTTTTCATTCGAAAACGCCGGCCATTGAAGGTTGTCACGGCAGTAACGTTGCTAATGACCTTGACCCTGGTGTGCGTTTCGATCTGGATATTGCCGTACATCGACCAATTCAAGTCGCGCCGGCCGTTTTCACTGCAAGTCAAAAAGATCGTACCGGCAACGGCGCCCTTATACATTTATGCCGATACCATGAATGATTTCAATTTTTATACCCAACGCAGAGTCATCCCGGTATTATCTTCGCCCGGCGAAGTTGCCAACGCGCTCCGCCAACCCGGCCATAGTTATATGCTTATAAAGGACCGCGACCTAAAAACATTAAGCATGTTCGGCCCGGAAGAAGTCGTGATTACCGACTCTGTCGGTAGCACGACCTGGAATCTCATCGCTCTAAAGCCGAGACGGCGTAGTAGAGATGTCATGGGAACCGGACAGCATTACTAGCACCGCGCGTAAACTCTATTCCTTTGAGAAATTCCGAGGCACGTCCCGAAACCGTGATAGCCAAACGACGTCGCGTACATTGCCGCCTATTCTCATTGACACCGTTTCACTGCCGGCATGAGTTTTCCCGCCATGTAGATCAGCCGCACGGAGAATGTTACCTTGTGGCATGCCACTACCTATCGACTGCGAATGTCACGTCATGCGCGATTCGCATTGCTTACCTTGGTGATCGTTATGTCCACCGCTGGCCCCGACTCACAAAACCCTTTTGCCGAAGACACGCTGCTCCAACAAGCCCGCGCGATCCACGACAAGATCATTACGCTGGACACCCACGTCGATTTCGAACCGGCTAATTTAATCGGCGAGCGAAACTACACGCATCGCCTGGATACGCAGTTTGACTTGCCGAAAATGTTCGAAGGCGGCTTGGACGCCTTGTTCTTCGTCGTTTTCGTCGGCCAGACCCGAGAAGCGCAGAATCCCGATGCATTCAAACCCGCGGGTTACGAGCGTGCCTACAAGGCCGCCAGCGAAAAATTCGATGCGGTTCGAGCCTTTACCCGTGATATCGCGCCCGACAAGATGGCGTCAGCATCCAGTTCCGCTGACGTGCGCGAGATCCATGCGAAGGGCAAGAAAGTTGCGCTCATCGGCGTGGAAAATGGCTATCCGATCGGCGCGGACTTGAGCCGTGTGAAAGAGTTTTACGATCATGGCGGGCGTTATCTGTCTTTAGCGCACAATGGCCACAACCAGCTCTCGGATTCCCACACGGGCGAGCGTGACGGCTGGAAGTGGAACGGCGTTTCGCCCTTAGGCAAACAAGTCATCGCGGAAATGAACCGGCTCGGTATGATAGTTGACGTGTCGCACGCATCGAAAGAATCGATGATGCAGACCGCGGCGTTATCCAAGGCGCCCGTCATTGCGTCCCACTCCGCCGTCCGTACGCTCTGTAACGTAAGCCGCAACCTGGACGACGAGCAACTGCTCGCGCTGCAAAAAAGTAGCGGCGTCATCCAGATGGTCGCCTATGGCATGTTCGTCAAGACGACGAAGCCGGATTCACCTGAGCGCATAGCGGCTCTCACAGCGGCAAGGAGAGAATTCAACCTGCCCGAGTCAACGGCATTCAGCCAACGCGCTCGCTTTCAGGCAGCTCTAACGCAACTGTCCACCGAGCAGCGCGCCGAATACGAAAACAAACTCGCGGAGATCGATCGCCAACACCCCGGCGACCCAGCCGCCACGGTCAAGAACTTCGTCGACCACATCGACTACGCCGTGAAGCTGATCGGCATCGACCACGTCGGCATCTCGTCGGATTTCGATGGCGGCGGCGGAGTCATCGGCTGGAACGACGCCGGCGAAACGTTCAACCTAACCTTGGAACTCGTCCGCCGCGGTTACACTGAAGAGCAGATCGAAAAACTTTGGAGCGGCAACCTTCTGCGAGTGATGGACGAAGTCCAGCGCATTGCCGGCGAACTGCAAGAATAACCAAGTCGGGCGGAGCAGTAGGGTTGCGCGCGACACTTGTGATTATGAGCAGCGCAGCAGCACAAGGAGGGCGACTATTGGAATCACGTAAAGGCGGGGTTAAAAAGAAGGAGCAGCGCTATTCTCATCGACGCGTAAGGAGAGACGATAAATGCGCAAATGCTTCGGTCAGATGTTGGCACTCACAGGTTTTCTGCTTCTCCCGTTCGTATCCGGCTGTAGCGTGAAGGAAAACGGTGCAGCCACAGCCGTATCACCATCGCCTTCATCGCCTTCGCTCGTCGGCCGGTGGCGTCAGACTGCTATCGCTACCGCCAACCGGTCAGCAAATTGTCCCTCCACTCTGCCCCTTCCCGGCGGTTCCACCACCTCTTGTGGCGCCAACGATGCGATCGAGTTCCACTCCGGCGGCACTTTTACCGCAACATTCTCCGGCAGTGACGTCAAAGGCGCCGGAACATGGCGTCTCCGCGGAACTAACCTTGAGTTAATTTTCACTGCGCCGCCGAGTGTCGCCGGCACCAAGCGTTCAACGACAGTTGGATTCAACAACGGCGGCAATATTTTAAATATCAACGCCAAGTTGATCGACACTCCTACGACTGAAACCTACACTCGGGAGTAATGTCACCCACCCAAGACCGCCGGCCAATCGGAACCAAGCGCGAATCCCAGTGCTTTAGGGAACGTGGTTAGATGCATCGCTCCATAATTGAATTCAAAATGGACGAACATGGCAACTGGGTAGCTTTTCTGAGCTGCGGCCGCAAATTCGAGAGAACCGCGGCAGTTGACAAGCTCATGCTCACACAGGACAATCCAGCTCTACACGGCTACTCCTGCCTTCCACGAAGCGCGCAGTCTGTCGTGCAGTAAAGAGGGTGAGCCGGAAGCGGCAGGTCTTGAAGATGAAAGGAAGCAATCGGCAAAACTGAGTTAACCTGAGAAGGAGGTCGTCGTGATACGATTAGGGTCTCAAACAGCAGCTTTTCTCGCCGTTCTCGTTCTGACCGCCGTGACGGCTTACCCAGCCGCACCCTTTTACCAAGGTAAAACGATGCGCATCGTGGTGGGAGCTGCTCCAGGAGGAGGATTCGATACCTATTCCAGGACGATTGCACGCCACATGGGCAAATACATCCCCGGCAATCCCAACATCATTGTCGAGAACATGCCTGGAGCTGGTTTTGTCGTCGCCGTCACTCACCTGTATAGTGTGGCCAAACCCGACGGCCTGACTATCGGCAACTGGATCGGCACGCTTGTCCTCGCTCAGGTCGTCGGTCGAAAAGGACTCGAGTTTGACGTTAAAAAATTCGAATACATCGGATCTCCCGTTAGAAATCACGATACCTGCGTTTTTACCAAGGCAAGCGGGATCACAAGCATCGACAAATGGATGGCCTCTAAGACGCCGGTCAAATTAGGATCAACTCCGCCGGGCGCGACGACTTACGAAAACTCCATGATTTTGAAGGAGGCGCTTGGCCTGCCTATCCAGGTCGTTGCGGGCTATAAAGGCACATCCGATATTCGACTCGCAGCAGAGGCTGGGGAGGTCGCCGGTCTATGCGGACTGTCATGGGCATCGGCAAAATCGACCTGGCGAAAAGGTTTACAGTCAGGCGATGCCATGGTTGTGCTGCAAAATTCTCCGACAGCCCATCCCGAGCTTGCCAACGTCCCTCTCGCCATTAATCAAGCTAAGACCGACGAAGCAAAAAAACTCATTCAAGTCGGCATTCATGACGTGAGCACCATAACTTATCTTTACTCTCTGCCTCCAGGGACTCCTAAAGAGCGCGTGCAAATCTTGCGTAAGGCCTTTGTCGATACCATGAAAGATCCGGAATTTTTGGCGGAAGCCAAAAAAGCCAATTTGGATCTCGATCTGCGAACCGGCGAAGAAGTGGAAAAAACGATTGCCAATCTCTTTAAGTTAGATCCTTCGATCTCCAACAAACTGCGAGAGATCCTTAAATGATCCTGTAAAGCTTGATATTGACCTGTCCCTGTTCGCCCTCTACGACTTCTCGAACTGGAACGAAGTCTAAGCGGTCATTGCGGACTAGGCGCAGGCTGAGCTTGCACCTGAAGGTTGTTGATTATTTCCTTGACGTTGCTAACCAGCGAAGCGATGTCTTCGGCCCGCCTCTTTTCATGCTCCGAGTCAACTACGCCGTTTAAATAAACGACGCGGTCAACGGTGTCCACGTCTATACGCGTGAGTGTCGAAACCTTGTCGGCAGCGAGTCTAGCCTTGACTGCTGTGGTAATCGTCAGATCATCGATACTCTCTCCAGCGGTTCTTCCGGTCATAGCCTGACACCCGGTCAGAGCAAAAAGCACAACCATAGCAGCTACAAGCTTTATCAGCGGTTTCATCGGCAGAGTTCCTTTCGGAGGCAGCAAATCGATTTAGTTTAGCACTTGCGAAAATGGGGACAAGATCCGTGGCGCGTAACCGCATTATACCGCCCCACTATTTTCCCGTCCCCGCAATCAGTTGAATTTGAGAGACAAAACCGTCTGACCAGACCGAAGCATTTGATGCTTGACAAACCGCTGCGAATGGCCGGATATGATGGGCCATAGAGTCAAAACATAGAGATGCGACGTCGAGCAAATGTTTGCCATGCAAAGGAGATCAAGTTATGGCCTTAGGACTTTCTCACGGCGGAACTACCATCTATTCATCTCCACGCCGATCTGACGAAGTGTGGATAGGCACCAGGGAGGGAATCGTTGTCATCGAGCGCGCCACCGGCGCCAGCGACTGGCACGTCACGCGCCGTCTGCTTGAGGACAAGCACATCAGCGCAATCGTGAGCGAGCCCGAAAGCGGCCTGACCTTCGTCGGGGCGTTTCATGGCTCTCTGCAAGTCACCGCCGATGGCGGCAAAACCTGGCAAACCAGAAACAACGGATTGACTGAGCATGATGTCTATAGTCTGGCGGCGGTTCGCCTCAACGGCAAGACTCGTTATTTTCTCGGGACCGAACCTGCTCACATCTTCTGCAGCGACGATCTCGGACTGCATTGGCGCGAGTTGCCAACCTTCCGGTCCGTGCCGAGCGTGCCCAAGTGGAACTTTCCCGTACCGCCGCACATCGCGCACACCAAGCACATCACGTTCGACCCGCGCGACCCCAACACGGTTTACGCCTGCATTGAAGTCGGCGCTCTGCTCAGAAGTCGCGACGCCGGAGAAACGTGGGAGCAGATCGATGGAGTGTACGAGGACGTACACCGGTTGGCGATCCACCCTCAAGATCCAAACCGCCTCTATGTGGTCACCGGCCACGGTTTATATGTGAGCTCCGATTGCGGCGCCACTTTCGAGCAATGGGTCGCCCGCCCTTCCCCGATCGCCGGCTACCCGGACGGCCTGGTCATTCATCCCAACAAACCGGAGCTGATGTTCCTGGGCGCCGCAGATGTCGGCCCCGGCACATGGATGAAAACACACTACGCCGGCGCAAAGATTTCCCGCAGCAAAGACGGTGGGAGAACCTGGGAAATGCTGCAGAACGGTTTGCCCGAGCGGATGCAAGCCAGCATCGAAGCATTGTGCTTGGAAGATTGGGGAGAATCAGTTTCGCTGTTCGCGGCCACGACCGCTGGGGATGTCTACTCCAGCGATGATGCCGGAGAAAACTGGAGCCGGATCATTACCGGCCTGGCGCCGATCTCCAAGGGCGGCCATTACAAAGTCCTTGCCGTGGCGTGAAATCACCGACGATACAGACCAGTCCCGCTTAGGAAATCATTTAAGGCGTACGCATCGAATGCGATGACTTTTGAAAGCTGCTCGCAATCTAAGTCCAGCTCTTCGATGCACGGCGCACCAGGCGAAGATCCATGTGATCGAGGAAAAACTGAACTATCGAGTTGACGCCGTCGGCGCAATTTTAGGTTTAAAGCAAGCGTTTTCGGCATCAGTCTTAAGCCGCAGATTAGGCGAGGAGTCACTCCTCTCTCATATCCGGTATGGACAAATTGTGGCAAATTTTTCTGACAGTCGGTTGGAAATCTCTGTGTGTCGAGGGATTGCTTCGACAGCGCCGGTGCTTGGGTTCGTCCACAATGAGTGAGCACTTCCCTCCCGTTTAAGGTAGCAGCCGTGCCTACGCAGGTGCTGAAGCAGCGTACTCCGTTTCATTTGACGGTAACGGTCTCTCGAATGGCATCGGGCGGAACTCCACGGAGCGCATCCTCTCGCCGGTCCTCGAGAATCAGTTCGATCGCTTCTGCCAAATTCTCCCGAGCTTCGTCTTTGGTTCGTCCCTGCCCGTTTGCACCAGGAATCTCAGGGCAATAAGCGATGTACCACTCCCCGTCTCGTTCGATGATGGCGGTAAACTCGTTTCTCATAAAACCTCCGATCAGCCTAAAGCATACTCTAGGCGTCCGTTCCAGGTCTAACGATTAGCAGCGTTAGATCCGCGAAGCGCTCTGTCAACGACTCCGGTCGAGACGCGCCATGACAAACTGGAGTTCTCCTATAAAAGTGCCAAGGCGTGTGCGCCTAGCGAAGCTAGGATCCTAAGAGTTCTGAGATTCTTTTGACGACGTTCGGAGGACTCCCAAATACCTTTCCTATCAGGGTCTCAACTTCTTCACCCGAAGTGGGGGTGATCTCCAGCCGCAGTTTCTCGGCCTCTTTGATGAAAGCAGGGTCTTTGAGAGTGTTGAGAAACGCCTGCCGCAAAATCTTCACGTTCTCGCCAGGAACATCCGGACCGACAAAAAAGGGCCGCGCCATGCGCAACGGCGCAAAGACAGCTTCGAGAAAAGTGCGGTCTTCCGGTTTTTTTACCAGATCCATGACCGAGGGCACCTGCTTCAGCTCGGGTTCTGTATCGAGACCCAACTGGAGGAACACGCGAATGAAGTTATTCGACACCCAGTCGGGGCGAGAGGCTTTGATCGAAGACCAGAAAAGCCCGCACACGCCGTTTACCTCCCCACGCTCCAGCGCCAGATAAACTTGAGATCCCCCTTTGTAACCTTCGATCACCTCGAAATTCGTTCCGAGCACGGCATTTAACGCTCTGGGATAAATGCTCATAGTGGTGCCACGTCCGCTACTACCCACAACCAGAGGCTTCGCGGATCCGATTACGTCGTCGATCGTTTTGACGCCAGAGTCATTCCGGGCGAAACAAGTGGCGACCGCCGAACTGGCGCTTCCAATCCACTGAAGCTTCCTCGAATCGAATTCCACTCCACTTTCGTCTATAAGGTCAAGAAGGATATTGCCGCCGGGAAAAAACCCGATGGCGAGGCCGTCCGGCTTGGCCACTTTATAAATATAGTTGCCGGCGACTACGCCGCCTGCCCCGGCCATATTCTGGACGATAACGTTCGGCTGACCGGGCACAAACCTGCCGAAATGTCTCGCGATAGCTCTGATATGGATGTCATGCCCGCCTCCCGGCGCGGTTCCCGCAACGAAGCGGATGGTCTTTCCTTCATAAGATGCCACAGTGGCCGCAGGTGCCTGCGCCCCAACAAGTAGTACAACAAGAACGAATAATATAGTATGCGTCATATTCTATACTCCTATACTCCCGTGTTTCTTTTCTTCCTTTCACTGTCAACGAGGCCTACCTGTACCACCGTGACTAACGGAGGTCCAGACCGGCGGTAATCACATCAGTACGATTGGCATGGAGTTACAGGATTTTGCTCCGCGCTGCGTCGTAGAGACTTGCCAAACGCAACGCGTCTATCCCGCGCGTGTTCAGTCTGACTCCCGTGAATGTATGAGATTCGATGGAGAAGGCATTAATCCCCTGCGCACCAGATTTTCCTTCATCTGAAGCAACTGCGGCGAAAGCGAAAACCTGCACAAACAAATTGAACCTCTTGACCGGCTGGAACCATGCAGCATTGACGCATCATCCGGGCGCAGCATGCTGCGCCCCTACGAATCCTACCATACCGAATTGACACGCCAACTCGATCTATCCATTGGTTCGTGCTAGGTTGAGCCCTCTTTGCAGTTCTCGCCGCGTCTCCAACCGACAGGCCCAGGCAAAGAAACTTTTCATTGAATCAGCGATCCTATGACCGTAGCAAAATCCCAGTCCCTGTGGACGCCGGCGTTTGCTCTGCTCTGTTGCGCGCAGTTTTTCGGCTCGGCGCAACATGCGCTTTTGCAACCGACATTTCCCCTTTACATCACCTCGTTGGGCGGCACGCCGTTCAAAGTCGGTCTCGTGCTCGCTTGCTTCGCCGTGACGAGCGTGGTCTTCCGGCCGCTCATCGGCGGCTGGGCTGACAAGTGGTCCGAAACCGGCGTGCTCATCTGCGGGCTGCTTTTATTGTCCGCGGCGGTGACTTTCTGCTTTATTCCATTGCCCGAAGCAACGATGTTCGCGAACGCACTGCGAGGAATCGGTTGGGCGGGGTTGAATGCCGCCGGCTATTCGCTGTTGGCCTTGAGCGCCCCGGCGGCACGACGCGGCGAAGCTTCGGGTTACTATAGTGGAGTCCAGGCCAGCGGGACGATATTGTTGCCGGCGCTCGCGCTCTGGCTCATCGATGCGCCCTTTGGCGGTTTCGCCATAGTTTTCGTCGTTGCCATCGTATTGGCTGGGTTCGGCGCGGCACCGGCGCCATCCTTTCGCGCCATGCACCACAACCCGCTCACAACCGGCATGCGGCTATCTCCGGTCCGTGGTGGCGCGAGATTTTGAATGTCCTGGACCGGGAAATCATTCTCGCGTCGGTGCTTTCATTCGGTTCTCATGTCACTTTTCCGGCGGTGACGAGTTTTTTAGTTCTTTACGCGCGCGAAATCGGCGTCGAAAACATCGGCTGGTTTTACGTCGTTAGCGGCACGACCAGCCTTCTCGCTCGTCCTATACTGGGGAAGGTTTCCGACCGGATCGGCCGGCGGCGAGCGTTGCTCGCCTGCTTTATTTTTCAAGCGGTCGCTCTACTGGCGTTGGCCTTCGCTGCCAACCTTATCGCCTTGATCATTCCGGGAACGCTTTACATGGTGGGGTTGGCGATGGCCAGCGCAACGACACTGGCAATCGCGATGGAACAGGCTAAACCCGAACGAAGAGGTCGAGCCATGGCGACGTTTTCCATCGCCTTGCCCCTCAGCAATGGAGTCGGCGCGCTGATCTGCGGCAGCTTGGTTCAGTGGTTTGGATTTTTTTGGATGTATGTCGCAGCGTCCGCGATCGCCGCCGCCGGTCTACTGGTGACCGTCGCCAACCGCGCGCATCTCAAGTAACCATTTAGTCGAATGGGGGGCGCCGGTCAAAATTAATTCTCGCGTATCACTGCAGGTTTGATTACATTCGTTCGCAGCAATCCGACGCCGTGATGCGCCACGAGCAATTCTATGCACATGGAGTTCACGAAGTTCACGAAGTTCACGAAGACGGAGCAATCCGCTTAAAAAAGTGGACCGGCTTTCAACATATTTCTCGTACTTCCTGATCTTCGTGCCCCTCGTGGTCGGATCATCGGCATCGACACCGCCAAGGCGCGCATCTACGGCAGGCGAGCGCGGTCCCGGCTACGCTCATTTCCCGCTGTCCTACGACGAGGGTTATTTTAAACACTTGATATCCGAG
>JBBDNJ010000244.1:0-14519 GCA_040877705.1 Binatia bacterium | reverse complement strand
CGACGTGATCAACGCCGAGGAATTACCAGCGTAATATCAAGATCAATCTTGAACTCCGAGTCGTGAAGAACGGAAGCTGGCGTTTTCACAGCAAGAGAGCGCAAGGTAATCGGATAATTCAGAGTTCAATCGCTTCGCTTGCGCTGCGCTACGTTCAAATCGTTCAAGTCGTTCAAATCGTTTCTCGGAAAGATAGTTCGCCGCTGCGATCTTATCTTAAACTGTTGAACGGCAATCGGTTCGCACTAAGGCCTAACACCCAACCCCCAGTCCCGAAATAAGTTTTGCCATGTCTCCATCAAAGCTTAACCGCCGCTCCGGTTTCATTTCCGCCGCAGGCCGCGAGCATATGCCTCTGTGGCGGGCGCCATCATGGGGTCTGCTGGCCGCAGTTTTGGCTTTGACGATCGGCAAGGCGCGGGCGATCCCACCTAACCGCTGAATTCGCCAACGCGTGAGCTCGGCGGCAGCGCGGGCGTTAATCTATGAAGTCATCGGACGACAAAGAGCGCGGTTCTTATGGACCGCTTTTTTTGAAGTATCTGACTTCAGAGACTACGAACCGACCTCGGGATCTTGATCCGGAATTTCCTTGATCTCTTCGAGCCAAACCGTGGCTTCGCTGTCGCTCGGCGCCCGATAGTCGCCGCGCGGAGATAAAGAACCGCCGGAGCCTACCTTCGGAGCGTTCGGTATACAGCTTCGCTTGAACTGGCTGACCTGAAAAAAGCGCCAGGCAAAAACCGACAACCATTGCTTGATCTCGGCGACGCTGTACTCATGTTGTTTTGTTTCGGGAATATCGGGCCATGGTCCTAGAGCGCGGTCTCTCCAGCAGCAATAGGCGAGAAACGCGACTTTGGAGGGTAGGTAGCCGAAGCGAGTGATGTAATAGAGCGTAAAATCCTGAAGTTCATAAGGCCCGATGATATCTTCCGTCCTCTGCATAGATTGCTCGCCGCCGGCGTCTATGGGAATAAGTTCCGGGCTAAACTCGGTCTCGAGAATGGAACGCAGGACTGCGCTTGCCTTTTCACCGAGCTGGTTAGTCTCGGCTACCCAGCGGATGAGAAACTGCATCAGCGTTTTTGGAATGCTGGCATTGATGGCGTAATGAGACATGTGATCTCCTACCCCATAGGTGCACCAGCCCAGCGCCAGTTCGCTCAGATCGCTGGTGCCGAGCACCAGCGCCTGCTGCAGATTAGCGAGTCGAAAGAGATGGCTCGTGCGCTCTCCCGCCTGAACGTTCTCGAATGTAATATCGTAAACCGGTTCTCCTTTCGCGTAGGGATGACCAATATCTCGCAGCATCTGTTCGCAGCTTGGGCGAATATCGAGCTCATGGGACTCACAGCCGATTGCTGCCATAAGAGCGGTCGCGTTGACTAAGGTATGTTGAGTCGTGGCGAAGCCGGGCATGGTGTAAGCTAAAATATTCGAACGTGGGACTCTCAGCACATCCATGGTCCTGGCGGCCACGATCAGCGCATGAGTCGAATCGAGCCCTCCGGAAATGCCGATGACGACTTTTGATAGGTTGGCGCTCTTGAGCCGCTTTACCAGTCCCTGAACCTGAATGTTGTAAGCCTCATAACAGCGGCGGTCGCGCACTGCCGGGTCCGACGGCACGTAGGGAAAGCGATCGATTTGCCGTCTGCACAACAAGCGTCCCGCTCTCGGTGACTCGAGACTAAACGAGATCCTGCGGCACCGCTGCAGCTCTTCACGATGGCGTTGCATGCTCTGTCCGAAGCTGTTCTGGCGCATGCGTTCCAGTGTGAGCCGTTCTAAATCCAGCTCCGCCAGTATAAGTTGAGAATCGTAGCGAAACCGTTCCGACTCAGCCACCAGGACCCCGCTCTCGTAAACCATTGCATGGCCGTCCCAGGCAAGATCGGTCGTCGATTCGCCGGTGCCTGCCGCGGTATAAAGGTATGCGGCGATACAGCGGGCCGACTGGTTGGCGACCAAGTTGTGACGATACTCGTCCTTGGCGATGGTGATGTTGGAGGCGGAGAGATTTAAGATAACCGTAGCGCCGGCCAAGGCCGCGTGAGAAGACGGCGGGATGGGAACCCAGAGGTCCTCACAGATCTCGACGAAAAACGTAAATTCCGGCTGCTCATGGCAGTTAAACAGCAGGCGCTCCCCGAACGGGATTCCGCTTTGTCCTAATACTTCGATGGCGGTACTTTGGGCTGCAGCCGCCGGAGCAAACTGCCGGTATTCATAAAACTCCCGGTAATTGGGCAAGAAAGCCTTCGGAACGATACCCAGAATCCTGCCGTGAAAGAGTACGACGGCACAATTGAACAAAAGGTGATCGACTCGGAGCGGCATGCCAACTGCCGCGATCAGGTTCAACGTTTCGGATGCTTTTAAAATATTTTTCAGGGCTTCAAGCGAACCGTCCAGCAGCGCTTGCTGGTGAAACAAATCCTCGCAAGAGTAGGCGGAGAGCCCGAGCTCCGGAAAGAGCGCCAGAATCGCCTTCTCGCGTTCGGCCTGTTCCATGAGCTCAATGGTGCGGGTTCCGTTAAAGTCCGGATCCGCGACCCGCACCTCGGGAACACCGACTGCCACACGGATGAGGCCGTGATTGTAGAGGTTAAAAAAATGAGGTGTTTTCATCATAGCCTTCTTTTGCTTTTGGACAATGTCTGATTTTTGAGTAATGAGCAAACGCCTTAGCCCTTTTCGAATTGCCCGCGTTGCGATATGTTTTAAACCGTGGCGTGGGGATTGCGGGCTGCCTTGAACGAGGGAAACGGAGGAGAAAATGAGGAAGATCGAATATTTGGTAGGAGTTTTACTGCTGTTGCCGAATTTGGCATGCAGTGCTGCGCCAGTGCCGGGCGGTGAAGGTGTTACCTACAGATTGGCTGATTCTTCCGGCAGTTTTTGCCACCTGAAGTTTCCGGCAATCAGAAAAGAGACCCTCTACTGGGATCGTCCGGTTCTCACGCAAGCAAGCGAAGGCGATATCATCGACTTCTATGGACCTTGTGACCACGATCCTCTGGGGAAAGAGGAAATCTTGCGCCAGAAGCGTAATCTCGAGTTCGAACGTCATTTAGGTTTCGACGATGAATGAGCGGGTTTTCGTCGGCTCGATCGCTGCTTAACTCGCTGACCGTGAAAGCGCCGGGCCTTTGCTGACCGACGGGTTCCATGGAACGATATTATCGTGAACCTAGACGCGGCGCGGACACGTTAATGCTCGAACGCGAATCGAACGGGTAAAAGAAGCACCGCCTCTAATCCTGATCCTTTTTTTGGTCCAGAAGACCCACAATGAAGTCCACTGGAATGGGCACCACGACCGTGTGGTTATTTTCCGCCGCTACCTGAACCAGGCTTTGTAAGAACCTGAGATGCATGGCGCTCGGTTGTTTCGCGATAGTTTCCGCCGCGGCAGCAAGCTTGTGCGACGCTTGAAACTCGCCCTCGGCGTGGATGACTTTGGCGCGCCTCTCCCGCTCAGCCTCGGCTTGCTTGGCCATGGCCCGCTGCATCTCTTGAGGAAGATCGATGTGCTTTATTTCCACCGAAACCACCTTGATTCCCCAGGGATCGGTTTGAACATCGAGAATGGTTTGAATGCGGGTATTAATTTTTTCGCGCTCAGCGAGCAGTTCATCGAGTTCGGCTTGGCCGCAGATACTGCGCAGTGTCACCTGGGCGAGCTGAGAGGTGGCAAAGAGATAACGCTCAACCTCTCGAACAGCCCGATTGGCATCGATGACCCTGAAGTAGAGGACGGCGCTTACCTTTACGGACACATTGTCTCTCGTGATGACGTCCTGCGGCGGAACGTCCATGGTCACTGTCCGGAGATCGATGCGCAGCATTTTTTCGATGAGCGGAATGACGTAGATGATTCCGGGCCCGCGCGGCGCGACCATACGGCCGAGGCGAAAAATCACGGCACGTTCGTATTCCTTTAGAATCTTGATTCCGCTGACGAGCAAGATCATAAAGATCACCCCGACTGTTGCCGCTGGTCCGATTAGATCCCACATAGGCTTCTTCTCCTCGAAAGAATTTCAAAGCAAGCTGTTAAGCCGTTCAAATCCCTCTTTACCGGTGTCTCCGTTGCCTGTCAGTATAAGCAGACGCGGCCGTGAATGAGTATACCCCGGCCGGCTAGCCGCAAATTTTAACAAGGCGAAAGCCTCAGCGCAGTTTTTTTCGCTGCTCGGCGATAAACCCGCCGCTCTCGAGATTACGCACGAAGCTCGCGTCGATAATTTGATCGAGATGGACCTGGGCAATTTTCGGGTTCACTCTGGCGACAATGCGCTGGACCGATTTATAGGCCGCTGGATTCGGCGCGATATCGAGGGTCGCCATCAGCCGTAACACTCTGTAAGAAGCTTCGACTTCGTCGGCTTTCTGCAGGCGGAGATTTTTTTGCAGAACTCTCATGACCTCCGGCTTGTGGTTGCCGTCGAGAATGAAAGCCGTCGCTTCGACGAGCCCTTTGGTCAAGCGGAGGAAAAACTCCTGTCGGTTGGCGATAACTTCTTTGAGGGCGCAAACACTCGGCCCTTGGTAGGGCACTTTGAGCTCCGCGGCGTCAGCAAGAGATCTAAATCCCGCCTTGAGCGGCGCCTCGCTCAGGCTATACGTCAGGGCGGCTGCATCGATGTTGCCGTTCATGAGCGCCTGGGCGATCACCGGCCCATCGCCGATGATGCGCATTTTCAAGCCGTACTTATCCGGATCGACGCCGAGGTGATCCAGAATGATCATGGTCTGCAGCCAAAAACCACCGCCGATGCTTTGCACGCCGATGGCACGGCCGCGCAGGTCCTCGATGCTTTTGATTTCCTTTCGTACGACGAGGTGGCGCGGAATCTTGTTGGTCGCGCTGGCGATGCAACCTAGTTTAATCCCTCCAGCGACGGTGCTTAGAATGGTCGACTGCGCCGGCCAGACCGCGTCGACCTCCTTCGACACAAGTGCCGCGATGCTCAGCGCGCCGCTGCGCACTTGAATCATCGATGCGTCGATGCCGTACTTTTTAAAGAAACCCTTATCCGCGCCGACCCACATGGGCGCGGCAGTTTCGTTATAACCGCCGTAGGAAACCCGAAAGCGCTCTTGACCGTGCGCTGTTTTCGTCAGGCAGAGGGTCATGCTAAATAAGACTGTGGCAAAGAACGAGGCGCTGCTGGAAAGAGTCATCTTCAATTCTCCTGTCTGGTAAATCGTTCGGGTGTGGCGCTTCACTGATTTAAAAAGTTCAAGCCGTTCAAAGCGTCCAAAGTTTACCCCGACTATGTCATACAATCTGATGCATTTAACGTATGATTGTTGGTCCAGGCATTCCCTTCCGCAAGTTGCCTAAACGGTGATATGTTTGATAAGCATTGTGATCGTATTCCCCGCACTATCCTCCATCAGGCGGCCACTTCGCAACCTTTTTCTCTGACGCGGTCTTCCCGTTGAACTTTTGAAGCCCGGATCGAGTCCGGGGCAGGCGCTGAACTAAGCACAATCCCTCTTGATATCTAGACGAGAACTCGAATACTGCTAAGATCGACACAACGGCGTATAGTGACTGCTGGATAAAAGCTTAAGGAGGTGCGAAATGGCATTAGAACTTTATTGGGGAAGCGGCAGTCCTTTTGCCTGGCGCGTCATGTTGACCCTCGAAGTCAAGGGCCTTGAATACGAATCGAAACTTTTGGAATTTTCGCGAGGCGATCATAAAGCTGCCGATTTTCTCAAGCTCAACCCACGCGGCAAGGTGCCGGTGCTCAAAGACGGCGGCTTCATGCTCAATGAGTCGCTCGCGATCATGGCCTATCTGGATTGCAAACATCCCGATCCGCCGCTGTTCGGAACTTCGCCACAGGAAACCGGTCTGATCTGGCGCGCGATTTCGGAGACGGAGTCTTACCTGATCGATGCCGGCAATAAATTGATCCGGCCGATTTTTTTCGGCAAAGGTTTGGAGAAGACCGATGAAATTCAGGAAGCGGCACGAAGCATCCGCCAGGAGTTGAAACACATCGATGCCGAGTTGGCGGATTCAACCTGGCTGGTCGGCGAACAAATCTCCGCGGCCGACATATGTCTATTTCCTTTGGTTCAAATCATTTCACGCGCGGCCGGCAAAGACGCGGCGAAACCGCTGAACCTGGAACTTCTACCGATGGCCGAGAATTTTCCGAAGGTCACGGCGTGGGTGAAGCGAATCGAGGCGCTTCCCGGCTACGAGCGCACTTATCCGCCGCACTGGCGATAATTATCTTATTGCCCCTTGATTTTGAGAGCGGTGGCGACGATTGGCTTGGCCCAGTCTGGCGTGTGCTTAAGAGTGCGCGGATTGCGTATTCTACCGTGCACCATGTGGAGCACGAGTTTGGGCTTGGGGGTTTTGCCGGTCGCGGGGTCGGCTGCCGCGCTGTTGTCGTAAACACGCAACGCTGTGAGGTGGGGCATTAGCTCAATAAGGTTAAGCCGGCTGTGCTCGAACCGCCTGTGGATATGCTCGGCGGCGATGTCGTGGCCGCCGCCGCGGACGCGAGCCTGCACGCGTTCGATGTGTAGCGCAGGACTGGAAAGTCCGGCGTACCAGATATAGACCTCGATGCCTTTTGACGCAGCCTGTGCCAGGAGGCGCGGGATCGTGTTGGCGCCTAACGTGGTTTCGAAGGCGAAGTCTTTGCGTTCCGAAATGGCCCGCTTCAGCAGCCTCACGCCCTCGTGCCATGCCGCGCTGTTAGCGTCTACTTGAGTCAACGTCGGATTCCCCGACATCAGTTTACGGGCGACATCGTCAGGATTGTAGTAATCGGCGCCGCTCTGGCGAAAAGCCGCGCCGCCTATGCTGCTCTTGCCGGCGCCATTGACGCCTGCGAGAACGTAGATGCGGGATTGTTTTTGTTGGTTCAATCTTTGGAAAGTATGGCAACCACAGGGGTTGGCCCTACGCCCATACCGTAATTCTTTTCAGCGTGCCTTACGGCTTGCCTTGACGGCGGCGCCTCCGAGCTTGGCGGGAGACGCGTTGAACGCAGCTTCCATGCCTTTTCTGGCTTTAGGAGACTGCAAGCGCTCCAACAGATCGTCGAACTCTGCGCCAAGATTTTCGAGGGTACGGGAGCGCGTCTGCACCAGCGATTCGAACTCTTGGTAGGAGAGAAGCACGGCTTTCGGGGTGTCGTGCCGGGTGATCGCGACCGCGCCGGTATGGGTGGCCTTATCGAGGATCGCGCCGAACTCGTTCTTAACTTGAGTGGCGGCGACAGTGGGAATATCGACGAGCGCGCCGTGGCTATTTCTGAATGTTAATGTGGACATGGCAAACCTTCCATACAGGCCGAGGACAATTATAACCAATATAGCTAATTTGTCCAGTATGGCTAATCTCCGGCCTTCGGTTTTATTTATGTTATGGGAGCTGGCGGGACTTCCGGCGGATTCCAGGCGTCGGATGCAGGCATCCGCCGGAGAGCGTCAGTAACATCTTCATGCGGTTGCCGGAAAAACCCCATGTGGAGTCGGTTTTGAAGCTGAGAGGATCGAAGCGCGGCTCGTTTGGGGCCGCGCCGCTAGAGAATAGAACTCTACTTCGCCTGGTGCAGTCCAAAGATTTGGTGGTACAGCGCCGTAATCTCTTTCAAATTGGCTGCGATCGAAGACGGGGTAACGAAGACAAAATCCTTCTGCAATAATTCCTGCAGGTAGGGTCGGTGCTTGATTCCTTTGCGGATGGCGATGCGCCCGGTCAAGTCGGACATCTTGCTCTGGCCGTCCTGCGACAGCAACCAGTCGTAGAAAATAATCGCCGCGTGAGGATTGGGCGCGCGCTGCATCAATGCGGCCAAATCCGGTTCTCCGGCATATGGATCCAGGATTCGAAAATCGATCGGGGCTCCTTTGGATTTGAGCTCGGCGACCCGGCGGCCTCGCGCGGCCACGGCGAGGGACGATTCACCTCCCAGCAAGAGCTGGACTCTCATGACGCTGCTGGAGCCCGGCATGTGCAGGTTCTGTTGCGCCAACGCTTTCATGTATTCGATGCCCTTCTCGTTGCCCATGTGGTCCAGCAGGACCGAAAACCAATCGTAATCCTCCGTGCCCAGGCTCATTTTGCCTTTCCATTTCGGATTCAAAAGCTCCTGATATGTTTTGGGCGCCTCCTGCGCGCTCACCAGCTTGGTGTTATACGCAAGAACGATGGGAGTGACATCGAAAGCGGTCCAGTAGCCATCGGGGTCGGCGGAACCTTTAAACAGGCCGGTTGTCTCGGGAGATGCGTAGGGAATCGAGAGTTGCCGTTGTTTTAACTGCCAAACCTCTATAGGCGCGGATGCGACCAGATCCACCGCATGACGTCCTGCTTTAGCTTCTGTGTCAACTCTTCTAAACACACCCGACGGGGTCGAGCGGAAGGCATGGGTCTTGATGAACGGATGCGCTTGTTCGAAGGCGGCCAAAATCTTCGGATAGTCCGACAGGCTGACCGATGTGTAGATCACCACCTGGCCTTCTTTTTTCGCGCCTTCTTCCAGGACAGCTTTTCTTTGCGCCGGTGACAGCCCCTGTATTTTTTTAACGACTTCAGCCGCAGTGGCGGCAAAACCAGTGCCTTGGAATGACAACAAGCTCAAAATAAAAAATATCCTGGAAAAAAACTTTATCATGAGAAATTCACTCCCGGATTCAGCGTTGATCGGGTCCGCCCTTTTCCTTGGGCAGCGGTTTGCCACTCCATCCCCAGGTGGAGATGTCGAAAAGATTGCCGTCTGGATCCGCTCCGCGCGTTTCGGCGTAGCTCGTGCCGTTAGGCCGCGCCTTTGGCGCGCCTTCCGGATACAGCTCTTGAATCCTTTTTGCGACAGTCTCCTGATCATCGACGTGGAAACCGAAGTGATACATGCCCATGTGCTTCAAATCATCCGGGTCTTTCGGATCATTGGCGTTCAGAATCGCCAGATTGACTTCGCCATCGGACAAATGGACCGAACCGTTTTTGGTGCGGAAGACTTCCTGAAGCTCGAAAACTTTCTTGTAGAAATCGGCCAGCTTCTCCGGTTGATGCGTCAATAGCGCGAGATGTCTTAGTTTTGCCATCGTAATCCTCCTGAGTGGAATAAGTTTCCTTTAGCACTTGGTGAGGTTCGAAAGCAAATGCGTGCTAAAGACTACATTTGATAGTCGTGTCTCGGAAAAAAATGCAGATCTGTTCGATATTAACTTAAGTGCGTTGACGTTCGATAAGTAGACGCGCGTGGCGGGTTTCGTTGCTAATGGTTTTTGGGAAGTTCCGGCTGAATTGTGTATCGAACAAATGTTTGATACCGTCGATTCAAACATATGTTTAACGAACAATCGGCAAGTGTTTCTGAGCCCAATTCAGGTACGGAGAGGCGTCTTTTAGAAGCGGCCGGTGAGATCTTCGCCGAATACGGCTACAGAACGGCGACTGTACGACAGATCTGCGAGAAGGCCGGCGCCAATATAGCTGCCGTCAACTATCACTTTGGTGATAAAGAAGGTCTTTATATGGCGGTGCTGCGCTCCGTGCCGGACGCGCATGCAGAGAGATATCCCGCCGATTATGGCTTGAAGCCCGGCGCAAGCGCGGAGCAGAAGCTGTCGGCTTACATCGAATCATTATTGCATCGCGTTTTCGACGAAGGCCGCCCAGGCTGGCATACCAAGATCATGGCCAGGGAGATGATCGAGCCGACGCGGGCTCTGGATACGTTGGTTGAAGAAATTGCCCGTCCTGTGCACCAGGAGCTGGCGGCCATTATCGGTGAACTGCTCGATTCAGAAGCGACCGACGAGGCGGTGCGCCTGTGCACGTTGAGCATTTTGAGCCAGTGCGTGTATTATCATCATGCCCGGTCGGTGCTCAGCCGGCTTTATCCTGAACAAAAATACGCTCCCGCAGATATCTCGCGGCTGGCCGGTCATATCACCGCTTTTTCACTTGGGGCTCTGAAAGAGTTTACTCAACGAAACGGAGGCATATCTGAATAACCTTCGAATACCGGCTATTCTTTACAATCACCTTCAACCGAAAGGCGCGCACCGGGCGGCCTAGGAGGAGGAATTGCTGACTTGTTCATCAAACATCTCATGGCCCACTCGCAGGCGCGGCGGTTTCAGGATCATGGCCTCGGGTAGTGTGCTCGTGGCTGCATTGTTGTCGGTGGCGCTGGCAGCGTGCGGCGGCGACCCCTCAGCGACCGCTGTCACCGAAAGTGACACTCCGCCGCGCCAGGTAAAACTTGCCAGGGCGGTGGAGGCTAAGGCCGCGCGCACAGTGAGCGCCACCGGAACGCTGGCAGCCGAAGATCAAGTCGTGTTGGGCACCAAAGTCATCGGGCGTATCAGCGAAATCGCCGTCGATCTCGGCAGTCGCGTGCGCAAGGGGCAGGCGATCGCGCGCATCGACCCCAGCGATTATCGGCTGCGCGTCAATCAAGCGCAAGCCGGTCTTCAGCAAGCGCGGGTGCGCCTCGGCCTGCCTGCCGAAGGAACCAGCGACAAGATAGATCCTGAGCAAACGGCGCTGGTGCGTCAGTCGGCAGCCATGCTGAGGGAAGCGCGTTTGACCCATAACCGGATGGTGGAATTGTGGGACGGGAATTTTATCGCGCGCGCTGAGCTGGACGCGGCTGTTGCGCGGCTGGCGGTTGCTGAAGGCCAATATCAGGCTGCGATGGAAGAGGTCCGGAATCGCCAAGGATTACTTTTCCAGCGCCGTTCGGAGCTCGAAATCGCCCGCCAGCAACTCGCCGATACGATCATTGTCTCGCCCATGGACGGCGCCGTCAGCGAGCGCCAGGTTTCCGTGGGCCAATATCTGGTGGCCGGGGCGCCGGTGGTGACACTGGTGCGCATGGATCCGTTGCGCTTGCGGCTGGCGGTACCTGAGCGACAGGCGGGGTCTGTGCGTGTAAACCAGGCGGTAGAGCTTACCGTCGAAGGCGATACTCGTAAGTATTCCGGTCGAGTCGCTCGTCTATCTCCGGTGTTTTTGGAGAACAACAGAACGTTGCTGATCGAGGCTGAAGTGCCAAATACCCAGGGCACACTGCGCCCTGGGTCGTTCGCCAAAGCCGACATTATCATTGAAGCAGGCGAACAGATTGTCACCGTGCCACGTGACTCGATCGTCACTTTCGCCGGAATTGAGAAGGTTTTGATGGTGGCGGAGGATAGGGCTATCGAAAAGCGCGTGCGCACCGGACGCCGTATCGGCGAACAGATAGAAATCACCGAAGGCATCGCCGCCGGCAATCAGGTCATCGTCGAACCGGGCAACCTCGTCTCCGGAGAACCCGTTAAGGTGATCAACTGATGCAAAAACTGGCGGAAATCAGCATCCGAAAGCCGGTCTTTGCATCGATGATCATACTCGCGCTGGTGGTCGTCGGCGCGACTAGCTATTTCCGTCTGGGCGTTGACCGTTTTCCTTCGGTAGACCTGCCCATCGTCTCGGTGCGCACTACCTTGCCGGGGGCTTCTCCTGAAGAAGTCGAAACGACAGTGTCACAGCCGATCGAAGAAGTCGTCAATACCGTTGAAGGGATCGACGAGCTGCGTTCCATATCCGGTCGGGGAAGCTCGTACGTTATGGCCACGTTCAACCTTGACCGGGACATCGATGTCGCGGCGCAGGATGTTCGCGACCGGGTCGCCACGGTCCTCAGACGGTTGCCGCGCGACGTCGATCCCCCGGTCATTTCAAAACGTGACAACGAAGACTCACCGATCCTTACGATAGCGCTTTCCGGCGACCGTCCCCTGCGCGAATTGACGGAGATTGCGGATAAAATCGTCAAGGTGCAACTCGAGCGCTCGGTCGGCGTAGGTGAGGTGCTCATCGTCGGCGGTTTGGAACGCGCCATCAACATCTGGATCGATGCCGATCGCCTGGCGGCGTATCAAATTCCGATCACCGCCGTTCGAGACGCCATCCAGCGGCAGAACGCCGATATACCCGGCGGCAATGTGACCAGCGGCGCGCGTGAACAGGTGCTTCGCACCATGGGACGCATTGTCGTCCCAGAAGCTTTCAACGACCTTGTGGTGTCGACGGTTAACGGCGTTCCCATTCGTATCCGCGATATCGGCTCGGCCGAAGACGGCACCAAGGAACAGCGATCTCTGGCGCGGCTCAACGGCGTGCCGACGGTCCAACTACAAATACGCAGGCAGTCGGGCGCTAATACAGTTGCGGTCATCGAGTCTGTGAAAGAAAACCTTGCGCAGGTCAAGAGGCAACTGCCGGGCGATCTTGAGATCGAAATTATCCGCGATCAGTCGCGCTATATTTATGCGGCGCTGAACGAAATTAGTTTTCACCTGATTTTAGGCAGCATATTAGCATGTCTGGTCGTGCTGGCTTTTATGCGCAGTTGGCGCTCGACGTTCATCGCCGCCGTGGCCATTCCGAGTTCGGTGGTTTCAGCCTTCGGGATGATGTGGGCGCTCGATTTCACGCTCAACAGCGTGACCATGCTGGCGCTGGTGCTGATGGTGGGCATCGTCATCGACGATGCCATCGTCGTCCTGGAAAATATTTTTCGCTTCGTTGAAGAAAAGGCGATGAAGCCGTTTGAGGCGGCGCGCGCCGCCACCGCCGAAATCGGTTTGGCGGTCATGGCGACGACTTTCAGCCTGGTGATTATTTTCGTTCCGGTCTCATTCATGTCCAGCATCTCGGGACGATTCCTCTATCAATTCGGCCTTACCGCATCGGTGGCGGTTCTGGTTAGCTTGCTGGTGTCTTTCACGCTCACGCCGATGATGAGCGCGCGCATGCTCACAGCCGAAGACGCAAATGCGGGAGGCGGGCACGATGAAGCGCGCTCGCGCCAGGGTTTTTACGGCTGGATCGACCGCCGTTACGAACGGATGCTCCGCTGGTCTATGGCGCACCGTTTGGCGGTGATGATCTTCGCGGGGCTTGTCGCGCTCTCGTCCATTCCTCTGTATACGCTGGTTCAACAGGAGTACATCCCGAGCGATGTAGACGAGGCGGAATTCGACGTAAACATAACCGCCCCTCAAGGCACCAGCCTCGCGGCCATGGACGAGATCATGCGCGCCGTGGAAGATGAGATCCGCGCCGTGCCTTTGGTCCGTTCAATGCTCTGCGACGCGGGCGGGAGCTTTATCAGCGGCGTGGGCACAGGCGGCTGCTACGTGCTGATCGCGCCGCACGGAGAGCGGATCTTCTCCGTCGGCCGGCTTTGGCGCGAGACGCTCAACGGACAACCCTGGGCGGCATTTAGCAACATTTCGCAGCGCGACGTCATGCAGCAGGTCCGCGCGCGTCTAGGACAATTCACGGATCTCCGGACTTCCGTGCGCAATCAGCGGTCGTTTAACATCGGCAGCGGCAGCTGGGACATCGAATTCGTACTGCGCGGCCCGGATCTGAAAGCGCTGGCCGATTATGCCGAGCGCCTGCGCATCCGCTCGAAGGATTTGGGCATCATCGACGCCGATACGACGCTCAAGCTCGACAACCCCGAATTGCGCGTGGTGATCGATCGCAAGCGCGCCGCCGATCTCAACGTGGATACCGAGCATATCGCCGCGGCCTTACGTTTGATGGTCGGCGGCGACGAGGAAGTGTCGCGATTCATCGATCCCACGGTCAATGAGGAATACGACGTGCAATTGCGTTTAGCGCGGCACGATCGAGAAGATGTTGGGGCGATTTCCCGCCTCTATGTTCCGCGCGCGGGCGCCGGCCTGGTCCGGCTTGATAACCTGGTGCACGTCGAGTCGGCCCAGAGCGCATCCCGCATCGACCGCCTGGACCGTCAACGCCAGGTGAGCCTACGCGCCGGGATCGCGCCGGGTTTCGCGCTTGCCGATCGTCTCGAGGCGCTCAATCAAGAGGTGCGCCAAATGAATTTGCCCGCCGAATACACCACCAGCGTGTCCGGCCGCGGCCGTGAATTGGAGCGCACATTCAATCAATTTTTATGGGCCTTGCTGCTTTCCATCGTTTTTATGTACATGATCCTGGCCTCGCAGTACGAAAGCACCATCCATCCGGCAACGATTCTTCTGTCGCTGCCGTTGTCGGTGCCGTTTGCGCTGTTTTCCTTATGGCTGACGGGTAACACGCTTAATCTTTATTCGGCGCTGGGCATGCTGGTGCTGTTCGGTGTGGTCAAGAAGAACGCGATCTTGCAAATCGATCATATGAACCGGCTGCGCGAGGAAGGGATGGAGCGACTGTCCGCGATCATGCGCGCCAATCGCGACCGGTTGCGGCCGATTCTGATGACGACTATGGCGCTGGTAGCGGGAATGCTTCCGCTGGCGTTAGGTTCGGGGCCGGGCGCCGAGGAACGCAGGGCGGTCGCCGTCGTGGTCATCGGCGGACAATCGCTTTGCCTGCTGCTGACACTACTGGTCACCCCGGTGGCTTACTCGGTGTTTGAAGATGCCGCGCGGTCGCTTGTTTGGAAGCGTATCGCCGCTGGCGGTCGTCTTTTTACGCTGCGCCGGCGCGTCATCGA